>DFYG01000076.1 GCA_002382605.1 Synergistaceae bacterium UBA4088 | reverse complement strand
GCGCTTGTGTATCTCCTCTTCCATGCGCATGAGCCTTGCGGATTCAGCCTCGGTCAGCTGCAGAACGGGGATCCCGGTCCATTCGGAGACGATGGAGGCTATCTGCCCGGCGTCCACGACCGGCTCTTCCTGGTTGCGGAGCTTCTGCCACTCTTTCCGGCGTTCTTCGATCTCTTCGCTGAGCTTCCGCTCATCATCCCGGAGACTTGCTGCCTTTTCGAACTCCTGGGAGGCGACCATGGCCTCCTTTTCCTTGCGAAGACCGTCCAGGCGCCTCTCCATCTCCTTCATGTCGTCAGGCGCTTCCATTGTTCTGAGCCTGGCACGCGCCGACGCTTCGTCGATCAGATCTATGGCCTTGTCGGGAAGGTGGCGTTCCGTGATGTAGCGTGCGGAAAGGCGGGCCGCGGCCTCTAGAGCGCTGTCGGTGATCTTGGCCCTGTGATGGACCTCGTATCTGTCCCTCAGTCCCTCAAGTATCCTGATCGAGTCCTCGACATTGGGCTCTTCCACCATGACGGGCTGAAAGCGCCTCTCAAGGGCAGCGTCCTTTTCGATGTTCTTCCTGTACTCTTCTATCGTCGTAGCGCCAACGACCTGGAACTCGCCTCTCGCGAGGCTTGGCTTAAGGATATTTGCCGCGTCGACAGCTCCTTCCGCACCTCCGGCACCGACGATCGTGTGGATCTCGTCAATAAAGAGGATCACGTCCCGGCACTCCCGGAGCTCCTTGACCAGTTTGCGCATACGCTCCTCGAACTCGCCTCTGTATTTTGTGCCGGCGACCAGGTTGCCCATGTTGAGCTGGACCACTCGCTTGCCTTTCAGTACCTCGGGAATATCTCCAGCGATGATCTTCTGTGCCAGACCCTCCACTATGGCGGTCTTGCCGACCCCCGGGTCACCGATAAGCACAGGGTTGTTCTTGGTTCGGCGGGAGAGTATCTGTATGAGTCTCTGTATCTCCTTGCCGCGTCCGATGACCGGATCAAGTTCGTTTCGCTGGGCCATCTCGGTCAGTGCAATACCAAGCTGATCAAGGGTGGGAGTCCTGGAGCGCCCCGATCCTTTCTGGGGCTGCTCATCCGATGATGTTTCACCCGGGTCGAGTGGCGATCCGTCACCGGATGACACGGCCGCGGCTACGTCCGACCGCACTTTGTCGAAATCCAGCCCCATCGAGTTCAGCACCTGGGTGGCGATCCCCTCACCCTCGGATATGAGACCAAGGAGTATGTGCTCGGTTCCCACGTAACTTACGGACATGTTCTGGGCCTCCCGCATGGCCAGATCGAGAACCTTCTTGGCCCTGGGGCTCAGGGGAAGATCCACCGGCTTGCTCTTCTGCTCTCCCTTGCCCACAAGTTGTTCGACCATGGTTCGCAGCTCGTCGATGGAAACTCCCGCAGAATTCAGGACCTGCGCCGCGACCCCTTCGCCCTCGACAGCCAGACCCAGAAGGATATGCTCCGTCCCTATGACATCGTGACCGAGTCTGAGAGCCTCCCGGTGCGCCAGCTGTATGACCTTCTTGGCCCTTTCAGTAAAGAACTGCCACATTTATAGATACCTCCATATTCATATTGCACCGTTTTCAGGGAGTGATCCAAAGAGCCGTCTGAGGACATCGGCTCTTCTTGCGTTGAGCTCCTCCGCACCAAGCGGACGCTCGGCACGCGCCTGCATATGAGCCTGCTGGATATCAAGAAGCATCCTGTTCCAGGCGATCGTGGGAACGGCCGGAAGAATATCCATCTCCGAAGCCATCCTGGATATGGATAGAAGCTCCAGGGATTCTCTTCTGTCCACGATCCTGGCGTTTCGAAGAAGCCCCCATGCTCTCCAGGCCCTGTCCTCGAACTCCCTGCCCTTTACGTCCAGAAGACGGACCCTTGCGGAGCGCTCCTTGCCGACCAGCCCCGAAGCTACACCGTAAACCTTCTCGAGCAGTTCTTCCTCGGCCTGTCCGAGAGTGACCTGGTTTGAAACCTGGAACAGCGACCCCGCGGATTCGCTCCCCTCACCGTACATACCTCTTACTGTCAGACCGATCCTTCCGCACTCCGCCACGATCCTGCCTATCTTCCTCAGGACCGAAAGGGCCGGGAGGTGGATCATAACGGACGCGCGAAGACCGGTACCAATGTTGGTGGGGCAGGTCGTCAGGAATCCGCTCTTTCCATCGAACGCGTAACCAAGATCCTCAAGTGCCTGATCGACCTCTCTTGCGGCTTTCCACGCGTCGTGGATCCTCAAACCGTCAAAAAAGGCCTGGATACGGATATGATCCTCCTCGTTCAACATCACGGAAAGGATGCCCTTCTCGTCCACCAGCGCTTCCCGTCCCGGGCCACCTCTTGCAAGGGCAGAGCTTATTAGATGTCTTTCGACCAGGATACCCCTCGCGAGCGGGTCGAGGGAATCGATGACCAGGCTCCTCAGAGGTTTTTTTGAATTATCCGGGGCAATATGGGAACGGATCGTACCAGCGACCGTATTTAGCGTTTCCGGGTCGGCCCGCCACGGGAATACGAATTTTTCGAGATTCCTTGCGAGCCTTACGCGGCACGACAGGACAATATCTGAAGATTCCCCGAGGCCCTCAAGCCATTTCAGTGGACTGTCCGCAAGCTCCCTGGCGACTGTTTTCATGTTATACCTCGACCTCGCGGATCCTGTCACGGATGACCGCGGCCCTTTCGTACTCTTCTGCTTCGATAGCCTGGCGAAGCTCTTCCCGGAGCGTTTTTACATCATCCTCGCAGGGTGCTTCCATGCAGGCCGTCCTGGGCCTTATTCCCCTGTGGACATCAAAGCCGTGGATCTTCCGGAGGAGGGGCCCCAGGCTGTCGTGAAAGATAGCGAAACAGTCGGGGCAGCCGTATCTGCCTGATCTCCTGAACGTGGAATAGTCGAGGCCGCATCTTCCGCAGGTGAGTCCTGAAAATGCCGGATCCCCTTTTTCATCCTCCGGCACATCGCTCCCGGGGCCGTGAAGGAGTCCGGAAAGGAAGCTTTCAAATGGAATATCAAAGGTCATGTCGGGGATCAGTCCGTCTTTTGCCATCTGTTNNATCTGTTCCGCGCACATGCGGCAAAGATGGTATTCGACTATCTCCTTGCCCTTCTGATGCCTGATGTGAACCTCGGCGTCCCGGCCGCTGCATCTCTCGCAATTCATCCCGCGGCGTCCTAACCGAGCACAAGGCTCCGCAACAGACGCTTGAGAAGTTCCGCGTTCAGGGAATCGCGCTTGTAAGGCGAGAGGTCAAGGAGACTGGACCCCATCTCTTCCTGGAACCTGGTCGCAACCTCAATGAGGAGGCGCTCCCTGTTGGAGATCAACTGACGATGCTGAAGGTTGGAGAGGATCCGCCGTATCTCCTGCTCGTTGACGGTATCACCAACAAGCTCATCAACATGGTTGGCCCTGTCTTCGGGCATATCAAGGCAGAGCCTGATGACACGGATATATCCGTGACCGCCCCTCTGGCTTTCTACAATATAACCGCGCTCCGGTGTGAACCGGCTTCTGATGACGTAGTTTATCTGGCTGGGAACACATCCGAAACGTTCGGACAGGTTCTTGCGGCTTAAAAAAACAGACTCCTCCGTGGTTGTCTCAAGCAGGTTCTGGATGTGCCTTTCAATGATCCTGGTAAGACTGGCCAAGACCCTTCCCCCTTTTGACCTTTTTTGACAAGCCAAATTATAGGGTTATGGTCAATATTCGTCAATAATGATTTACTTCTCCTCGCCGATACGGTCTTCCCTGCCGTCCCGAAGATTCTCGATATTACTTCGATGGCGGACCACCGCAAGAACCGCAAGCGCCGAAGAGGACCAGAAATATGCCTGGGGCTGCCTGAGGATCAGAAACCAGACAGGAACGGTCATCAGAGAGACCATCGAACCGACCGAGACATATTTTGTGAAGCGCATTACAAGATACCATGCCAGACCTCCCGCGATAGCTGGAAACGGATTCAAGAAGAATATCGCTCCGAAGGACGTCGCGACACCCTTCCCCCCCCGGAACCCCAGCCAGACCGGAAAGTTGTGACCGCAGACAGCCGCTAAACCGGCGAAGGCAAGAGTCCAGGGATCCTGCACACCAAGAAACCTGGCCAAGAGAACCACCACCCCGCCCTTGGCCATATCGAATACGGCGACCGCTACCGCCCACCTTTTACCCAGGAATCGGGATACATTTGTAGCCCCGATGTTGCCGGACCCCAGCTTGCGGATGTCCTCTCCAAGAAGAAACTTCACCGCAATATAACCAGCCGGGACCGACCCGAAAAGGTAACCGGCGGCAACCCACATCGCGAAAGTCATTGATCGGCCCTCCTGATAACTACAGCATCTACTACAACAGCTCCATACCCCTCATCCAGTACGAATACCGGGTTCACGTCAAGTTCTCCAAGCGTATCCTCCGCACAGGCCATTACCGAGATCTTCGACACCATATCCGCGAGAGCGTCAATGTCTCCGGGCTTTTTACCCCTCGCTCCGGCAAGAAGCGGGAAGCCACGAAGCTCCCTGACCATCCTGACGGCCTCATCCCTGTCCACGGGAGCCTGACGGATAGATACGTCGTTCAGTATCTCTATATATATCCCTCCCAGTCCGACCGCTACAAGCGGCCCGAAGAGGGGATCTCTTCTTACTCCGATCATGCACTCCATCCCGCCGGAGACCATCTCCTGGATAAGAACTCCCCGGATCCTGGCCTCGGGCACGGCTATGGATGATCTCTCGAGGAGTCTCCCGTATGCGTTCCGGAGCTCTTCTCCATTCCTTAGACGTAGCGCGACGGCCCCGACATCAGTCTTGTGGAGGATATCGGGGGATACGATCTTGAGCGCAACAGGATACCCTATCTCCCCGGCAGCAGCGATAGCTTCTTCAAGGGAGAAAGTGAGTATTTCACGGGAAACGGGAACACCCCACATCGCAAGAAGCCTCTTGGCGTCATACTCCGTCAGTTCATCGGGCATTCCGGGGAGTAGAGGTTCCCCCGACTCTCCGGAAATCCGGCTGGGAAGTTCAGGCCGCTCCCCCCACCGGGCAAGCTGGGCAAGGGCCCACGCGCACCTCTTCAGGCTTCGGAAGAGGGGCACGCCATTGGCCATGAGTTCGTCCAGGTACGCACCTCCCTGCTCCCTGTTGATGAGCCAGCAGCACGCCAGGGGCTTTCCCGACCGACGGGCAGACTTGATGAGGTCGCGGGTGACTACGGCGCCCGAATCTCCTGTGATCATCGACAGTACCACGGCTACCATGTCCACCTCGGGGCAATCCAGAACCGTGTCCAGGCAGGATCTGAATCCTT
Source organism: Synergistaceae bacterium UBA4088 (assembly GCA_002382605.1). Lineage (GTDB taxonomy): Bacteria > Synergistota > Synergistia > Synergistales > Thermovirgaceae > UBA2252. The sequence continues at coordinate 18,308 of DFYG01000076.1, read as the reverse complement.
CAGGTTCGTTGATAATCTGGGCTGTGAGGTCGACAGGGTTAACGGTAGTGCCGAACGAGGGCACGAAACTATCGAGCGAATCCTGCACAGCCTGCGGCAGGGGATCGACTTCGAGTCCAAGATCCCAGGCCCTGTCAGCCATGATTATCCCGGCACCGCCCGAGGTCGTAATTATTCCCAGTTTTCTTCCCGAAGATCTCCGATCGCAACCGAAGATCTTGCCGAGATCCGCTATATCCTCGGCATCCTCTATATCGATAACACCGTACTGCCTGAAGACGGCCCGCCATGATTCATCCTCCCCCGTAAGGGCGGCGGTGTGGCTTTTTGCTGCCGTCCGTCCTGTGGGACTTTTACCGACCTTGAGGATGGCGACAGGCACATTGCGCTCACCCGCGTACCTGAGCATCTCGATGAAACGGGAACCGTCGGAAAATCCCTCCATATAGAACACCAGAAGACGTACTTCGGGGTCGCTGGCGAAAGCCGTCCCGAAATCAACGATGTCGAGGTCGGCCTGGTTGCCTGTCGTGACAACGTACCTGAAACCGACTCCGCTCTCTGCGGCCATCGCAAAGGACGCGAACCCGAACGCACCGCTCTGCGATATATAAGCCACGTTCCCCAGAGGGCGCGAATCGCTGTCGAGAGAGGCCGAGAAACTCAGGGGGACGTTGTCCGCGAAATTCACCAGACCCTGGCAGTTAGGCCCGAGAATACGTACCCCGCCTCTTCTGGCCGTATCCATTATCTCCATCTGGACTTCGCCTTTGTCGCTTTCGGCAAAACCCGATGAAAATATCACGGAATAGGGAACACGGCGATCCGCGCACTGCCTTATCACACCCGGGACCAGGCTCGCCCTTACCCCGACAAGAACAACATCCGGAGTCTCGGGAAGGGAGGCAATATCCGGAAAGCATTCAAGGCCCGCTATCCTGTCTCTTCCGGGGTTGACGGGGAATATATTCCCCTTGAACCCGAAGCGCTGCAGCAGTTTTACGGGGCGCCCCGAAATACTGTCCGGATTTCCGGAAGCTCCTACCACCGCCACAGACCGCGGTAAAAGAAGGCGCGAAATATCCGTAACCTTTGCGGGACAGAGATCCATCCTCTCAGGCTCCCTCGCCGGATACCGTCATGACAAGAGGGGATCCGAGACCATCGACCGTTACCTCGACCCTGTCTCCGGGGAAGATCTCCCCTACGCCTTCGGGTGTTCCGGTCAGGACTACGTCTCCCTCTTCAAGGGTCATAAAGGTGGTTATGTAACCGAGGATAACCGAAACGGGAAAGATCATGTCGTCAGTAAGTCCCTCCTGCCGCTTGATCCCGTTGACGAAGGTCCGGACAACCGTTCTTCCGGGGTCGATGCCGGTCTCGATCCACGGACCCAGAGGGCAGAAAGCATCAGCTGATTTTGCGCGGATCCACTGAAGGTCGCTTCTCTGTCTGTCGCGGGCCGTCAGGTCCAANNCCGATCACCAGCGCCAGTTCACCCTCGTATTGAAAATCGTCTGAAAAATGAGGGTACGGTATTTCGGAGAAGGGGTCCGCAAGTGAGTTCGGACCCTTGAGGAAAAGGCCAGGTTCTTCGGGGAGCGGTTCGGAATCGTTGCCCATCTCACGGATGTGACCGAAGTAGTTGCGCCCGACGCAGACTATCTTGGTCGGGACCGCTGGTGCAAGCAGGCGGACAGCGGCAAGGGGCATGGTTTCTCCCGAGCGTTCCCTGCCGGGACCGAAAGTCGTGAAAACCACACCTCCCTCAAGAACTCCCCACTTGGGCTCTGCGCTGGCACCGGCGGAAAACCTCACTATTCTCATGATAAAAGACGCCACCTTTCCTCAAGCTTCTTTAATAAAAATTTCCTGCTACCAGGCCTTCCTGTATATCTCCTCGATCTGCTTTTTGTTCATCGGCCTCGGGTTGTTCGACAGAAGCCTTGTCTCCTTCGAAGCCGCCTCCGCCATCCCCGGTATTGCCGAAACAGGAACTCCCAGATCCCTGATCCTGGTGACAACTCCGATGTTGCGGGCCAGCTCTGTCATCCTGTCGATCGAAAGGAACGCTGCGTCTGTATCGGGAATATTTTCCGCGTCATCGGACATCGACCTCGCAAGCCTCGCGAATTTAACGCTGTTCCCCTCCAGATTGAACTCCATGACCTGGCGGAGCATTACCGTGTTGGCCGCTCCGTGAGGAACATGAAACTCCCCTCCCAGGGGGTAGGCGAGCGCATGAACCGCCGCCGTGCCAGCCATGGCAAAAGCCATGCCTGCCATGAGGCTTCCAAGGGACATCATACGCCTGGCTGCCGCGTCACGCCCGTTTTTCACGGCCTTCTCAAGTGAACCGGCAATGTGCCCCACGGCGGCAAGGGAAAGGGTCTCGCTCAGGAGGTTGGCGTTCACCGATAGGAATGACTCCACCGCATGGATAAGCGCGTCCATCCCGGTGTCCGCGGTCACCCGGGGGGGAAGCCCGTGGGTCAGTTCAGGGTCGACGATGGCCGCGTCCGGAGTGATATGAGGGCTGACTATCCCCTTTTTGACTTTTTCTTCAGCAAACGTAAATATCGCGACAGGGGATACTTCCGATCCGCTGCCCGAGGTGGTGGGTATCATGATGGTCGGAAGGCCCTTGCGTATTATGCGATCCCTTCCGACGAGGTCCAGGATGTCCATTTCCCCTGGCGCGATCACGGCCGCCGCTTTTGTGAAGTCCATGGTGCTCCCGCCTCCGACACCTATCATAAGATCGTGTCCCCCGCTCCTCGCGAGATCGACAGCGGCCCCGACGCTCTCGACCGGGGGTTCCGGTTCGATCCGGTCGTAAACACCGTACCTGATCCCGGATGAGTCGAGGATCCCCCGGATCGATCGAAAAACCTCTGTCCTGCAAAGCGTCCTTCCTGTCAGAACAAGAGGATGGTGCGAACCGAGCCCCCGGATGATCCCGGGAAGACGTTCAACCTCTCCGTCACCAAACACCACATCGCTGGGGATGTGAAACGAAAAAACAGTTTCCGGACATCTGTTCCCTTCGCTCATCATGACACCTCTCTCCCGGATCGGGGACACCATCCTGATCAATTGATTTTGCCACAAAAGATCCCCCTTTCCCATTAGAAAGGGGGATCTGGCCAGATCCTGTTATCTTTTTTGATCTTTATCTCAGGAACCCAGATCTCCGATCGACAGCGCGAGGCGCTTTGCCGCCTCGGGGAAGTCCTCCGCACCGGCGTAGGAGAAGCAGGCCCTCAAGTTCTCTTCACCGCCTCCCGTCGGGAAGAAGGCATCTCCTGTCACGAAAGAGACATTCCTCTCAATGGCCTTGAAGAAGAGATCCCTTGTGTTGACCCCCGGCAGGGTCAGCCAGTAGAAGAACCCTCCGGCTGGAGTTCCGAAACGGGTGCTGGAGGGGAGAAACTCCCTGAATGCATCTTCCATTGCATCCCGTTTCTTTTTGTAGTGTGCCTGGATCTTCGGCAGGAAGGATTCCAGGTATCCCAGGCGGCAGTATTCGTAAACAAGCCCCTGGGCCAGGACACTGGTACAGAGGTCGGCTCCCTGCTTGATCATCACCATCTTGTTGATGACATCCTCCGGTCCGGTCACCCATGCTACCCGGGTCCCGGGAGCGAGGATCTTCGAGAAGGAGCAGGCGTAAATTACCAGATCGTTCCTGTCCATCGAGAAGATCGTCGGTTCGTGATCCCCGTCGTAGCGCAGATGTCCATAGGGATCGTCCTCAAAGATGGGAACACCGAAAGTTTCGGCTATTTCCAGGAGTTTCTTTCTCCGGGACCCGGAAAGAGTGTAACCGGAAGGGTTCTGGAAGTTGACTATCGAATAGATGAATTTGATGCGGTCCCGCCCCTTCCGGGCCTGTTCGAGGATATCCGGGAGGAGATCTACCTGCATGCCCTCTTCGTCACACGGAACGGTCACGAAGCGTGCCTTGCGGTTCCTGAGCGCGTGAGTCGCTCCCGGATATGTGGGCTCTTCAACGATAACCACGTCCCCGGGGTCAAGCATGACCGCCGCGAACAGGTCCATTACCTGCTGTGAACCCGTTGTGATGCACATCTCCGCCGAAGTTGTCACCCTCCCCATCCTCGGCGCCATCCACTTGGCGATGTACTCCTTGAGAGGTTCGAACCCCCCTGTCGCTCCGTACTGCAGGATCTCCCTGCCGCGTTCGGATATGATCGCTGACGACTCCTGGAACTCTTTCACCGGGAATATCTCGGGATCGGGATTCCCTCCTGCCAGAGAGATCATCCCCGGTTTCTTCATGTACTTCACCAGTTCCCGTATCGGGGAAGGGGTCAGATCGTTACCCACCTCAGAGTACAACTCTTCCCAAACCTGCTGGCTCAACTGCAACCACTCTCCTTATGCTGATTATGCTCAATGAAATTTGCCGGATCCCTCAACCGAAATCCTTAGGGGATTGCCAGTTCACTTTTTTCGGCATTTTCCCGAAAGTCCTGCCCATAATGCTATGGCTCTATCAGAACGACAGTTCCGGGAACCGCCCTGTCCACAATCTCGAGAAGCGATTCGTTGCTCATCCTTATGCACCCTTCGGTGACCATCCGGCCAAGGGACGAAGGATCGTGCGTACCGTGAATGCCTATCCCCTTCCACCCGGTATCCAGCCTTATGAACCATGGGCCGTAGGCCCCCTCGACAGGCCCCTTGCCGTCTCCGAAGTCGTGAACCCAGGCGCGGGAGTCATTTGTACGCTCAACTTTGAAAATTCCTTCGGGCGTCCTCCTGTCTCCTACCCGTTCCTTGTTCCCGGCGTTCTCTCCGACCGCAACGGTGTAGCCGGAGAGGAACTTCTTCCCTTCCCAGGCTGAAAGCATAAAAGATCCCTTGTCTATTCGGATCCAGAATCTGCCCTCAAGGTCATTTTCGTCCACGAAAGCGCCCAGCTTTTCGGGCTCCACCTGGGGCGGCATCCCGATGCCGGATCCAGCATCGATATCCGTATTCTCCGCCTCCGTCGGGCCGTTGTCCCGGGCGGGGTTCACGGGATCCAGGGCGACATACACCCCGAAAGCGATGGCGCAGAGGACCAGGACAGAAAAAAACAGCCTCCCAAGGATCCTTTTTGAGGGTATCGTGGATATACCGCCTTCCCGTTCGATCTTCCTCTCCAAAACGCATTCACCACTTTCCGATATTTTCTCACGAACCTGGCTTAAGGGTGGATATTCATCTGCTGCTGGACTATTTCAACGAGTTCGGCGATATAGGTCCCTATCAGGGGGATATTCAGTGCAACTATCGACTTGAGAACGATCACAACGAAATAGATGACTATGGCGGCGAGAACCGTTAATCCGACCCCGAAACCGAGACCCCTCGACAGACCAGCAAGGAAATTGCGCCAGACAAGTCTCCTCTTGTCAAGAAGCATCTCCATGTTCTCAAGGATACGCGACTTCTCCATAACTTCCGCCAGCTTCTCTAAAGTGTCTTTTTTTTCTTTCTCACGCTTTTCCTGTGCTTGAGGGACTTTCTTCTTTTTGGCCATCTCCACCTCTACTCCATCAGAATGCCGACAGCTACGGATCCGATCCCTGAGTGAGCTCCCAGAACCGGTGATATGTCCATGGTATACGCCGGACTCCGGCCTACGATATCCTTCAGGCCGGACGAGACGAGAGCCGCCGATCCAGGTGAGTGCGCGTGCACGATGCAGTAATTCCATATCCTGTCCTGTCCCTGCATCTCGGATACCACTTTCTGTATCCTTTTGACATTGGCCTCCCAACTGCGGCCCTGCCCGAATGAAATAGCACCGCCCTCGTCATTCACTGTGATTATGGGCTTTAAATTCAGCATCTCCGCAAGGAATCCCTTGACGGGGCTGAGCCTTCCCCCGCGGACCATGTACTTGAGAGTCCTCAGGCTTACAAAGATCCTGGCCCCCGGAATGCCTTCATTTACCTGCGAAACTATCTCGTCGTGGCTTTTCCCATCGTTAAGGGCCATGGCCGCCCTCATGACGAGAAGACCAAGAGGGGCTGAGGCTGTTCTGGTATCAATAACCGTGATCCTGCCGCCGGTCTTTTCCGCCGCTGCCCGGCTCGCGTTCCACGTGCCGCTGAGCTTCGAAGAAATGTGAAGCGATACCACGGAATCGTAGTGTTCGAGAAGGAAGCGGTAGGTCCTCTCGAAATCGGCGATCGTCGGCTGTGAACTTTTCGGTTTTACCCCGGACTCCTCCAGAAGAGTATAGAACTGATCCGAAGATATCGTCACCCTGTCTATGAACACGCTCTCGCCGAAAGACAGGCGAAGAGGAACAACGTGTATCTGGTTCTCGTCCAGGAAATCCGCCGGCAGGTCGCAGGTGGAGTCGGTAAGAAGCGCGACCTTGTGCAGCCTGCGTCTGCAGACATCGACCTGGCGCTTCATATCATCCGCTTTCTGTTGCTTCAGCGCACCGTGCTTCCTTAAAGTGAACAAGAGACGGTCTGGAGTGTCGGTATGGATGTGCACCCGCACCTTGGTGCCGTGCCCTCCCACAATAAGGGAATCACCGAAGGGCTGCATCTCCTGCCTTATGGCTCTTATGTTCAGCCGGTCACCCGAGAGCAGGGCTTCTGTACAGAAACGGTATTCCGGTTCCCCATCCTGAAAATCCCCGTGGATGTGCGAGATCGCCGGGATTCCCGCCTGATCTTCGAAATTCCTGAGGTCTCCGCTTTCGAGAAAGGAGACAATACCTTCCAGAAAGTCGACAAAACCCTGTGCGCCGGCGTCCACCACTCCCGCCCTTGCCAGAATTGGCAATTTAAAAGGAGTTTCACTCAGAGACCTCCGCGCGACATCGAGCGACCCAGGGAAAAGGTGGGCGAAATCGTTCGAGCGCCGGGTCAGGCTTTCAACCTCTGAAGCCCAGTCCTGCATTACGGTGAGGATGGTGCCCTCGACCGGTTTGCTCAGAGCCTCCCGCGCATAGGGGATAGCGGCAGATACCGCCCTTCCGAAAGCCCTGGCGTCCATCTCTTCCTTTCCGCCTGATTCCTGGGAGAAGCCGTAGAGGAACTGGGCAAAGATAAGCCCCGAATTGCCCCTCGCTCCCAGAAGAGCCGCGTCGGCCATCGAAGCGATTGTTTCCGATACGGAGCGGCTGATCACTGTACCCTCGGATACCGACTGGACAGTCGCCGCCAGATTCGTCCCCGTGTCGCCATCCGGAACGGGGAAGACGTTCATGCTGTTCAAGGCCTCCTGCCTGGTCTGGATGCTCCTTGCTCCGGCCAGAAAACCCCGGTGCAGACGGGGACCGTCAAGGGTCCTTATCTTCAATCGATCCACTCCCTTGCTTTCTATCTGGAACGGGGCCGTAAATTTCTCACATTAACAACCCGGACAAGGATACCAAAAAAAACCCATGCGGTCTTTCGTAAAATACCTTTTCTCTCAAAAGCCCCGAACGGTTAGAATGAATTCCATGAGAGCCAGGGACGAAACCAGCCGCATGATAAACGCGTGGTGCCTGTACGATGCCGGGAACTCGGCCTTCGCTACAACCGTTATGGCCGCGGTACTTCCTGTATATTTCCGGGAGGTAGCCGCAGTGGCTCTGCCCGCCCACCTTCCCTCGACACTCTGGGGTTATACTTCTTCCCTTTCGCTTCTATTCGGGGCCATCCTGGCTCCGATCCTGGGAAGCATGGCCGACGTGAGCGGCTCGAAAAAACGTTTTCTTTCAGCCTTCACCCTACTGGGAGTACTGTCAACAGCCCTTCTCTTTTTCATCGGGAGCGGAGACTGGCTTCCGGCTCTTGTCCTGTACGCCATTGGAAGCCTGGGGTTCTCTCTTTCCATGATCTTCTACGACTCGCTGCTACCCCACGTCGCTCCCCCGGGACAGATCAACATCGTTTCTTCCAAAGGTTACGCCTGGGGATACCTTGGCGGCGGGACACTGCTCGCTGTCAACCTTGCGGCCATCACATTTATCCCTGGCACACTCGGCGCACGCCTGTCATTCGTCTCGGTGGCCGTCTGGTGGAGCATCTTCACCATACCCCTTCTCATGTTCATTCCCGAGCCGCCCCCGGAATACCCCCTGCCGAAAGGTTCAAGGGAGATCCTGACCCTGGGCTTCCGCCAGCTGGCCGATACATTCAGACAGATGCGAAGTTACCGTGAACTGCTTATCTTTCTTGCCGCTTACTGGCTTTACAACGACGGAGTCGGAACCATCATCAAGATGGCGGCCATCTACGGAGCGGATAAGGGTATCGGAATGACCCAACTCGTAGGGGCTCTACTGATCACCCAGTTCGTCGGGGCGCCTTTCGCCATCCTGTTCGGCAGGTTGTCACTTAGCCTCGGCGGCAAAAGAACCATAACGATCGGACTCGCATGGTATTCTGCTATATCCCTCGGCGCATTCTTTCTTGAAAAAGCCTGGCACTTCTGGGTTCTGGCCATAGCGGTGGGGATGGTACAGGGGGGGGTCCAGGCCATCAGCCGCAGCACATACGGAATGATGATCCCAAGAGCAAAAACGGGAGAGTTCTTCGCCTTCTACGATGTCTTCAGCAAATTCTCCGGTGTGGCGGGTCCGGCACTCTTCGCACTCCTCACACAGATCACCGGTTCTCCAAGACTCGGGATATCATCCCTCGTTCTATTCTTCGGGGGCGGAATATACCTGCTGCAGAAAGTCGATGTAGAGAAAGGGATCGAAAAAGCGGGAAACCATCCGTAAATCGTGAATCGTGAATCGTGAATCGCAAAGGCCAGGATCAAGCTTCGTCTGTGGTGGAAGCTGTGGCCTCATATTTACCGGTTCTTGCTTTTGCGCGTTACAAGGTTTCCGATCAAATAGTCGGGGAGGCTAGTGCTCTGCCCGATGTTTTTTGCCAGGGTACGATTTACGATTTACGATTCACGATTTACGTTTTACCTCGCCGCCGGATATCTNNATTACCGGGTCGTCGAAGGCAGTGTCGATGTGCCTCCAGGCTCTCTCGGTAAGAACAAGGTTCCAGGCGTGGTCATCGCTCAGAACGATACGGTTCTCAAAACCAGCCCCGGTAAGGAGCGCGCCCATCAGCAAAGCATAGCCCTGGCAAACAGCCCGGCCACGCATCGCCTCCCAGGCTCCTTGCCTCATCATCGCATCGTCGTAGTCCACCGTGGATACCACATGGTCATGTATGGCCTCAAGCACCTGTCTTTCGGTCATCCCCGGGGCCAGGACCCATGAGAGGATCACCGGGACCCTGTCTAGAACTTCCTCTCTCTGCGGCTTCGTTTCGATCCACGTGAAAAGAAACTCAACGTTGTTGATCCCTGAGGCGAACCTGATCGTGGCATCCATTCTGATGAGAGAAGCGGCAACAAGATCCCTTCGGGCATAAATTCGATCCAGGATCTGATCCAGTTCGCTCTCTTCCAGACACCTCTTCATGGAAAGGCGGATGAGAACATGCTCCTCGAAAGCTTCAAGCATCTTTTCGAGTATCTCCTCGAACTCCTCCGGGGACTTCGTATCGGCCCAAGCGGCATCCCCGACCCGTTCCCACAGCTGGGAGGGCATGGCGCTCGAGGCTGAAATGATCAGCAGTATTGCAGCGACAATAAAAGATACCGCTCTTCTCTTCAAGGTGAAAACTCCTTACCTCGAACTTGTGGATCCGCTTGACATGATAATCCCCTAGAGGATAGCCTCAGGGAAAGGATACAGTATCTTTATCCCGGGAAGGGGTTTTCCCAATGGAAACTTCTCTGCTGCAACCGCTCGTCGGAGCCATATTCATGGGCCTTGGGGCGGGTTTTCTTACATACGCCTACGGAGACAAACTCACAGGCAGGAACCGCAAAAAGCGTTCCACCGAACGGGAAGAATACTACGACCCGAGAAAACCCGTCAAGGGCGACCAGGCAAAACTTTTGAAGGCTGTATCAGTTGGCTTTTTTATCGGGGTCATGTTCTTTTTCTACTTCTCCAACAAATAAGCCGGCCGAGATCATCACTCTCCCGGCCGGCTTTCAGATCTTCAGGAACTATTCCTTGATATAGGAACAGATATAATCGAAGATCCCTTCGATCTTGAGTTTGAACGAACTGTTCCCCGGGATGCTGAAACTTTCGCCGGGGCCGAACTTCTTCCATTCTGTCTCCCCTGCAAGCATAACCTCCGGGTTACCCTGCACGACATCCATGATCTCCGCGTCTCCGGTGCCGAATTCGTACTCGCCCGGCAAAAAAACTCCCGCCGTCTTTCTTTCCCCCGCCGGAGTAAAGAAAGTCCTGCTGGTTACCTTTCCGTCCAGGTAGATGTTGGCCTTGCTTACAAGCGTTACGTTCTCGAACTTCTCCTGCATCGATGAAACCTCCTTTTGTATTGTGGATCGTTGATAGGGAATCGTAATTCGTGAATCGAAGGTATGGGACCGTAAAGAACGCAAACTGTCAAGGACCATCGGGAATCTACCGCCAGAGACTTATCACGCCGCTTTGCTCGGGATGCCAGTTCCCGGGCTCAATGCTTTTTCGGGAAACGACTTACGGTTGACGGNNAAAAATGTCCTTTCTTCAGGAGCATTAACGATCTCGCTCCAGAAAGCGGCCACATAAACGTATGGGTTCTTCGAAAAGACACCGCGGTCGTCATTCTCACCGGCTTTCTCCAGGGGTTGCCGACTGGTGAAAAAGCCTCGGACAAATTCCAGGATCCCTGCGAACATCCCTCCGGTATCTGCAGACTGGACAACTCCCGGAAAGTCGGATGCCGCGCCGGGGAGCGCCGGCGCGAACGGAACAGCCAGAAACACCAAAACAAGGAAGGGCGCAAGAAAATTCCGGGCGATCATCCAACCACTCCCATGCACTCCTGTTCACATGATACACGCTGATGTTACCAGAGAGGCACCCGAAGGTTCAAGGAGTGACGTATTTCTGACTCGCAGCATCTGTCTTTTCGTCCTTGGTTATTTTCAGTGGTTCCCTGCCTCACTGACTGCCTGAGGTGATCCGTTAACGACTCTCTGGATCCAGGGTTTCGCAATACCTTCAACTCACGAACCGTAGCCGTTCTTGTGTTAGCATCTATCAGGGTATCCGGGAATTCAAAAAATTTTTCTGCCTAAAACTTCGGGCGGGCCATTGGAGGCGGATTTCAATGATCAGGATAGACTTTCTGCCGCAGGAAGATCATGCGGCAAAGTCCATTCCGGAGCGGCAGGATGTGGACCGCTCCTTTTTGTGGCGACTGGAGGATCTTTTCGAGAACGAAGGGGATTGGGAAAAGGCCTTTGAAGAGGCCGAGTCCCTTCTCCCCCCGCTCGAGGCTTTTGCGGGCAGGCTGTCCGAGTCTTCAAAGACTTTTCTGGAGTTTCTGAAGCTTTCCGACAGGGTAGGGGAAGCAGTCTCGAAGATCTACGTCTACGCCAACATGAAGAGCCACGAGGATACGAGGGTCTCGGCACCTCAGGCCCTTGCCTCCCGGGCGGAGTCGCTGGGGGTGAAGGCCTCCCGGGCCGGAGCATTCGCAGCCCCGGAGATCCTTGCAATACCTGACGATAAAATTGCCGCCTTTATGCGGGAGGAGAAAGACCTTGCAATGTACTCCTTTTTTCTGGAAGAGATGTCACGCCAGAGAAAACACATTCTATCTCCTGCCGAGGAGGCACTCCTGGCTGCTTCTGGTGAAGTGGCGCATGCACCTGAGAACATCTTCTCGATGCTGACGAACGCGGATATGACCTTCCCCCCGATACACGATGAAGACGGCAACGAGACACCGTTCTCCGAGGAGCGCTACGGGATATTCATCCAGTCGAGGAACCGCAGGGTCCGCGAGGAGGCGTACAGGAATCTTTACGGCACCTTCGGACAGTACCGGAACACCCTTTCGGCTTCCCTGAACGCCGCCATACGAAGTTCGCTCTTCTACTCCCGGGCCCGGGGGTTCTCTTCGAACCTCGAGGCTTCACTCAACGGCAACGATATACCCGTGTCCGTTTACGATTCGCTGATCAGCGCAGTTCGCGGCCGCCTGCCGCTTCTCCACCGCTACACTGATCTCCGGAAAAAGGCGCTGGATCTTGACCAGGCAAGGATGTATGACCTTTACGTCCCCATGGCGCCGGAGTATCGTCAGGACATCCCCTACGGAGAAACTCTCACTATGGTCAGAGAAGGGCTTCGGCCGCTGGGAGAGAGATACCTGGCCGCGCTCGACGAGGGTTTCAGCGGAGGATGGATCGACGTTTACGAGAACAGGGGCAAGCGCGGGGGAGCATACTGCTGGGGCTCATACCCGACTCACCCGTACATCCTCCTGAACTACAGCAACAGGCTCAGGGACACCTTCACGGTGGCCCACGAGATGGGTCATGCCCTTCACAAATACTTTTCGGACAGAAAGCAGCCCTACGTTTACGCCGGACACTCGATCTTCATAGCGGAAGTCGCGTCGACCACGAACGAGTCACTTCTCCTGGAGCATCTTCTTGCATCCGCCGCTGGAAGAGACGAGAGACTCTTCCTGTTGAACTACCGGCTGGAGCAGGTACGAACGACTGTCTTCCGGCAGACGATGTTCGCCGAGTTCGAGAANNCATCGTTCACGGGATGGTCGAAAATGGCGAGGCACCCACTGCCGATACCTTCTGCAAAGTATGGCGCGACCTGAATGCCGCCTATTACGGCCCGGATATGACTCTCGATCCCGAGATAGAGATGGAGTGGGCCCGTATCCCTCACTTTTATTCTCCCTTTTACGTCTTCCAGTACGCGACTGGCTATTCAGCCGCAACCGCACTCTCCCGGCTGATACTGGAGAAGAGCGAAGGAGCGGTGGAGCGCTACATGGAATTTCTCGAAAGAGGCAAGTCAGCCCCGGCCATAGAGGTACTCCGTGACGCAGGAGTGGATATGACACTTCCGGAACCTGTCGACAGGACTCTTGATCTCTTCGAAGCTACCCTGGTGGAGTTCGAGAAACTCCTTTCATGAGGATGGGAGGCTGACCTTTAGAGTTGCAGTATTTCAGAACCCGGTTTTTTGATTCCGGCCTAAAGGATGAAAAAGGATTCCACCATACTCTGAGAGCGCTGGGCTCCAGAAATTACAGGCCTTTTTCATGGGGCAGAGTGTATCTCTCATCGGGCTGTGGATACAGCGCATCGCTCTGAGCTGGCTTGTCTACAGGATAACTCTCTCGCCTCTCTCTTGGTTTTGTGGATTTCATCGGCCAGTTCCCTGTGTTCTGCCTTACGCTTTTCACGGGAGTGTGGCTCGACAGGTGGGACCTGAGAAATGTCCTCATAGTAACGCAATGGCTGGCGGTAGCACAGGCGCTGCCCCTTGCCGCCCTTACACTCTCGGGTTTCGTATCCTACTGGCATATCGTCTTCCTGAGCGCTTTTCTTGGCGTGGTCAACTCTTTCGATAGGCCCGCTGGAGAGCCTCATGGCCGGTGCGGCCGCACGATTCGCGGGAGTTCCCGTTACTTTCTTCATCGGCAGACTCATCTGCGCCGCTGGAGGATGGAGGTTTGAAAGAAAGGCATCAATTCGCAAGGACCTTAAGGCGTAAACGGTCAACAGTTAATCGGGGATCCGCCTACCGGCGGACATTGAACGGCAGGACCAGAAAACAGAAGGGACAAGGTCAAAACAATCCTGCCCCGGATTTTGCGTTCGCCGTTTACCCTTAATTTTTAACCAGACTTATCCGAACAGTTCATCAAAGATCTCCGGCACGGTCTCCATTTTTTCTATGCGGNNCAACGTTGGAACCGCAGAAGAAGAGCCCCTCTTCCCAGTTTCCGCGGTAGGCGTCGACAAGAGCCTGGGCTATACAGAACGCCTTTTTGTCGGTCCGGTAGGAGCAGTGGGAGAGGCAGTTGGCGAAACAGGGTTTGCTTTCTACGGTCCCATCCAGATACCTCTGGATAAACGGAGACCGCAACGCTCTCCCCGGTATCCCGACGGGACTTTTTATGATCACTACATCTTCCTCGGTGGCGTCTATCAGCGCCTGCTTGAAACGGATGTCCGCATCGCCTTCGACCGTGGTCGCGAACCTGGTGCCCATCTGGACGCCTTTCGCACCCATGGCAAAGACCTTATCCATATCCTTGCGATCCCAGATACCCCCGGCTCCTATGACGGGTATATCGGTCTTTACCTCATCCTCAAGGTAGCGGACAAGCTCCGGAACTACAGTCTCCAGGGAGAGCGCCTCGTCCGTCACATGTTCCATCTTCGTTACACCCAGGTGTCCGCCAGCGTAAAGCGGGGTCTCCACCACGAAAGCATCAGGCAGGCGTCCGTAGAGCTTCTCCCAGCGCCTGACGATAAGGTTGGCGGCTTTAGTGGAGCTGACTATCGGCACAAGAGCCACGTCAGGGAAGTCTTTCGTCAGTTCAGGCAGTCTGAGAGGAAGGCCCGCGCCGGAGATGATGATATCCACCCCGCCTTCGCACGCAGCCTTGATGTGCAGGTCGTAGTCCGTAATGGCCACCATGGCGTTTACGGCGATGATACCACCATTGGAGTCCTTCTTCGCCTTGGCGATGTCTTCTTTCAAAACGATCTGGTTCGCCTCGAAATAGTTTCTGCCATTGAATATCTCCGATGCCACGGCCAGACCCACGCTAGCGATGGTTCCTATGCCCCCCTCCCTTGCGACAGCCGCCGCAAGGCTTGGCCCGGAGATGCGAACACCCATCCCTCCCTGGATCAGGGGATATTTTGGAGAGTGCTTTCCAATTTTCAGTACCGGCAAGGAGTTTGCCAAGATCAACGCTCCCTCGAAATTATTTTCATAACATCAAACCCGGACTATTCTACCGCAAAGGCCACTAATTTGTGACTTGCGTCAAGGGTGACCACGACCCTTTTTTTGATCTTTTCGAAATCACCCAGCATCTCGTTATACAGGGCAAGAACTCTTTTTATGTATTTTTTGCCGGATCGCCCGAGATATTTGGCAAGAGCCTTGTCAGTGCTGCCGCCGCAGGACCTCAGATACCAGGAGAATATCCACGTTCCCGCCAGTATGTTGTTGCGGGGCTGAAGAAGATCATCCAGTGTCTGGATGTGGTTGAAAGCCGCCTTGAGCCCCTTCCTGTGGGCTTTCCAGTTGACTTGCATCAGGCCGTAGGCATACCTGGAGCGGGCGTTCTGTTTGACCGTGGACTCTCTTATTATGATAGACGCGACCATGAACGGGTGGACTCCGAATCGCTCCGCGGCCTCAAGTATATGCTCCCCGTAGCGAGCCGCCTGGGCCTGGTCCAGGTTTCTGTTCGCGCGGGTGAAAGCGGAGGCTATGACAAGCACCCTGGCGGAAGAGACCTCCTGTTCCGTTTCTTCTGTTTTTTCTGCTCGTGCCTCGGGGACGGTGACCTCCAGCCTTTCGTACCGCTCGCCCTCCGCGCTCGCCTCTCTTACCCCGAACGAGAGGGTCAGGATCAAGGCAGTGAAAAGGGCCAGTACAGGCAGGGGAACTGAATTCCAGGGACTTTTTGTCATTTTTTCGCTCCTCTGTGGAATTCCTTCGTTCGATTGAAGTATCTGCATCGGTATAGTGTAGAATTAAAATAACCTTCGGGCAAGTTCCGATATTATTCCTGCTCTCTTTCCCGAGGTATTTTTTTGGAGGAGTTGTGTTTATGAAAAAGTTGATCGGGATCCTGATCATTGCCGTGATCATAGGCGGAATTTACTGGTACACCGGCAGCAGAAGGAACGCATCGACTTCAACGGAAACAACTCCCACATCTCTGGACATGGAGCGGGAGGCGTTCGTTTCTGATATGCAGATCAAACTGGATCGGTTCAGGGAGGGTATCGAGGAGCTCAAAAAGCAGGCCGCACAGAAGACCGGCGATGCCAGAGAGTCATTGGAAACAAGAATTGAAGCTCTTCAGGGTGAATGGGAGAACGCGAGATCGCAGATGGAAAAAGTCGCCTCTGCCGGAGCGGATCAGTGGCAGTCGATCGTTGAATCAACAGTCTCCGCTTTTGACAGGATGAAAAATGCCTTCGATGCCGCAAAGGAAGAACTGACCAGATAGAACCCGAAGCCGGAGCACCAACAGGCAGGAGGTACCTTGTGTTTATCGGCCCCAGGTTGTATGATTCCCTTCCTGTGCGACCGATGAGCCGTACGCTTGAGCCATACGCTGCTCGCATTATTTCCGCTCCGGGGAGATGTAATCAAAATGCATGAAGTAGAAAAGATCCGCAACCTGGCTATAATTGCCCACATCGATCACGGCAAGACGACTTTGATCGATTCCATTTTCCGGTCCGCAAAGGTCTTTCGCGAAAATGCCCGTGTCGACGAACGGATCATGGACAGCAACGAACTTGAAAAAGAGCGCGGAATAACGATCCGCTCCAAGCACTGTACAGTGACCTGGAACGACTACCTTATCAACCTTATCGACACTCCCGGCCACGCTGATTTTTCCGGCGAGGTAGAACGGGTCCTGTCGACTGTCGATTCAGTCCTTCTCCTTGTGGACGCGAACGAAGGTCCCATGCCGCAGACAAGGTATGTTCTTCGTCACGCCCTGAAAATGGGACTGAAGCCTCTTGTCTTCATAAACAAGGCTGATCGCCCGGGGGCGGAAGTCGCCGACACCCTTGACAAGACATTCGACCTGTTCGTTGAGCTCGGCGCCACGGACGAACAGACCGACTTCCCTGTCATATACGGTTCAGGGCTTCAGGGCTGGGCAGTCAGAGACCTCTCCGAAGATTCTCCAAATGAAAACATGGACGCGCTCTTCGATATGATCATCGATCACGTACCTGCTCCGCGCGCGATCCTTGGCGCCCCCTTCCTGCTGCAGGTCACTACCCTCGCATGGAACGAATATTCCGGCCGGATAGGCTGCGGCAAGGTGCTCCAGGGTTCGCTTTCGATAGGAAGCGAATTCGTCAGAACATCTTCCCGCTGGCTTGATGCCCACAAGCAGGAAGGGGAATGGGAGATAACCGGAAGTACCCGCGAAAAGGCAGCGCAGATGTGGGTTACGAGGGGACTTGAACGGGTGGCTGTCGACGAGGTCACTGCTGGAGACATCGTCTGGATCTCAGGGCCCAAAGATATCGGTATCGGAGATGTCTTCTCTTCACCGGAACTGGAAAACCCGGCCATGAAACCCCTTTCCATCGAGGAACCGACAATATCGATGTTCATCCTGGTCAACAACGGACCTTTTTCCGGACAGGAGGGACAGGCCATAACCCTGAGGCAGATCCGTTCGAGGGTTGAGCGGGAGACCAAAACCAACATCGCGCTTCACATGGAGGATCTCGGCAGACCCGACGGCATAAAGGTTTCGGGGAGAGGGGAACTCCACCTGGCCATCCTTATCGAGGAGATGAGGCGAGAGGGTGCTGAGTTCTGCGTATCGCGCCCCGAAGTGATCACCGAGACGATCGAGGGCAAGGTGTTTGAACCCACGGAAAATTTGATCATCGACGTCCCCGGGGAGTTCCAGGGGATCGTATTCGAGAAGATCGCAAGACGCAAGGGGCGAATGACCGACATGCAGCATCTCCCCGGAGGTTCAATGCTCCGGATGGAGTTTTCAATACCCACACGGGGGCTCATCGGCTACAGGGGGGATTTCCTTACCGATACGCGTGGTCTGGGGATCATGTCATCGTGCTTCAACGGCTACGGACCATGGGCCGGGGATATCAACCCCAGGAACAGGGGTTCGGTGGTCAGCCTTGAAACCGGTGAAGCCACGGCATACCAGATCGAGAACCTCCAGGAGCGCTGCACTCTTTTCATAAAACCTATGGACAGGGTCTACGGCGGGATGATCGTGGGAGAGAATTCGCGTCCGGGCGACATGATCTGCAACCCCACCAAGAAGAAGCAGATGACCAACCACCGCGCCTCCACACAGGATCAGTACACGAAACTTGATGTGCCCAGGACAATGACGCTAGAAAAAGCCATTGAATGGATCGCATCCGATGAACTGGTCGAGGTCACTCCCTCATCCATAAGGATACGGAAGGCCATCCTGGACGAAAACGAAAGGAAAAAGAGGCTGCACAAGGCCGTCTGACCTGGACTGCCTCTAAAATATCGCGAAAAGGCCGCCCTCATCGGGCGGCCTTTTTGTTNNTGAACTCCCACAGCCCGTAAGCCACCAGGCCCTCAACCTGGCGCGTCTACCTATTCCGCCACCCCCGCATTTTCACGATGCGAGTGACATTATAGGCAAGTTACAGTAGGGCGTCAAGGGAAAAGGGCCGTGAATCGTAAGTCGTGAATCGTG
>DFYG01000161.1:15021-16652 GCA_002382605.1 Synergistaceae bacterium UBA4088 | reverse complement strand
ATGAAGCATGAAGCATCAACATTTTGATCCAAGGAGGAAATTGCAATGAACCAGAATACTATAAAAGAAAATTTAAAATCTTTTGGAATCAAGAAAATCGTATCTTTCCTGGATTCCGATCCGGATAAAAATATTCCAAGGATCGTAGATTGGGCCGAGAAAATTGATGTGGAAGGAACTTATAAAAGACAACTGAAATCCATAAAGAAGGCGATTGAAAACAAGGATGGCAATTGGTACCTGCTTATGAAAAGCCTTTGGACTGACATCGATGATGGTATAAGAAAAACCGTATTCAAAAACTTTATAGTCAATGCAACGATGCTGGGCGGAAACAAGCAAAGAAAGGCAAAAGAAAAATATGGCTGTAACATCCCGTGGGCGATACTTATGGACCCGACCTCTGCATGCAATCTGAAGTGCAAGGGTTGTTGGGCGGCTGATTACGGGAATAAAATGTACATGGATTACGAGACCCTGGATAAGATAATTTTACAGGGCAAAGCGTTGGGAACGTTTATGTACATCTATTCCGGTGGTGAACCTCTTTTGAGAAAGGATGATATTATCCGCTTATGTGAAAAGCATGACGATTGCATGTTTCTGTCATTTACAAATGGAACTTTAATAGATGAATCCTTTGCCGATGAAATGCTTAGAGTCAAAAATTTCGTTCCGGCAATAAGCGTAGAAGGGTTTGAAGAAGCTACGGACTATCGACGTGGTAAGGGTACATATGGGAAAGCGATATGTGCCATGGACATTTTAAGGAAGCGGAAATTGTTTTTTGGTTTCTCCTCTTGTTATACAAGCAGGAATGCGGATGTGATGGGCAGTGAAGAATATATCGATGAAATGATAAACAGAGGAGCCAAATTCGGATGGTTCTTTACTTATATCCCTGTCGGAATAGACGCAGTGCCTGAATTGATGGCAACCTCGGATCAACGTGAATTCATGTACCATCGGATAAGGGAATTCAGAAAAACGAAACCTTTATTTACATTGGATTTCTGGAATGACGGCGAGTACGTCAAAGGCTGCATAGCCGGAGGGAGATCCTATCTCCATATTAACGCAAATGGCGATATCGAGCCTTGTGCCTTCATCCACTACGCGGACTCGAATATTCATAAAAATACGCTTTTAGAGGCATTTCAGTCCCCATTGTTTATGCAATATTATAAAAACCAGCCATTTAATGATAACCACCTAAGGCCATGCCCGTTACTGGATAATCCGGAAAAACTTGAAAGCATGGTTCTTGCCTCTGGTGCGAAATCTACAGAAATGCTGCACCCTGAAGATGTACATCATTTATGCGGAAAGTGCAAAACTGTTTCTGATAAATGGGCGATAACGGCCGGGAGACTTTGGGCCAATTCAAATGATGATGAAAGTCGGAAAACAGTATCGTGATATTGCAATAAAAGTAGTCGTCCCAGCCATTGGACGGCAAATGTTTTGCACGAGTCGATGCGAATGCGCCGAGGGTCCTTTCTCCGGGTCACGTTCCTGGGGTACGGGACATATCGGACGGCGTCATGATCAGGGAGGGAAAGATGGCAATCCTCCCCGGCGATACCTTCTTTCAGGAAAGCGACCAGGAACAATGGTGATAATGTAGGATA
>DFYG01000161.1:0-14937 GCA_002382605.1 Synergistaceae bacterium UBA4088 | reverse complement strand
AAATATGGCCAAAGGAACCGCAGAGGAGGCACTCGATGCCTTGCCGGAAGCAGAGAGTGACTCCATTTGCCGGGCGAGCAGACATGAAAGATCTCCGGAGCGATTGGATACCTGCACAGGACATTACGACAGAAAACTCCACGCCAGGACAGGGAAAGCGACTCCGAAGACCCCCAAGGAGAAACTGGACACTACCGAATTCCAAGCTCACATGAGGTGACGGAAATGGAAAAGGTTTCGATCGAAAGGATAAAAAAAGCTGTATCAGGCTTGCGGCCAACGGGCAAATGGATGAGGGAGTGGGCGCTGATACACCTGGGGTGTATCCTGGTGGCGGCAGCCATCACGTGGTTCCTGGTGCCCAACGACATAGCGGCCGGAGGCGTCAGCGGGCTCGCGATGGTGCTGAACAGCTTCTTCCCCCGTCTGTCGGTGGGGATACTGATGATGGGCATGAACATGATCCTCTTTGTGGTGGGATTCATCTTCATCGGACCGGAGTTCGGCACGAGGACGGTATATTCCAGCTTTTTCCTCTCCGGAGCCGTGTGGATGCTGGAGAGATTCCTTCCTGTCTCCGCGCCCCTGACAGACGATATCCTGGTCCAGCTGATCTTCGGAACCCTCCTGGGTGCGACCGGAATGGCGATAGTCTTCAACCAGAACGCCTCCACTGGGGGTACCGACATCACGGCCAAGATACTGAACAAGTACTTCAACATCGATATAGGAAAGGGCGTCCTGGCCTGCGACTTCTTCATAGTCCTTGCCGCCGCATCCGTATTCGGCCTGCGCATAGGGATGTATGCCATGCTTGGTGTCATTCTCAACGGATTCCTTGTCGACAACATCATCGTAGGGCTCAGGATCAACAAGCATGTCGTGATAATCAGCAGAGCCAGCGAGGAGATCCGCCGCTTCATCGTGGAGGAACTCGAAAGCGGAGCGACGATCTACGACGGGCGAGGAGGGTGGTCGGGCGAGCGGAAAGAGGTCATTGCCACCATCGTCAACAGACGCAAGTTCATAAGGCTCCGCGACTTCATCAAGGCGATCGACCCTGAAGCGTTCATAAGCNNCAAACAACATTCACGAGGTACTGGGAGAGGGTTTCGAGCGGTTGGCCTGACAACCCCTCCTGCCCGCCGATGGGTTACAATTCACGCTGGAGGTGTTTTTTCTGGCTGAGAATGGATTAAGACTTGTCCTCTACAATATCCGTTACTGCACTGGAAGCGGATGGACGCACCATTTCCCTTTCCCATTCGCCGGATCCCTGCGCACAACGAACGGCCGCGGATCCGACATCTCGGAATTCATTGCCTCGCTGGATCCCGACATCGTAGGTCTTGTGGAGTCCGACTGCGGCTCATTCAGGAACAGCGGCAGGAGCCATCCTGAGGCTATTGCCGACAGGCTTGGCCAGCAGTTTGTCTTCTCTCCCAAGTATCGCCACATGCGGCTGGCTGAACGTATCCCGGTGCTGCGTCATCAGGGAAACGCAGTGGTAACTGGCCTTCCCATGTCGGGGACCATCGTCCACCGGCTCAGGAGAGGGATCAAGAACGCCGTCATTGAGACCGGATTCGAAGAATTCACGTTCATGCTGGTCCATCTTTCAGTCGGCCTGGGCGCAAGACGCCAGCAGATCCTGGAACTTGCCAGAATCGCCTCACATCGAACAAGACCTCTCATTATTGCCGGGGATTTCAATACCTTCGGCGGGGACGGGGAGCTGGGGCCGCTCAAGAGGGCGGGACTCACAAAAGCCGGTCCCCTCAGCCTTCCGACTTTTCCCAGCCAGAACCCGAGGCATGGCCTGGATATGGTTCTCCACTCTCCGGAGGTCGCCATCCTCGGGTTTGACGTTCCTTCGGTCCTTTTCTCCGATCATCTTCCCTTAATATGCGACTTTACGCTTGATCCGAAGGGAAAGGGAAGGTGAGTTCCTTTCATGGATCTTGGGATTAATCTCGTTCTGCTCCACGACATTTCCTCGGTAGTGATAAGGCTTGTGATGGTATGCGTGGTGCCCCAGCTGCATAACCCGTCAACGGCCATGGCCTGGCTTCTCGTCATATTCTTCTGGCCTCTTCCCGGCCTCGCTCTTTACCTGGTCTTTGGAAACTTCAGGCTCCCCCAAAAAAGGATCGCACGTCACGAAGAGGTCCTGGGGAACCTGGATCGAAGCTGCTGCGCCATTCATGAAGCGGAACGACCCAGAGAGGGTGAACTTCCGCCGGAACTCCTCCGGTTCGCGTTTCTCGGTGAGAAACTTGGCGACATGCCGCCGACGCGCGGCAACACGGTGGAACTTGTCGACTCGACGGAGACGATGTGCGGCCTTCTTGCTTCCGATATAGACGCCGCTCGCCACCACGTTCATCTTCTTTATTATATTTTCGCCTCAGACGACGTGACAGAGCCGGTGCTTGAGGCTCTTGAAAGAGCCTCAGGCAGGGGAGTATCCTGCAGAGTTCTGGCTGATGCTCTCGGCTCGGGAAAATTTCTGAAAAAGCATGCTCCTTTGCTGAGGGGAGCCGGGGTTAAAGTCGTCGGGGCGCTTCCGTTGAGCATGTTCAGACGCAACCCGCTCTCGGCCCGGTTCGATCTGAGAAACCACCGCAAGCTTGCTGTCATAGACGGAAGAACAGGCTACATGGGTTCTCATAACATGACCGAACCGTCGTACGGCGGCAAGGCGGGAGGTCTTCTCTGGAAGGATCTCACGCTTCGTGTGGAGGGGCCGGAGGTGCTTCAGCTCCAGAGGGTTTTCCTGGAGGACTGGTTCGTCGAAACGGGAGAGCTGCTGGATGAGCGCCAGGGCCACCCGCTTTTCAATCATCACGGCGGCACTATTCTGCAGACCGTCCCAAGCGGTCCCTCGTACCGCACTGAAAACTACCAGAGACTTGTTGTCACGGCCCTGCATTCTGCGGAGAAAGAGGTCATCATAACCACTCCTTACCTGATCCCTGATGACAGTCTTATGGAGGGGCTCGAGGTCGCGGTTCTCAACGGCGCCTCTGTAAGCCTCATAATTCCAAGGAGGTCCGATCAGTTCTTCGTAGGCAACGCGGCCAGAGCTTATTACGATATGCTCATGAGCAAGGGAGTCAGGGTGTTTCTATACGATGACGGAGTGATCCACGCGAAGACCATGACCGTGGACGGAAATCTCTGTTTCTTCGGTTCCAGCAATTTCGACATTAGATCCTTCGCGCTGAACTTCGAGCTCAACTGCGTTCTCTATGGGGAGCTGCCCGCATCGATGATCAGGAAGTCGCAGATAGATTTCCTGGAACACTCCCGCCCCCTGCCGGAGGAGGAGTGGGAAAAACGCCCCTTCCTGTTCAAGGCGGTCGAGGGGATAGCAAAGCTTCTTAGCCCCCTGCTTTAGAGAGGAGTGGAGTTAATGAGCGAGGAACGAGTCCTCCTGCTTTTTGAAGAGAGCAGACCATTCTGGACGGAACGGCTCGTGGAGATGGCCGGGGAAGATCCTCTCCTGCTGGAAAAACTTGCAGAGAGGGGGCTGCTGCAAAGGACCGGAGAGGGCTTCTGCCTCACTGATGAGGGGCGCAGGATGTTCCGAAAGTGGGCGGCTGAATCCTGGCTGGAAGCGCTTCCTGCAGGCGACCCTGAAGACCCCCTGCTCGAGGGGATGAAACTGGAGACCGCTCTCCTTTTCGAGAGGGGTTTCAAGGGTTTCCATGGCACAAAGCAGGTGATCGTATCCCCGGAACTGGAGCTCTTTCCTGGCATCCTGCCGATAGACCTCTTTTCGATCTCAGGTGAGAGGGTCCAGTGGCACTTCAGGGATGATCCCGGGGTCTCGTGGTTGATGAAGGCCTTTCCGCGAGACCGCGAGCAGGGACCAGAGAGCCTCGAAGAGCTGGAGAAGCGGGTCTCCGAGGGCGGCATGGTACGGACCCCCTGGTCCCCGCATCTGCTCTGCATCAACCAGTGCGATTACGCCTACTACTGGCGCTCCCGGCGGGATACCGACAGGTGGGGGCTGCTCAATGCGGACCGCCTTTTCCTTAACATGGTACGCGATCCGGAAAACTTTACCGTTGCGGATGCCGCCCGCGATATAGCCTCTTTCTCACTCTTTCTTCTGGACAACCGGCATGTCTACCTGCCCGGGTGTTTCGACATCGACACCCAGCAGCAGAGTACATTCACGTGGTGGTTCTGGGCTACGGAAACCCAGACGGAGGCAGAAACCCTTGCCGCGCGCCTTGGTGCCGCCGGCAGGAGCCTGATAACGCCCGCGGAGCCTGCCGATGCATGGACGATCAGCATAGAGGCTCTCAGGGGTTACAACAACAAGGCCGAGTCATTCTACGAATTCGTGGACGATCTCGCTATCCCGGTAACAAGGGGAGGTGCCTGATCTGAGCGGAGTGCTGTTTGCCTTCGGCCTGACGCTCTTTGCCGGTCTGGCCACCGGGGTGGGGAGCGCCATGGCTTTTTTCGCCGACAGGACAAACTACCGCTTTCTCTCGATCTCGACGGGGTTCTCGGCCGGGGTTATGATCTACGTCTCATTTGCGGAGATGCTCCTCAAGGGGTCCGAATCGCTCGTTCTTGCCTACGGGGAAAAGACGGGGGAGTGGCTCAACACGGCCTTTTTCTTCGCAGGGATAGCACTGATAGCCCTGATCGACTATTTCATCCCCAACGCAGAGAATCCCCATGAACCGCGGAGCGAAGCAGAGATAGCCCCGCTGCACTCCGGTCTTCCCATTCCAGAGGAAGCGGATGACAGAAAAAAGGGTGCCGGGGATGAAAAAAGCCTCATGCGGACGGGACTCTTCACGGCCCTGGCCATAGGGATCCACAACTTTCCGGAAGGGCTGGTGACGTTCATTGCCGCTTTGCAGGATCCGAAGCTGGGTATCGCAATTGCTGTCGCTGTTGCTCTCCATAACATACCGGAGGGTATCAGCGTCTCCGTCCCGATCTTCTACGCCACAGGAAACAGATCGAAGGCTTTTTTCTATTCTTTTCTGAGCGGGATGGCCGAACCGGTCGGAGCGCTTATAGCCTACGGGGCGCTGCGCCTGCTGACCGGGGGAGGGGAGTTCTCTCCCGTTGTAACGGGGGGGCTTTTCGCCATGGTGGCGGGGATAATGGTATATATCAGCCTCGACGAACTGCTGCCGACAAGCCGCGCCTACGGCAAAGGACACGACAGNNGGAGTATGTCATGTTCCTGCTCCAGGGAAAAATCCTCTTTCCCGAGTCTGATTTAAATCAGGCCCGTCGGTGTGTGTGTTTCTCAAGGATCCAGGAAACAGCCAGGCCTGCTCCGAATCCGGCAGCCATGTTCCAGTATAGAGAAACCGCTACTGTAGCGATTACGACGGTCCAGTCTCCTGAAGTACGGACGGAAGTTGTGAACTTTGCCATTTCCACCCCGACCATCACCATCATCGCACCCACTATCGCCATCGGAAATGACTGGAAAACGGTCCCGATATACCCTGCGAAAAATAGCCCCAGCGCGATCTCCAGGGATCCTTCGATAATATTGGCTCCGCCCGTGCGGGCTCCGAAATAATACTGCCCGGCGAGACCTCCGGCTCCGTGGCAGAGTGGAATTCCTCCAATAAAAGGTCCGACAAGGTTCATGATACCCATGTTCAGTGACAGTTGCCTCGCGGTCACTTTCCGGTCGGGCCAGTATTCGGTGATGAGAGCCGCAGTGGCTATCACCGCGTTCGTTGCGGTCAGCGGGATCTGCGAAAAGCCGCCGTCACGCATTGCCGGCCACAAAAGATCCATGGAGACGCCCCGGATCGAAGGAAAGGCGAGCGATATCTCCTGGATGGCTGGCAGGTCACCATTGACGGCCATGAGGACAACACCCCCGAGAACCAGAACCACCGACGCGGGGGCAAAACGGCTGTCGCGGAGCACGAGAATAAGCAGGAGCGAAATTCCCGCAAGAAGAAGGGATGAATGAGCCATTCTTGCACCCTGGATGATAAGCAGCAGGCCGAGGGATAGCTGGATCCCCCTGATCACGGATCGCGGAATGTGGGAGGCGAGCCAGGTAATAATTCCGGAGGATCCGAGGATGAGCCATGTTATTCCCATCGCGAACCCGGAAGCGTAAACTTGCTCGGGACTCCAAGCCTGTGCGATGGCCATTACGGCCAGGACCTTCATCGGTTCTATGGGCATGGGGAGACGGTAGAGCAGCCCCGTGACGATGTTGGCCAGCCCCATGAAGACGAGTAAACCGGCGGGGTCGACGCCGCACACAGTAACATAGCCTACTGCAAGCGGAAGCAGCGTTCCAAAATCTCCCAGGGAACCTCCCAGCTCTCTCAGGCTGAATTCGAATGAGCCGATTTTAGCCATTATTTCCTCCGCGATCACAAGTTTTTCAAGGTTAACACAACAAGGTGTCGTTCGATAGATGTTTCAGTCGCCCTGTGAAACTGGAAGTTCTCGAAAAATTTCTGTTCCCCGTTCTGCTTTGTATGCTATGCTCGTCGAGAAATAAAAATTTCAGGATCACATCGATCCAAGAGGTGAAACTTCGTGACAGATCCAGGCCCGGGCCGTTTTACACCACTTATTGTTCTTGTACTTGGAGTCATCGGCATTTCGACCGGTTCCATATTTGCCCGTTACGCAGATGCTTCGCCGCTGGTCATATCGTTTTACCGGTCAGGGATCGCCGCCGCCGTAATGCTGCCCCTTGTGCTTTTACGTCACCGGGGTGAGGTGTTGGCCCTTGGCAGGGGCGATTTTTTCCGCGTACTGCTTGCAGGAATGTTCCTGGCCCTTCATTTTTCAACATGGATCACGTCTCTTTTTTACACCTCGGTCGCGAGCAGCGTGGTGATCGTGGAGACAATACCCGTCTGGACAGCCATCCTGGCGCCATTCGTCAGCAAGGAGCGCGTCAGCCGTCTGACATGGGTGGGTATAGGAGTTAGCTTCTGCGGAGTTCTGGTTATAAGCGCGGGGGATTTCACACTTGGCGGGACGGCTCTTTTCGGGGACTTTCTCGCACTCCTGGGAGCCTGGTTCGCTACGCTCTACTTCCTGACAGGGCGCGTTGTCAGGGCGAAGGTGAGCCTTCCGGTCTACACGTTCATCTGCTACGGAGCTGCCGCTGTCGTACTTCTTATCGTGATCATTGCGGCGGGTCTTCCTCTGAAAGGCTTCACCGGGGTAACATGGGGGGCTTTTGTCGGTATGGCGCTCATCTCCCAGATAATGGGGCACAGCAGCTACAACTGGTCCCTGCGATACCTGAGCGCAAGCCTGGTGGCGGTTGCCCTTCTCGGCGAACCGATCGGGGCAACAATTATGGCCTGGGCCCTGTTAGGTGAGACCCTTACCCTCGCCAAGATCCTGGGTGGAGCGCTGATCCTGGCCGGGGTTGTAATAGCGGTCAAGGGTGAACAGAGCTGAAAGGCTCTCCCCGGGCCAACATTCGATCACGCTGAATACCGCTACCGTGCCAAACCCCGCAATTACCGCTCCGGACACCCTGTTGACCCGGTACTCCGCTTCGGGCCGGTCTTTTGCCGGAAGAACTGGAACAAAAGGCTACAATGCCAGCCGGATCGGAGACCCAAAGGGTTTTTTGTGTGCCCTGTCGTGAACAAGGATCTCCTGCACATCTTTTCCCTTTTCCGCAAGCAGGTCCAGGGTGCGGGAGAAAGAGAGATCACTCCTGGAGAACTTCC
This sequence comes from Synergistaceae bacterium UBA4088, assembly GCA_002382605.1. GTDB lineage: Bacteria > Synergistota > Synergistia > Synergistales > Thermovirgaceae > UBA2252. Next base: position 7,222 of record DFYG01000161.1, on the reverse strand, counting down.
GAAAGGCGCACGAATGAAAACCCCTTCTCCCGGAGAGTGCCAAGCGCCAGTGAGACACCCTCCGCTGTTTCTCCTTCCGGTCGGTTCATGTGCATCAGGGCAATGTCGCCGGGTCTCACAGAAAGAAGCTGTTTTTTTACCTCTTGTGCGGATAACGTGGCTCCCCCGTCGCCATTGACGCTGCAGCCGATGACCTTATGTCCCAGGTCGCGGGCTATCTTCACGGAGAACTCGTCGTAGTGGTTGGTTCCGGAGCGAAAGAAGCGCGGCCTCCTGCCGGATGCCTTTTCGATAGCTTCAGCTCCCCCCTCGATCTCCCATGCAGCCTCAAGGGCATTTTTTGTTCCGGGGATCCCGTAAGCCTCTTTTCCGCTCACCGAAAGAGGCTTATGAGCGTAACCGTGATTGGCTATCTCGAAGAGCGGGTCGGCGGCCAGGTCGGCAAATAGTTCGGGGTTGGCTGCTATCCAGCGGGCGTTTATGAAGAGGGTCGCGGGAACATTCTCCCTGCGAAGAAAACCGATGAGATCAGCATCGAACCCGCACCCATTGACGCTGCCTCCGCACGCGTCAAAGGTCAGTGCGACGGGTTTTCCTTCTCCAGATTCGAAGCGAGTGACGACTCCGCTGACTTCCTGCCCCCACTCGAAAGGTTTTTCATTTTCGTGGCGCATCGCGGCCTGGTGCCAGTTACTCCCGCTCCAAACCGTAAAAGCCGGGCCCAGCAAAAAGAACGCAAGCACCACCCAGACGGAGCGTTTCGGCAAGCCGGGAAACATCTGCGATCACCCCGTTTATATCCTACAGCATACTGAGGAGTATGAATGAAGGGCATTCCGTCAATTTATCATGCTGATTCCAGAGGTTTGAGCAACATGGCCTATTTCCCGTAAGGAGGGATATCTCCAATCCGGGATATTTTATAATGCCTTCTGTCGAAAAACCAGGAACTTCCGCCTCGCTCTATGCCCTGTTGTTTTACCTTGTGTTTAAGTTCTGCGGCTATCTGGGCAAGTTCTGCCGGGTGCTTCCACATAGCGAAACCATTGCTCGAAATGGCTGCAAGGTTGATCGTTACTAAAGGAATACGGGTGTTTTCCCCCATACGGTTCTTTGAATAATAGGAACCTTGCTTCAAGTCGGTTTCCGAAAAGAACGAAGCCTTTTCTTTATCGAAATGTCTGCATATTGTCTCGAGAAGACCTTCTTCGATCATTCCGTCTGATATGAAAACGAAGTCGTCTCCTCCGATATGACCCAGCATTATTCTTTCGTTCTCATTTTTCAGCGTTTTTTTCAGGATGGATGTGGTGAAGGCTATCATTTCGTCTCCCCGGATAAATCCGTAAAGGTCGTTGTACTCCTTGAAATTACACAGATCTGCGTAGACTACGACGAACTCCCTTCCCGATCGCTGTGCTTCCAGTATCCATCTCTCGATCCTTCTGTTGCCTGGGAGACCGCTGAGGGGGTTATTGTTGAGGGCGTTTTCCGTTTCTATCTCTCCTGCCCTTAGAACGAGCTGGCGAATGGTGACTGATCCGAGGAGCCGATTCTCTTCGTTTATGACTATCACAGGATCGTAGACATCCTCGAAAGGTCTTTCCATTGCCGTTCGGTAGAGTGATCCAATCGTTTCGTCGCACTTTACCGCCAGGAAGTTCTTTTTGGCGAGGATTTCCAACGGTTTGTTCTGATTGAGAGAATATCCGAAGGCTCCTGCAGTCATCGAGTAGAAGTGATCTCTGGTTACCAGCCCGACGACATTCTTGTCGTTCAGAAGGACGAAATGATCCATGTCCGGATGTTTGCTGAAGAAATGATCGGCTTCCGCACATGTTATCGTGCCTGTTTCCAGCGAGTGGCATGCCCTGACAATAGCTCCGGTCCTTTCTGATTCCCCTTCCTTTCCGAAAAAATCAGCTACGGAAAGAATATTCCTGTTACCCTCGAATGCGGGAGAGTATTTAACGGAATCAAGTAACTTGTCTTCCGGTTTTGCAAAAAGGAAACCTTGTGCCAACTCCAGGCCATGGTCTGCCATGGCTCTGTATTCCTCGACAGTTTCGACTCCTTCCGCGATTATGCGTGCATCGATGCCTGCCCCGAAATTGATCAGAGATTTGACCATTTGAATGCGATCCGGATGTTTGTGGATTTCCCTGATCACGCTCATGTCGATCTTCAGATAAGAAGGAGATGTGGCCAGGATCGTCCGAAGGCTCGAAAAGCCTGAACAGAGATCGTCTATTGCTATGGAGAATCCCTGTGCTTTTATCGACGACACTGTCTTTTCGAAATCCTCCCTAGGAGGCACGGGTGTTTTTTCGGAGAGCTCAATGACGACTCTGTCCGGAGTCAAACCGTATTTTTTCAATGACTCCGGAGAGATAAAACTGTAGAAAGGCTGATCGAGCAGAGTTTCAACGCTGAAATTCAGGAAAAACTTGCAATCTGGTTTTGGGTCCAGCATTGAGATGGTTTCAAGGGCGCATATGCAGCATGTCCGCTCCAGTTCGCGGGAACAGTCAAGAATTTTTGCGGTTTCGAACAGCCTGGATGCTTCCTTGAGGGGAGGAATCCCCCTGCTGAGGATTTCGTATCCCACTATATTCCCGCTCCGCAGGTTGATTATCGGCTGAAATAGTGTGGACACCGCCCCGCATAGGATCTTGCTCATCACCTCTCTTTCAGAAACTTCAGGCATGACCGCAAGCGCTTCGTTCATTTTTCGACCTCCGGTAAAGTACCGTCATGATAACCCTGTATCCATTATGGAAGTGTCACGGAAATATAACAGTTATGTTTCAAAATTCAGGAAATACGGCTCCGGAGAAATGCAACGGAAAAGTTACATTAAGGAAACGCATTCGTAAATTCGATCGGTTACCGTTTTGTTGTAGATGACGGAAATTTCCGATATTTGTTTCTGCATGATCCGATGCTTACTGGTCAGGAGGGGACATCAAGATGAGAATAGCCATCGTGACGGATGCATGGCGTCCCCAGATCAACGGAGTGGCCAACACTATCGGTTATACGGCTGCCTGTCTCGAGAGGATGGGCAGCAAGGTTCTCGTCGTTTCCCCCGACCAGTTCAGGACCGTTCCCTGTCCCACCTATCCCCAGATCCCCGTGGCCCTGGATGTATGGACCATTGGAAAGCATCTTGAAGTATTCTCTCCCGATGCTGTCCATATCTCGACTGAAGGCCCCCTTGGTCTGGCTGCAAGGCAGTGGTGCCTGGCAAGATCTTTCCCTTTTACCACGGCATACATGACCAGGTTTCCAGAGTACATCTCGATGCGCTTCCGCATACCGCCCGAGTTGCTGTTTGTTTTCTTCCAGTGGTTTCATCAGCCGTCTTCAGGAGTAATGGTTTCGACAGAATCGCTCCGGACGGAGCTTGCGGGGAAAGGATTCAAAAACCTGAAGCTCTGGTCGAGAGGTGTTGATACCGGGTTTTTCAGACCTGAAGAAAAGGGCGGTTTATTTGCGAAGCGGCCCAGGTTCCTTTACGTTGGACGCGTGGCGGTCGAAAAGAACATCGGAGCGTTCCTTGAGCTGGATCTTCCGGGAACGAAAATAGTAACCGGAGACGGGCCTGTCCTTGAGGAGCTTAAGTCCTCGTACCCTGATGCGGTTTTTACCGGGGCAAAAAAAGGAACAGACCTTGCTTCGATATACGCTTCATCCGACGTCTTTGTCTTTCCAAGCCTTACCGATACCTTTGGAATAGTCATGCTGGAGGCGGCTGCATGTGGTCTGCCGGTCGCGGCCTTTCCCGTTCAGGGACCAAGAGACGTAGTTCTGGATGGGGTCACCGGAGTTCTTGATAGAGATCTCAGGAAAGCTTGTCTTGAGGCTCTAGAGATAGATCGAAGCATGTGCAGAAAACATGCTCTCTCCTGCTCATGGAGTGCCAGCACAGGACAGTTCTTCGATAACCTCTCCTCTGTCTGCAATGAATCAATGGCTTCGTGACCGATCCTGAAGGACAGTTTCCAATTCAGGGGGTTGTTCAGGAGGATTGAAAAAATGTTGCAGTGTCCGTACCCGGATCAAACAGCTACTGGAACTCTGGAATCTTCGGGAATTGACACTTTCGGAACAGTCAGGAAATCCATTTCAAGCAGCTTCGGGCGTTCGCAGACCTCGCCAAGTATTTTCTCCCCGTCCCAGCGTATTACCTCAAGAGTGCCGTCCTGGTGTTCAACGAGGGCGGAACAGCTTTCCACCCAGTCACCGGTGTTGCAGTAGACGACATCTTCCAGATGGCGAATGGTCGCCCGGTGTATATGTCCACAAATGATCCCGTCGTATCCGCCCTTTTTCGCCTCGGAAAGGAGAGTTTCCTCAAAATCCCCGACGAAGGCGACAGCATCCTTGACCTTGTGTTTCAGGTATTGGGAGAGAGACCAGTACGGCAGTCCGAGGCGTGATCTGATCCAGGTAAGCATCTCGTTGAGCCAGAGAGCGAGGCTGTAAGCGCTGTCTCCCAGAAACGCCAGCCATTTCCTGTATTTGACGACCACGTCAAGTTCGTCGCCGTGAATTACCAGGAAACGCCTCTTGTCCGCGGTTGTGTGAAATGATTTCCTGCAAATCCTGATCCCGCCGAAATCGTAACCGTCGAATTCGTCGAAAAACTCATCGTGATTGCCTGTAATGTAGAAAACCTCGGATCTTTTAGCCATTTTGAGTATCTTTCGAATCACACGGTTATGTGACTGCGGCCAGCGCAGACTGTTCCTCATCTTCCAGCCGTCCAGGATGTCTCCCACGAGAAAGAGCTTTTCGCACCTGATGGAGGACAAAAAAGAGGCCAGTTCGTCAGCTTTGCTCCACTGGGTACCCAGGTGTACATCGGAAATGAAAACCGTTTTGTAGTCCATATGATTCACCTCGACTCTGCCGCCAATGCGGCAGGGGTTGTACCCTTGCGCAAAAGGGCCGAAGAGATCGATCTTCTGACCACTTCGTGGGCCACGATCTTTGAAGCTTCCGGCCTTGAAAGGGCAAGGCAGGACTGTTTTGCCTTCCGCAGCAATGGCCTCTCTCTGAAAAGCAGATCCGTCATTCGTCCCAGAGAGGAGAGTCCGGATACAAGCCACCCGGCCCCGTTTCTCTGGACGAACTCGGCGTTGCGGGTTTCCTGAAAGGGGATCGGATACACAAGAAGCATGGGAAGGCCGAAGCAGAGAGATTCTGCTACCGTAAGACCTCCAGGCTTGGTGATGAGAAGGTCGGATCTTGCGTAATGTCGCTGTATGTCGTTGACGAATCCGAATATCTCAACCTTTGAGGTTCCCCTTGCTGTCTTTTCTCGGAGAGTATTGTAAAGGCTTTCGTTACGTCCACAGATGATCGAGAGGGTGATGTTTTTGCGCAGGGACGTTATCAGGTCGAAGATCTGGATCGCCTTGTCATCGGCGATGGAACTTGCCAGGAAGAGCAGGGAAAACGGATCGGTTCCCATCGAGTTTGCGGAATCGTGGCATCCGTCGGCGATCAGACTCCTGACCGGTATCCCCGACATGACTATACGTTCTTTCGGAACGCCCTTGGCGATCAATTTTCCCTCTATCTCGCTTGTAGCAACGAAGTATCCGTCGACATAGGGGGAGAACCACATTTGATGAAGATCGAAATCGGTGACCACGGCGAAAAGGGACCCGCTGAAAATCCCCTTGTTCTTGAGCTCTGCAACGGCAAGCATGGGCAGAAAGTGCGTGGCAACAACTGAATCAGGCCTGTTTTCGATAATGAACCTGGTGAACGGATGTGTTCTGTTGAGGTTGACCCTGTCTATCATCCTCACAATGGGACTCTTATCCCTGCTGGTGTCCGTGAGGCGGTACATTGCGCTGCAGACACCGTGGGAGTGTTCGCCGGCAGCATGATAGACATCCGAATAGATCCGCCGGAAGACTGGATCCGTAAAATCGAGGATATCGGCCAATACCGGAGTCCTTCCGGTTGCGTCGAGAGATTCGGCGACGGCTTTGGCTGCTGTTCGGTGACCATTTCCGGCCGAGGCGTAGCAAACAAGAACAGGTTTCATAGACTGCCCTCCTGATTATCTTGTCTTTCATGAACAAGTTTATAGAAGCCTGGTAACAGTGATATCACTCCCATGTCACATTTTTGTCACAATGCGGATTATGTGGTGCGCAGTGACAGGATAAATGTAGGGCAATATTTATCCGCATTTTCCGCCGGGCGTGAGTAAGAGATGAGGAAACAGGCAGTCTTTGCCGCCATTGCTGCGCTTTTTCTTCTGTTCGCCTTTTCTGCTGTATCAGGAGCACAAAACGTTCACGCCTCGGGTTCACAGACCCGGGGGACTATGGGGAGCATGGCCAGGCTTGAGGGCCAGGCGTTCTACCTTCCTTTGCCGGACACGATCATTTCCGCATCATCAACGGGCAACGGGTTCTGGATCCAGAATGCAGCAGGGAATGTGGTGGCGAAATTCTGGGATGCAAACCAGGCCATTGGAAGCGTTCTCGCGGCCGATTATTACTGTATCTTTCCAAACCTTGCCGCTGGTCGATAGGCGCCGGGTTCCTCTTCACTCACACGCCGGGCAGGTATTACATTGTCGAGGCTGTCTACGTCCAGGCCGCGTCGGTCCTTTACTCCAATACCCTTGGCCAGTGCATGGGAACCATAAACCCGAGATAGAAAAAGCCTTTGATCTGAACAGTCAGGTCTGAAGGCTCCGGTTCAAAATGCCCGGGGTCTTCTTTTCGTCTTGCTGCTGTGATAATCTGCCGTCAGGGACAGGAAGAGGAGGCTGGGCTAATTGGAAAAAAAGGATATTTCCAGAGTGGCGAAACGCATCCAGAAGGAGGCATTTGTCCTTGACGCGCACTTTGACCTTGCCATGGATCTTCTGGATCGTACCGAGTGCGGTGAGAAGAACATTTTTCGCGATGTTTACGATGCATCCTTCCGGGAGGGCTCGGTCAACTGCGTGGTCTCATCCATCTTTATTTCCGGCAGATACCTCCCCGAACTTGCGCTCCGGAGGGCTCTGGACCAGGTGGAGTGCGCCTGGCGGGAGGCGGAATCCTGCCCGGATCGGCTTGAGATATGCACGACCGCTGATGAAGTTGAAGCAGCTTCTTCATCAGGAAAAGTAGCCATGATGCTCTCCTTCGAAGGGGTCGAGCCTATCGGGAACGATATAGGAATGCTGTCGGTCTTCCACAGGCTG
>DFYG01000009.1:3213-5102 GCA_002382605.1 Synergistaceae bacterium UBA4088 | reverse complement strand
CGAAGGTTCAATTCCTGATCCTCCATCCCTTGTTTACCACGACCAGGTAATATTTCCTTGATTCATTATCCACAACGCCGTCCCATTCCGAAATATTCGCGGGTGATACAGTACTTGAATATTTCTTGTTTCCTCTTGCCAGAATTGATACCGTGAGAACCTTATTCTCATCCAATGTAAAATTGCAACCGATTATCCCTTCAACAACAGGCTGGAAACCTCCACCCAAAGTGTGCTCCTTGATCTTGAACTTTCCATCATCAACTGTTGCTTCCATGAACCTTACATAAAAAAGTTCGTCATTTGCGGGCAGAAAATAATTATCCGTTTTGGACTGAAGGTTTACAGATTCAGATCCAGAAGTGTTATCCACTGCGGTAATGCGTAATGCTGAAGGTGTAAGTTCTGTTGTACGTTTTGTTACAGATGGGAAAACAACCCAGCCCTTTGTGCTGCTGTCAGAAAAAATAAAATTTCCGGCATCAAGCGTTTTTGAGATTCTCACCACAGATGTCGTTGTTCCGATATCTGCGGATTCTATTGAATACACACCTGAGGGCAACGCGTAGGCAATTTTAAGTGTAGTGCTTGCACTATTGTTCTCCGGGCTATCAAGTGGCAAATCCCATCCATCTAGGTCTCCTGTCAGCAATCCTGCAAAACCATCTACAAAATCATCTGCCGAAGCAGGCATTCCAAGACCTGTATGAAGGATCCTTCTTTCCAGGTAGGTCAGGACCATGGTGGCACGGTCCTTGGCAATGGTGATCTCGTTGGCCTGCTCAAAGTGCTTGAAGAAGGTGTTGCCCAGCATCATAACGCTGCCGGCCACGATCGCCATTATCAGGACCGCGACAAGTATCTCTGTAAGAGTAAAACCTTTCAGTCTGCTCATATTTCTACGAAGGCCGATTTTCATGCATTTTCTCCTCATAAACAGATCAGTTTGGTTCAGGGTTAGCTACAAACCTCTCCAAAGTGATCTCCCTGCTTCCGAGGATCCCGTCCCATTGGACTATCATCGTGATATTTTCCCCCCCGGTCTCAGAGTCCACGGTCCATGTCCTGTTGAATTTCCCATTCCCAAATGAATCCGAACCATCATCAATTTCGCCATAATCGGCTTCCAGGGTTTCAAGTTTCTCAACACCCAGGTTGACGGCTTTCTCCTTGTCTATGGTATGAGCCATCAGCATGGTCGTGGAAACAACGACTCCACCCAAAGCAAACAGCGCAATGGCAAGGATCACCAAAGCTATAAGAACCTCGACGAGAGAGAAGCCCTTTCTTTGTTTAGCTATTCGAAGCAATGCCGTAATTTTCATGATTCAATTGTAATACTTTTAAGGTTTTTTTGCTACTGGAACTTTTTTGTCCTTTTTTTAGGAAATATCTGCACCTGAATAAAAATCGCAAAAAAGGGGCCTGCCCGAAGGCAGGCCCCTTATAAAGATACCTGATACTGGATTCTACTTGAGCTCCACCTCTGCGCCGGCTTCTTCGATCTTCTTCTTGACTTCCTCTGCCTCTTCCTTGGAAATGCCTTCCTTGACTGCCTTGGGGGCGTTGTCGACCAGTTCCTTGGCTTCCTTGAGGCCCAGAGCGGTGATCTCGCGGACGACTTTGATCGTGGCTATCTTGTTGGTCCCGGCGTTCTTCAGGATGACATCGAACTCCGTCTTCTCTTCTTCGACAGGAGCGGCGGCGACCCCTGCCCCCATCATCGGCATCGCCATCATGGGAGCCGAAGCGGAAACTCCGAACTTGTCCTCAAGTTCCTTTACGAGCTCAGAGAGCTCAAGAACCGACATCTGCTCTATCGCCGCGATGATGTCTTCCTTCGAGAGTCCCTTTGATGCGGCTTTCTTCACCGGCTTCTTCTCTTCCGT
>DFYG01000009.1:0-3201 GCA_002382605.1 Synergistaceae bacterium UBA4088 | reverse complement strand
GCGGCCTGCTCTTCTTTCTGCTCCCTGATCCTTGAAAGGCATGTAACAAGCCCGCGGCTGGTGCCGGAAAGCACTGTCACGAGGCCCCGGACCGGGCTGATCATTGCTCCGGCGAGCTGCGCAAGAAGAACATCCCTTGACGGCAGATCCGCCAGCGCCCTTACCTGATCGGCGCCGAGCACGTTCTGTCCCATTATCCCGCCCTTGATAACCAGGGCTTCATTGCCCTTCTCTTTGGAAAAGTCCCTGATGACCTTCGCGACCGCTGCGGCATCGGTCTTTGCGACTGTGAACGCGTTGGGGCCTGTCATCATATCGACAGGCACAGGCATCGACTCCGCGCGAAGCGATATCTCCATGAGCGTGTTCTTTGCCACGGTCATCTCACCGCCGGCGTTGCGGATCGCCGCCCTTAGAGCGGTGATCTTTGCGACGGTCAAGCCTCTGTATTCGCAAACCAGAACCGCCTCAGCTTCCTGGAGTTTCTCTCTCAGGATCGCGACCTGCTGGATCCTAGATTCTGAAGGCATTTATTCACCTCCTTACATAAAAAGATCTCCCGGACCTTACGGTCCGGGAGATCGGAACACACAGCTGAAAATGCGCGCTCTTTCTTCCAGACCTCGGCGGGCAAACCATTAAGCGCAGTACGTGCGCACCCGCTGTCTACGGCCGAAAATTCATCTTTGCGATTATAACACGAAAATACGGGTTCCCCGGTCTATTCGGCTATCTCCTTTGTCGCGACGGCTGGATCCACTCTCACGGAAGCCCCCATCGTAGAGGCCAAAGAAATGCTCTTGATATACTGGCCCTTTGCTGCGGACGGTTTGGCCTTAAGTATCGCGGCGAGGAGCGTCTTCCCGTTTTCGTAGAGATCGTCCAGGGAAAAACTGGCTTTCCCGAAAGAGTTGTGGACAATGGCGAACTTGTCCACCCGGAACTCCACCTTTCCTGCCTTGATCTCTTTGACGGCATTTGCGACATCGAAGGTGACCGTGCCGGTCTTCGCGCTGGGCATGAGGCCGCGGGGCCCGAGAACCTTTCCGAGTTTACCCACGGATTTCATCATGTCTGGAGTCACGATCACGGAATCAAAATCCAGCCATCCGCCCTCGATCTTCTGCACCATGTCCTCCCCGCCGATGAAGTCGGCTCCGGCATCAGTCGCTTCCTTGAGCTTCTCGCCGGAAGCGATGACCAGAAGGCGCTTGACGACACCCGTTCCGTGAGGAAGAACCGTCGTGCTGCGAACCTGCTGATCAGCGTGACGGGGGTCAACATTAAGGCGGACGTGCATCTCAATGCTTTCATCGAACTTCGCGGTGGCGTTCTCCTTTGCGAAAACAACCGCATCCCTGAGGTTGCGCAGTTCCTGTCTTTCGCTTTTCTCGAAGATCGCCCTGTACCTTTTGCTTCCCTTTTTCATTGCTGTTTACCTCCCCGTGGTCCTGGCGAGCCTGCACGGCTCTCCCACCGGATCCTGCCGTAAAAACGGCAGTTCTTTCATAGTACCTGACGTTACCGCTCAGACGACCTCGATGCCCATGGAGACAGCTGTACCCTTGATCATCTCCATGGCCGCCTCGACATCGTTGGCGTTGAGGTCCACCTTCTTGAGCTGTGCTATCTCCCTGACCTGGTCCAGGGTCACCTTGCCGACCTTGACCTTGTTGGGTTCGCCCGAGCCCTTCTCGAGGCCGGCCGCCTTTTTGAGCAGTACGCTCGCTGGGGGGGTCTTGAGAATGAAGGTGAAACTCCTGTCCGCAAAGACCGTGAGGACCGCCGGGATTATCATTCCGGGCTGATCCGCCGTCTTGGCGTTGAACTGCTTGCAGAACTCCATGATGTTGACGCCGTGCTGGCCCAGTGCAGGCCCTACAGGCGGCGCTGGAGTGGCCTTGCCCGCCGGAAGCTGCAGTTTGATCTGTGCTATTACCTTTTTTGCCATTTGCCAGTTTCCCTCCTACTTGAACCCGGAACTTCGCCCGGGCTTTAAAAGACGACCGTCAGATCTTCTCCAGGTCTGTGTGGTCGGATTCGACAAGCGTATCGCGCCCGAAGACCGTAACGGAGAATTTCACCTTCCCCTTTTCCTCCAGAACCTCAACAACCGGTCCGACCTGTCCCTCAAAGGGGCCGGATCTGACCCGGATGACATCGCCTGGTTTGAGGTCGATCTCGACCTTGGGTTTGATCTGCTCTTTTCCGATCTTGTTCATGATCTCGCTGACTTCACGTTCCGTGAGGGGGATAGGAGAGCTTCCCGCCCCCACGAACCCGGTCACACCCGGGGTGTGTCGAACGACATACCAGGACTGATCGTCGAGGATCATGTCCACAAGCACATAGCTGGGAAAGACCTTTCTCTTTGTGCGCTTGCTCTTCCCATCCTTGACTGTGACCCTTTCCTCGATGGGGACAAGAACATGGAATATCTTCTCCTCCATGCCCATTGTAGCAATGCGCTGCTGAAGATTGGCCTTGACCCTGTTCTCGTACCCGGAATAAGTCTGGACGATGTACCAGTGCCTGTCTCTCTTATCGTTCATCACTTAAAAGGGGGCCGTTACAGGCCCCCTGTCCTCCTGAGGAAGTGGCTTCGTTTCTCGAATGCAGGCATCCAGACATGAGTTACTGGATAACCCTTGAAAATACCGCCGTTAGCAGAACGTCCACAATACCGAGAAAGGCCGCGACAAGAAACGTTACCGCGATAACGACGAGGGTGGAGTACCAGACCTGCTGTCGGCTTGGCCAGGTAACTCTCTTGAGCTCCGCCTTCGCTTCGCGGATAAAACCGAATAATTTCATGGAGTCTTGGCCTCCTGAATTTCAATTAAATGGCAGGCCCGGCAGGACTTGAACCTGCAACCCCCGGATTTGGAGTCCGGTGCTCTGCCAATTGAGCCACGGACCTGCGCGCGAAAGGTATTCTACACTACTTCGTTTCCTTGTGCAAGGTGTGCGTCTTGCACCACTTGCAGAACTTCTTCTTCTCCAGTTTTTTCTGCTGCTTTTTCTTGTTGACCTCAGTCACGTAATTCCGGCGCTTGCATCCGGTGCACTGTAATCCTATCTGATCGGCCATCGATTAACGAACCTCTTCTCCGTCTGCTAGTTTTCCAGGATTTCCGTTACGACGCCGGCGCCGACAGTCCTTCCGCCCTCGCGTACCGCGAAGCGGAGTCCCTGGTCCAT
>DFYG01000061.1 GCA_002382605.1 Synergistaceae bacterium UBA4088 | reverse complement strand
TTTCAAGACCTTTGTCCAGATGTTCCTGTGGGGTGCCATGATGATGCTCGCGATCGCTCTCTTCAAGGGGGAGATCCCCCGCTTTAGCGAACTGCCAGCGCCGGCGCTGCTCTCCCTTGCACACCTCGTGCTCTTCCCGACGATCCTCTCTTATGCCCTCATCTCGTTTGCCCTCAAACACATTCCTGGCACTTTGGCGTCTATCACATCGATGTCGGAGATCATCTTCGCCGGGATAATGGCCTGGCTGTTTCTCGGAGAAGCGCCTTCGGCAGGCCAGTATAAGGGCGGTGCGCTCATCGTACTGGTTGTTCTCCTTCTTCTCTTCGAGAGAAGGCTGACCTCCGTCAGGAAGGATATCAAATTATAAGGGGCTGCCCATGAGCACAGCCCCTGGCTTCTGTCTCTCCTAGAAGAGGGTCTGTGCAAGNNCTGTTGCCCGATACATCGATCCTCACCGAACCGTCGGCTCTTGATATCAGCGGGTCCGTCGCGGTTTCCGTAACGGCTATGTGCCAGATCCCATCGCCGGGGATCGTGTTCCAGTCGCCCCCCTTGCCGTCGAGCGATTCAAGAGATATCGACTGGACAGTTCCATCCAGAGAGAGCAGCCTGAGCCTGATGTGTGCGTCCGGGTTGGCGTCCAGCCCGGTTCTGATATCGGCAGGTTCACCCTTCCCGACAAGATTTCTTGGTCCCTTGCCCATGTAGAAAGCGCGGACACTGTCGGAGCCCTGGACAGGTCCTGAGATCGTTGCGGGTTGCTGCGAGACCTGTTGAGCTGGCTGGAGGGTCCCGCGCTCTATCACTCTCTCAAACGTGTTTCCGTCGTCGAATACGGCTATTGCCCTGTACTTGTTGGATGTTTTTGCCAGGGAGCCGTCATCGGCAAGCCAGAGGGAGATATCCTTTGTTCCGTTCAGTGGCATGTTCACCTTTCCGTTGCTGGCGTTGAGTATCGCACCGGAGGCATCTGTTACTACCGCGATGGGTTTGCCGTTTCCCGGGAGCGTGTCCCACTCGCCCGGAGCCCCATCCATGCCCCTGACGATAAGGCTGATGATCGTCCCCTGTCCTGACATCTTCAGGGCTACCTTCCAGTCCGGGGTCCCGTCCTTGCCGGGAGTCTCTCCGCGTCCGGCAAGATCCGCTGTGCCGGGGGAGAAGAAGAAGGCTGAAAGGAAGCCTTCTTCCCGGGGTTGGGTGGCTGATCCCTCTGTAACGGCTATTTCGCGGAGTGTGCTTCCGTCGTTGAATCGGACGATGATCTCAAAGCGTGTCTTGCCTCCCACGACCGCTCCATTGTCGGCGACCCAGAGATCAATGGCCGTGTCGCCCTCTACGGCAAATTTGACACTGCCGTCAGTCCTGTTCTTCAGGTTGCCGTCAAGGAACACGGCGATGGCCCATACTCCGTTGCCGGGGACGGTATCCCACATTGCGTTTGTGCCGTCGACATTACGGATGGTGATCTGGTCAACCACCGATATCGTCGAGAATGTAACCCGGAAGTGGGCATCGTTGCTTCCATCCGCTCCGATCTGTTCGGTTTTGCCAGCAGCGTCGCGCGAGCGTATTCCGTAAAGGAACGCCTTCATCCCTTCCTGAACCGGCTGAGCCTGTTGGGGCTGGGTTGTAACCTCGGGTTTGAAAACATCCGGCATTCCTGTAACCTCTGTCTTTGCCCTGGCGGTACTCCCGTCGATGAATTTCACCGAGATCTCGTATTCCCGGGTCTGTGAGAAGGCCGTACCGTCGTCGGAGACGTAGAGGTTCAACGTGGCGAATCCCAGGAAAGGCACTATCGGTATTCCGGATCCGGACGTAATGGTTTTGCCTGTGGCGTCCTTCAGCACTACCCCCCATTGTTCGTTTTCACGGGCGGAGCTCCACTCCCGGACTCCGTCGACCGCCTTGAGAGAGACTTCCGTGACCGCTCCGATCCCCTTGATCGACAGGACGAACTGCGCATCAGGCTTTCCGTCCGGCTCCTGTGATCCGGCCATCCCCAGCACGTCCTCCTGTGCGGCCCTGAATGAGAAGCCGGAAATATCTCCCATCGCCCCCCATGCTGCTCCCGAAAGCAAGAGAGACAGAAGAATACCTGTAAAAACATTCCTGAATATTCTAGAGTTCATATTGCCGCCCCTCCTAGCTGGTTTTGTAGAGTCGTATCTGGTTAAATCAAAAATACCATATCACCACCTGCTTGCCGGGCAGGCTCTTCTGCTGAATTGATCGCTTCAGGAAGAAAGTGTCCTGATGATCTCCGCGCAGAATGCGGGGAGATCCGAAGGTCTTCTGCTGGTGATGATCCTGTCACAATTGACGACCTCCTTGTCCACCCACTTTGCACCCGCCAGGACGACATCGTCCCTGAGGCTAGGATAACTGGTGACGGTCTTGCCTGGGAGAATACCGCACGATACAAGAAGACTTGCCGCGTGGCAGATCCCGGCAACGAAACCCCCGGAGGAGTATATTCTTTTTACCAGGGCGATGATATCAGGCGACATTCTCAGCCTGTCCGGCGCCCATCCGCCGGGGATCACGACTCCCCTGAGGGCCTTGCCGGCGAGCCCGTCCGCGCCGTAGGGGGCCTCGACGGTGGTCCCGTACTTGCCCCTGTATGCCATCGAAGCCGCGGGGGCTACAACAAGCGGTTCGTAACCGGATTCCTTCAGGCGGTAATAAGGACACCAGAACTCGATGTCGTGAAAATCGTTCTCGACAAGTATCGCAACTTTGCCGGACATATTCCCTTCCCCCATTCTCCAAGGTTCTCGAGGTTTTCTTCTGAAGAACAACTTATCCATATTATATAGGACGATCCATGCCTGAGCGAAGATGTGGCTGAATCGGGTGTATGTTATTAGCGGAACGAAGGCGAAAAGCAGGCCGGCTCCGTTTCCTGGCATTGAAGACTTGACACCTTGTCGACATGCGACATAATAAATGAAGAATAAAATGTACTTTTTAGACAATAAGACCTTTTGCGTATTCAGGTAATTCGAAGAGATGTCCGCTCTGATGAATCTGGTGGGATCAGGAAAGCCGGGTAGAGGCGTTGGAGCGAAAGATCATTCTCGCGAATATAGCCCCAGATCGAGAATTTGCTGGAAGGCCCGAATTTGCGAGAGGAGGGAGGCTGGTAGCCTTCAAGAGCGGAGGAGCGGAATTTTCAGTCAAATTCCAGCACAGGGAGGGCTCACGGATGATAAGGAGAAGCATGGCGAGTGTTTGTTTTATTTTGGCGGTATTGCTGTTTTCAGGCGTAAGTGCGGGTCAGGCGCAGGCAGCTGTCACTCAGGAATATAATTGGAAACTGGTTTCCGAGGAAGTTGATGGGGACTTCATGACGGATTGGGCGCATGAGTTCGCAAAACAGATGAAGGAATGGTCGGACGGAAAGATCAATATCGAGGTCTACCCTTATGGAACACTTGGTGGAGAAAGAGACATCAACGAACTGGTCCAGCTCGGGGAAGTGGAGTTCGTGATGTCCGATTATGGCTGGATCAGTGCGTTTGTGCCGCAGGCACAGGTTCTGGCTCTTCACTATATTCTGCCAAGGGAAAAGAGTGTCGAAGTATTTAACGATGTTTTTAATAACGGCAAAGTCAGAGGGCTTTTGGAGAAAAGCTTCCAGGCCAAGAACTTTCAGCCGTTGGGATATCTTCACGAAGGATGGCAGTGGGTGACACACAACAAAAAGATCAGGACTCCGGAAGATTGCAAAGGCGTCAAGATCAGGGTAATGGGGTCGCCGATGCTGCAAAAAGGTTACGGCGCCTTTGGGTTCAATGCGATCACGCTTGATTACGGAGAGATATACAGCGCATTGCAGATGAACCTTATCGATGCCCAGGTCCAGCCTATGTTCGCCAACTACAGCATGGGTTTTTATGAACAGGTGAAGTTCATCACCAACATGGAAGCCGAGTTGTTTGTGGCTATTCCTCTTGCCAACCGGGAATTTATGGAATCCCTCCCGAAGGATATCCGGGACAAGATCCTTGAAGTATGGGCCGGAATAACGAAGCCCGCCGGTGAGGATTCCCTGAAGCGGGAAGAGAAATTCATCAAGCTGGTGAAGGAAAAACGGCCGGAGATCGAATTTTACAAATTCACCGATGAAGACATCAAGCCTTTCCATGAATTGGCTATACCTGTTCGCGAAGAGTATCTGAAGTCTGGCGGCGAGGGGGCCAAAGAGATACTGGACGCCCTGCTCGCGGATATCGAGGCGGCCAAGAAAAAACATGGCGTGAAATAAACATTGCACCCCTGCCTGGCGCGGGCCTGATCCCGCGCCAGGTTTTTCAGGGTGGTTTCAGCGCGAGGCGGGAAAAACATTATTGTGTCACGGATGCAGAGGTGCGATATGAAATACAGGTGCGAAGAAGGTCAGGTCAGTTACGGAGAGGCGATCGGGATACTCCTGATAGAGAATTATGTTCCATTTATTCCCGGGGATGTGGCCAACGCCACGACCTATGGGTACCCGGTGCGGTTCCAGAGGATAGATGGTGTAACCCACAGACATCTGTTCTCTCATGATGTTTCGGTGAAGAAAAAGGTTTTGGATGCCGGAATAGCCCTGAAGAAAGAAGGAGTACGGGCTGTCACTGGAGATTGCGGGTTTCTGGCTCTTTTTCAGGAAGAGATCAGGGAATCCCTGCAGATGCCCGTTTTTCTTTCGAGCCTTCTGCAATTGGCTTTTATCGAAAAAATTATCCCCGAAAAGGACAAAATAGGCATCATTACAGCAAATTCCGGTTCTCTGACCAACTCTCTTCTGGAGGCTGTCGGAGCGCCAGGCAGTTCGAAACTGGTTCTGAAAGGTCTTGAGGACAAGGACAACTTCAAAAAAGCCGTTTTTGATGAGGCGGGTTATCTGGACCCGGAATTGATCGAGGCCGAAGTGGTCGATGCCGTCAAAGAGTTAACAGAAAAAGAACCGGAAGTGGGCGCCATTTTGCTCGAATGCAGTCTTTTACCGCCATATTCCTCAACTGTATCGGCCGTAACCGGGCTCCCGGTCTTTGATTATATTTCCATGATAGATTATGTCCATTCGGCTTTGGTCAAGAAAAAATATTCAGGACATATGTGATCTTACCAGTGTGCTGAAGGATCCTCCGGGAAAGGAGTGGATATTTGGCCGTGGATCTTCTTAAGGTACTGAATAAATTTCTGCGGAAGATCGAGGAGGCAGTTTTGTGCTTTGGTGTAGGATTGCTGGCCCTGCTGCTTATCGTCAATGCCGTTGCAAGGAAAACCGGCACTTTATTCCATTTTATAGATGAACTGTCGATGTTCCTGGTGATCCTGATCACTTTTCTGGGTATCAGTTATGCGGTCAGGGAGGCGAGCCATGTCAGGATGTCCGCCATATACGATGTTTCCCCGGAAAAGGTTAAAAAAATTATGATACTGGCAATATCTGCGGTCAGTGCCGTGGTTATGATCTATATGGGGTATTTATCAGTCGAATATGTCCTGAGGATGCGGAGTCTGGGACAAATGGCGCCAACCCTCGGGATGCCTTACTGGATAGGGATCATTATCGTGCCCGTAGGTTTTTTTCTGGCCGGCGTCCAGTACATCCTGACCGTTTTAAAGAATTTAACGACAAAAGAGGTATGGGTCGGCTCCGAAAAACAGAGTGAATACGAATGATCGAAGATCTGCCCGGGGGTAGATCCCGGCCGTCAACTATCAACAGTGGGGGGTAAAATATGTTACCGCTGATGGGCGTAGTTGCGTTTTCTCTGCTATTGTTAGGATTCCCCTTTTTTGTGGTTCTTGTTGGCACGAGTCTGATCACCCTTCTGATCTTTTTCCCCGATACGAATATGATCCTGCTGATACAGCAGGTGGTAAGCGGCATAAAACCGGCTTCTCTTGTCGCTATCCCGATGTTCATTCTTGCAGGTGACCTTATAACATCGGGACGGGCCATAGGTAAACTGATAGACCTGGTAAAGGCGTTGCTCGGCCATATCCCCGGCGGATCGACCATTGTCACATCTGTTTCCTGTGCCATATTCGGCGCACTGTCCGGCTCAACCCAGGCCAGTGTCGCGGCCATCGGTAAAACGATGCGGCCTATGATGATGAAAGAGGGATACTCCAGTTCCTTTTCTCTTGCTTTGATCATATCGGCCAGCAACCTTGCCTGGCTGATACCCCCAAGCATAGGGTTTATCGTTTATGGTGTTGCCACAAGGACGTCAATTGGCCAGCTGTTCCTGGCCGGTGTGGGGCCGGGTCTGGTGCTGTGTCTGATCTTCTGCATTTATGGCGCTTTTTATGCAATCAGGAACAAGATCCCCCTCTTGCCAAGATCGAACTGGGAGGAGAAGGGAAAAGCCTTTCGGGGCGGCATACCGATCCTCGGGTTCCCGCTGATAATCCTGGGAGGGATCTATTCGGGGTATTTCAGCCCTACGGAGGCTGCTGCCGCAGGCGTCCTGTATGCGTTGATCCTGGAGGGTCTTGTCTATCGCTCTCTTAACCTGGGGAAAATAAGGAAGATCGCCCTTTCTACAGGGGTAATAACGGCTGTCGTATTTGTACTGGTCGGCGGCGGCCAGGCCATAAGCTGGGTGCTGAGTTACGCCAGGATACCCCAGACGGTGCTTCCGTCCGTTTTCGGGGCGAGTCCATCTGCGCTCAAGGTTATCATAATAATAAATATCGTCTACTTTATAGCGGGCATGTTCGTCGACCCCATCGTCGCGATATACGTTTTAAGCCCCATTTTTGCCCCGTATGTACTACATGCCGGGGTCGATCCGGTATTTCTGGGTGTGCTCGTGTGCCTCCAGGGAGCTTTCGCGGGAATTACCCCGCCGTGCGGATGCAATATTTTTACGGCTATGGTGATCTTCCGGCGGCCCTACGTGGAAGTGATCAGGGATCTGGCCCCCTTTGTAGCCATTCTGATAGCGATGATAGCCTTGCTGATCATTTTCCCCGGGATCGCATTGTTCCTGCCTACACACGTTCTGGGCGGGTGATCGAAGCAATAAAAAATTTTCGGAGGTGGGTGGAATGGCACTGCTTTTTGAGGTTTCCGAGTTTAAGGATCGTTTGAGGAAGGTCAAGGAAGGAATGCTCCGAAGCGGATTGCAGGTGCTGATCATCAGCGATCCCGCCAACATGAATTACCTCACAGGGTATGACGGATGGTCCTTTTATGTTCATCAGGGGCTGGTGGTGGCTCTGGATCACGACGAGCCCATCTGGTGGGGGCGCGGCATGGATGCCAACGGCGCAAAACTGACTACGTGGCTGAAACACGACAATATCCGCCCCTACGCCGATGATTACGTTCAGAATATGTTCAAGCACCCCATGAGTTTCGTTGCTGACATCCTGAGGGAGAAAGGATGGGAATCCAGGAGCATCGGTGTCGAAAAAGACAATTACTGGTTTACGGGTATGTGCCTGGATACCTTGCGTAAGGAATTGCCGCAGGGGACAGTTCACGATGCGACCAGCCTGGTGAATTGGGTAAGAATTATCAAATCACCAGCCGAAATAACCTGTATGAAGCAGGCAGCCGAAGTATGCAAGCATGTCATGGATACTGCCATCGACTCCATAAATATCGGCACCCTGGAGAGCGAAGCCGCGGCAAATGTCTACCATGCCGTAGTGAAGGGAACAGATAAGTTCACAGGAGACCACCCGGCGATCTTCCCCATCATGCCCTCCAACGAACGTACTTCTGCCGCTCACCTTGGGTGGAACCCGGACAGGAAATACGCCTCGGGCGACATAATCCTTCTGGAGCTCTGCGGGGTTCGTTTCAGATACCATTGCCCGCTGTCCAGGACGGTCTACATAGGGGAACCCCCTGAAGAGCTTAAGGAGATCGCCGATGTGGTCATCGACGGCATTGCCAAAACCCTGGATTTCGTAAAGCCAGGTGTGACTGCGGAAGAGATCGAGGCAAAATGGAGGGAGGCCATCTCCGGATCACGGGTTGTGAAACCCTCAAGATTGGGTTACGCCTTCGGGTTGAACTATGTTCCTGACTGGGGAGAACATACCGTGAGCCTTCGCCCTGGTGATAAAACCATTATGAAACCAGGCATGACCATCCACCTTATGCCCGGCATATGGCTGGATAAATTCGGCTTCGAATGCAGCGAGCCCTTCCTTGTGACGGAAAAGGGTTGCGAAACCTTTATGGACTATCCCCGAAAGATCTTTACGAAGCAGGGATGAGTCTCTCGTCGAAGGGGGAAGGCAAATGGACTGTTTAAAGAACATTCGGGAAGAGATCTCTTCACTGAATGAAGAGCTCGTTGCCCTGAGACGGGATTTCCATATGTATCCCGAATTGGGTTTCCAGGAGCAACGGACTTCCGAAAAGATCGCTTCCTATCTCAAGAACCTCGGGTTTACAGTGAGGGAGAAGATCGCGCACACCGGGGTAACAGGTGTTCTGGAAGGTTCGGGAGAAGGCCGCTGCGTTCTCTTGCGGGCCGACATGGACGCACTGCCCCTGGAAGAACAGAACGATTCTTCCTATTGTTCAAGGAACAAAGGAGTGATGCACGCCTGTGGCCATGACGCCCACATGGCGATGCTGCTGGTGGCAGCCAAGGTTCTGTCCCGCCGAAGGGAGGAGATCCCCGGCAAAATTGTTTTTCTTTTTCAGCCCAACGAAGAGGTAGGGGGCGCGCTGAAGATGATAGAGGAGGGCGCTCTTGAAGATCCAAAACCTGATGCTGCTTTTGCCATACATGTCTGGACTCCTATAGAAAGCGGGAAGATCGCCGCAACGGCAGGTCCTGTTATGGCAGCACTGGATACCTTTGAGATCACCATAAAGGGTCAGGGTGGACACACAGGAGCGCCTCATACGGCGATTGATCCTGTTCTGGCCGCGGCGGATCTTGTAACGTCTGTTCAAATGATCCAGACCAGGGAGATCGATGTTCTGAAACCTACCCTGATAATGTTCGGAAAGATAAATGCAGGTACGGCGAACAATATAGTCCCTGATGAAGTCAAGCTGGGCGGAACGATAAGATATCTTTACAGGAGCGGCCCGGATAGCCCGGAGAAGCCGCTCGTGCGCTTTGAACGTATCGTAAAAAACGTTTGCCAGGCTCACCAGTGCGACTGGGATCTGGAATTTTCGCCGGAGAACACAACAGTCATTAACGATGAAGGAGTGACCGCTCTGGTCAGGAAAGCGGCCGGAGAGGTAGTCGGGCCGGAAGATCTTGTTGACTATATTGGTACAGCGGGGGAAGATTTTTCCGAATTTGCAAGGATCCTGCCGTCCTGTTTTTATTTTCTGGGTGCCGGCAGAACAGGTGACGGGTTATCATATCCGCATCACCACCCCAGGTTCGATATCGACGAGGACGTCCTCCCGACAGGGGTGGAAATGCACATCCGGACAGCTTTTGCGTTTCTGAAGAAGCATGAAGTGAAGATCAGCCCGCGGTAGACGGATCGATGCATAAAAGAAAGGTGGTTCCCGGTTTTTATGGCGAGAACAGGCCGTTTCGTTCACGAGAACCTCGGCAGCAAGGTGGCAGAATATCTGAGAGAAGAGATCCTATGGTTAGGGCGATTGAAAAAGGGACAGCGTATCCAGGAAAATGATATCGCGAACGAGCTGAACCTTAGCAGGGCTCCCGTCAGGGAGGCGCTTAAGGAGTTGGAACACCAGGGTCTGGTGGTTTTTATGCCAAGAAGAGGCACTTTCGTTTCTGACTTCGATCATGATGATCTTATGGAAATTTACGACATTCGATACATGCTCGAGTCTCGTGTATTCGAAACGATCATCCAGCATCAGAGAATGGCGGCGGAAGACTTCAGGAGGCTCAGGAAGATAGTCGATGAAATGGTCGCCCTGTCGAAAAGTTCCGACCCTGTGGAACAGAAGATCATGGATTTTGCCGAACATGACATCATGTTCCACCGGTATATCTGGGAGAAATCCGATCGCAGGTGGAGCCTGAAAATATTGTCGAACCTGTACTATCAGCTGAGGCTTGCAATGATGCAGGACATGATCATGGAGCAGGACATAGAGAATTCCGCCGCAATGCACTATGACATCATCGACTGCCTTGAGAAAGGGGATACGGAAGGCGCCAAGCTGATGCTGGTCCGGCACATCGCCACGCTGTGGCGTGAATTGCCTCAAAATAATGAGATCGGGGAACCCCCCCATGGAGGAGCACCTGCGGGGATCCCTGGAATAAGTTTCTGACCCTGACCAACAATAAATAAAGGAGGATTCGAAATGGATCAGAAGAAAAGGTTCGAGGAACTATCGATTTCCGGTGCGCCGAAGATACTGACGACGCCACCGGGGCCGAAATCCCTGGAGATACTGAAGATGCAGGAGGAACTGGAGAGTTCCGCTGTATCCTACCCGAGAGGAATGCCGATGGCACTGGCCCGTGGAAAGGGTGCGACCCTTGAGGACGTAGATGGCAATATTTTCATCGACTGTTTCTCGGGTGCCGGGGTCATGGCCCTTGGACACGCCCACCCGGAGGTTTTAAAAGCCGCTCACGAGCAGATAGACAAGGTGACGCACACGCTTGACATCCCCAGCGACACGAGGATGAAGATGGTTAAAACGCTCCGCAGTATACTTCCCAAGGAATTGAGCCGGGTCTTCTTCGGTGGGCCCACCGGGTCGGACGCCGTCGAACAGGCTATCAAACTTGCCAAGTTCAACACCCAGAGGTTTGGAATAATAGCCTTCGAAGGCGCATATCACGGAATGACAGGCGCGTCCCTTGCGGTGACCAGCGACAGCGGCCACAAGGACGGCATAGGACCGTTGGTGCCGGGTGTTCAGTTCATCCCGTTCCCTTACAGATACAGGAACCCCTTCGGTTGCCCCGATGACATGGTGGACGAGTTCGCTGCCGATAATCTTGAAAGGGTCCTTGATGACTCCCACTCAGGGTACTCGAAACCAGCCGCTGTAATTCTGGAGCCGGTCCAGGGCGAGGGGGGAACGATAATCCCGACCCCGAAATTCCTCCAGCGCGTAAGAGAGATAACAAGTGCCCGCGGCATTCTTCTGATATGCGACGAGATCCAGGCCGGGCTGGGAAGGACGGGGAAGATGTTCTCGTTCGAGCATTCGGGAATAGTGCCCGATATCATCACCATAAGCAAGGCCCTCGGAGGCATAGGGTTCCCGATCTCCGCGATAGCCTATCGTGAAGAGCTGAACACCATGCCGCCCGCAAAGAGCATTGGGACCTTCCGCGGCAACATGGTTGCATTCGCAGCCGGGGCTGAGGCATTGAACTGGATGGTAGAGAACAAGGTTCCGGAGTATGCCACCGAACTGGGCGAAAAGGTCATGGCTCGCTTCAGGGAGACGGAGAAGAAGTCAAAGATCCTTGGAGAAGCCAGAGGCATCGGGCTTATGATCGCTCTCGAGATGGTGGAGGACAAAACGACAAAAAAACCGTCCGCAGATCTGGCAAAACAGGTGAGAAAGCTTGCGCACCAGCGCGGGGTAATGATCGAGGTCGGGGGGCATCACAACAACGTGGCCCGACTGTTGCCACCCCTTATCATCAGTGAGGAACTGATGATGAAGGCCGTTGATATTCTTGAAGGTGTAATTAAGGATCTGGAAACGGGAAAGTCGAAGTAAGAACCGGAGCAGTAGCACCTCTTCAGGGAGAGGGGCTGTTTTATGGGCAGAGGACTGCGGCATTTGTAATTGTGTCGGTCTCCCCGGACTTTTGTCAGAGAGTCCGTATCGGTCGTTCCCGGTTATTTCAGGGTCTTGATCGGACAGGTTGAGCGTTCTGTTCTGTAGTTTCGACTTTGCCTCCTGGCCCTGTCGGCGTCCTGGCACGCCGGCAGGGCTGTTTTGTTGCCCCCCCGCTTCGGGACGAATATGGTGTAAAATATCCTTACGGTATATGCTTCCGTCGCGATGGCGGAGGTGTGTTTTTCGTTGCGCCTCGCGGCGGGGGTTTTCCGCCGCTTTTTGCTGTTTTTGCTGTCATCGACTTTATAAGGAGAGGAAGCAAGCATGGAAAGAAGATCCGGAGAACTCTCTTTTGGAAAAGTTATCCCGCTCTCCATAGAGGAAGAGATCAAACACAGTTACCTTGATTACGCGATGAGCGTTATCGTGGGTCGCGCCCTCCCGGATGCCAGGGACGGCCTCAAGCCTGTTCAGCGGAGGGTCCTCTTCTCGATGCTCGAGCTGGGACTGCGGCACAACCAGGCATACAAAAAATCGGCACGCGTCGTCGGCGAGACCATGGGTAAGTACCATCCTCACGGTGACTCCGCCATTTACGACACCATGGCGAGGCTTGCCCAGGATTTTTCCATGCGACAGACACTGGTGGACGGGCAGGGCAACTTCGGTTCGCTGGACGGGGACCCGCCGGCCGCGATGCGGTACACGGAAGCCAGGCTGTCAGCCGTCGGAGAGCAGATGCTGGCTGACATAGACGAGGAGACCGTCGACTGGGGTCCAAACTTCGACGAATCGCTCAAGGAGCCGCTTACTCTTCCCACGAGGGTCCCGAACCTGCTGGTCAACGGCAGTACAGGGATCGCAGTCGGGATGGCCACCAACATGCCTCCCCATAATCCCGGCGAAGTGATCGACGCGTTGTGTGTTCTTCTTGAAAATCCCGATGCCCGGCTCGACGAATTAATGGCCGCAATGCCAGGGCCTGACTTTCCCACGGGGGCCATAATCCTTGGAAGGGAAGGCATCCTGGATGCCTATCGCACCGGCAGGGGGAAGCTCATTGTCAGGGGAAGGGCCCATGTTGAAGAGGGCCGGAAGGGCAAAAGTTCCATAGTCATAACCGAGATCCCGTATATGGTGAACAAGACGAACCTTCTCGAGACGATAGCCAAAGGCGTCCAGAACAAAACTATTGACGGGATCACCGATCTTCGCGACGAATCCGACCGCAGGGGGCTCAGGGTGGTAATGGAACTGTCCCGTGACGCCAACCCGGATGTCATAAAGCGACAGCTCTTCCGAAGGACCCAGCTGCAGTCCACCTTTGGGGTGATAAATCTTGCCCTTGTCGACGGGCAGCCCAAAGAGCTCTCCCTTCACTCAATGCTTCAGATCTTCCTCGACTACAGGCGCAATGTCATACGCCGCAGGACTGAATTCCGCCTGAAAAAAGCGGAGGAGAGGGCACATATAGTTGAGGGGCTCATCCGCGCCATCGACATGATCGATGCGGTCATTGCCCTGATCAGGGCATCAAGGGATCCCTCAGCCGCAAAGGCGGGCCTTGTAGGGGAACTTGGGTTCACCGGGGCGCAGGCGCAGGCGATACTGGACATGAGGCTGCAGCGTCTTACCAATCTCGAGAAGAACAAGCTTGAGGATGAATTCGCCCAGCTTCTCGCCGACATCGAGAAGTTCAGGAGTATCCTGGGCAACCCGGCCACTCTGGATATCGTTGTTCGTGAGGAGCTGCTTGAGGTACGGGCAAGCTTTGCAGATGACAGGAGAACTACCATTGTAGACGCCGTGGACGAGGTCTCCTTTGAGGACCTGATCCCTGAAGAGGAGATAGTCGTGGTTCTATCAAGGGACGGCTACCTGCGAAGAATGCCTCTTGAACTTTACAGGCTCCAGGGACGAGGAGGCAAGGGCGTAAAAGGCGCCACTCCGAAAGTGGGGGACGAAGCGGCGATCATTGCCGTATCCACCACCCACAGGGACATATTCCTTTTCACTACCAGGGGAAGGGTTTTTGCCGTGAAGGGGCATGTCATTCCCGAACCCAAGACGGGCAAGGGACGTCTTGCGAGCCAGTTCATATCCCTCGAGGACGGGGAGTCGGTTGTCGGGATGAGAGACAGTCACCTTCACGGAGCGAAATTCGTCTTCTTCATTACCGCCGGAGGTGTCGCAAAAAGACTGCCTTCAGGAGAACTGGCCAACCTCACACGTGCGGGACGAAGAGTGCTCACCGTTGACGACGGCGACGAGATAGCGCGTGTCCGGTTTTCGACCGGGAGCGACGATATCCTTATCTGTACGTCAAAAGGCCAGGCTCTCCGTGTTTCGGAAAGCGAATTTCGCCCGATGGGGCGCCAGGCCCGGGGAGTTCGCGGGATCAGGCTTTCTGCAGGTGACCGCGTCGTTGGTTGCGACATCGTCAAGCCGGGGCACCAGATGCTGCTCGTCAGCGAACTCGGGGTCGGCAAGAGGACCAGTTACGATGAGTTCATGTCCCACCACAGGGGAAGCAGCGGCTGCAAGGCCATGAAGATATCCCCGAAGACCGGCAACCTTGTCGGATCCTGGGGTCTGATGCCCGACGATCAGGTCATCGTCATGACCAACCGCGGAAGGGTCATCCGTCTGGGAGTGGGGAATATTTCGCTTCTCGGGAGGACCGCGACAGGATACAGGGTGATCAAGGTGGCGTCTGGTGATGAAGTGGCCGACATCAGCGTGATACGTGCAAACGAGGAAGAGGGCGAGTAGCTTTTGAAACTTGCGCCTGAAGGACGCTTTTCTGTCGGGGTACTCGCGGGACTGTCGCTTTTGTCCCTGGTGTTCCTGCCTC
>DFYG01000143.1:5360-6049 GCA_002382605.1 Synergistaceae bacterium UBA4088 | reverse complement strand
CTTGGAAGGATCCAGCGCCCCTTCTGGCAGAGCTGTCCTCCATCGGGTTCGGCAACTCCCGTACCTTCGACCCTGGCGATGCTCCCGGTACGGACATAAGCCTTGATCCGGCATCCTACCGAACACAGGGGGCAGACACTTTCCACTGTGCTGTCGCAATCTTTCCTCCGCCCCCGATAGGCGAACTCCCTGAGGGTTATGGTGCCTGTCGGACATACCTGGGCGCATGCTCCACAGGTGGTGCAGGTATCGCTCTCTCCAAGTTTCCGTCCCAGATCCGAAACAATGGTGGCGTTCCAGCCCCTTTTCTGGAGATCCAGAGTATGGGTCCCTACCTTCTCTGCGCAGACCCTTATGCAACGGAGGCAAAGAATGCACCTGTTGTGATCCATCTGGATATCCCGGTGAGTGGCGTCGTTCTCGAAACCTGCGTAGAGGTACGGATAACGAACCCGGTCCATTCCGTGCTCTATAGCCAGATCCTGCAATTCACAGTCTCCGCTCTGTGAGCAGTACATGCAGAAGTGATTCCTTCCGGCAAAGATCAGTTCCAGCATCTGTCTGCGATATTCCCGCAGTTTTTCGGTACCGGTATAAACGATCATGCCGTCCTGGGCTGGAGTAGTGCATGCGGTCATCATCTTGGGGTTGTTCTCAACCTCAACAACACACATTCGGCATGATCCTAT
>DFYG01000143.1:0-5349 GCA_002382605.1 Synergistaceae bacterium UBA4088 | reverse complement strand
AGCTCTTTCATTCCGTTCATCCCTCCCTGCCTCATTATTCTTTGGAGACTGCCTGGAAGGGGCAGACCTCGATACAGGTTCCGCACTTGATGCATCTGTCCTGATCCACGACATAGGGGGTATTCCTGTCGCCCGCAATGCAGCTGACCGGACAGTTCTTCGCGCAGAGGCCGCACTTGCGGCACTTTTCCTTGTCGATAACGAAAGAGATAAGTGCGCTGCAAGCCTTCGCGGGACATTTTTTATCCCTTATATGTGCTTCATATTCGTTACGGAAATATCGGAGAGTGGTCAGCACTGGATTGGGAGCGGTCTGCCCTAGGCCGCACAGTGACATCTCCTTTACCATGACAGCCAGCTTCTCCAGGGTGTCCAGATCCTTCATCGCACCTTTTCCGGATGTGATCTTCTCCAGTGTGAGAAGCATCTGTTTTGTCCCTTCGCGGCAAGGCACACACTTCCCGCAGGATTCCCTCTGGGTGAATTCGAGGAAAAACCTGGCTATATCAACCATACAGGTATCCTCGTCCATGACCACAAGGCCGCCCGAACCCATGATGGCGCCGGCAGCGGTGAGCGACTCGTAATCGACCGGAAGGTCCAGGTGCTCCTCCGTGAGACATCCTCCGGAGGGGCCTCCGATCTGGACGGCTTTGAAACCCCGGCCGTCGATAATGCCATCACCCATCTCGAAGACTATCTCACGGATAGTCGTTCCCATCGGAACCTCCACAAGGCCGGTCCTGTTGATCTTCCCTGTGAGTGCGAATACCTTTGTACCCTTGGATTTTTCAGTGCCGATAGAAGCATACCAGGAGCCCCCGTTACGGATAATGTTGGGGACATTCGCCCATGTCTCAACGTTGTTGATGTTCGAAGGTTTCCCCCAGAGTCCCTTGTTGGCAGGAAAAGGAGGTCTGGGGCGGGGCATCCCCCTTTCTCCCTCTATGGATGCCATTAGAGCGGTCTCCTCTCCGCAGACAAAGGCCCCTGCGCCCTCTTTTATGTGCAGGTTGAAGGAGAAATCCGTATCCATGATCCTGTCACCCAGCAGACCGTACTCTTCGCATTGTGCGATCGCCAGACCCAGTCTTGTGATGGCCAGGGGATACTCGGCGCGGCAATAAATGTAACCCTCATCGGCACCCATCGCGTAAGCGCCCAGGATCATGCCCTCTATCAGGGCGTGGGGGTCGCCTTCCAGTATGGACCTGTCCATAAATGCACCAGGGTCTCCTTCGTCAGCGTTGCAGATAACGTATTTCTTGTTCCCGGGGGATTTCCTGCAGAACTCCCACTTGAGACCGGTCGGGAATCCGCCCCCCCCTCTGCCCCGCAGGCCTGAGGTTTTGACCTCGGCGAGAACCTCCTCCGGAGCCATCGATTTAAGGGCACTGGCAAGTGCGAAATAACCCTCACGGTAAATATATTCGTCGATGTGGTCGGGGTTGATCAGACCGCAGTTCCTCAGGGCGATCCGCTTCTGTTTTCTGTAAAACGGCAGGTCGGAGTAGAGAGGTATTCTTTCGAACGATTCGGAATTTGTTCGCGACATGGCAGCTGCTCCCTCCCTAGTCGATTCTTCCTATGGATTTGTCCTCGACAACCACCCCGGCTGCTACATGTTCAGCCACAATTCGCGGAACATCTTCCGGAGCCACTGGTCCATAGGTGATCCGCGGCTCTCCGGGGCGTACCACGTCAAGAAGCGGCTCCTTCTGGCACATCCCGATACAGCCGGTATATTCGACAACCACATCGGAAAGATCGTGTTCCTTGAGTTCACGGATCAGCACTTCTTCCACCCTGTGGGCGCCTGCGGCTATGCCGCAGGTTCCCATGCCTAGTATCACGCGGGTTTTTCCGCGTGTGCCGGACATGGTCAGATCGCCGGATCGTTCCTTGATAGCCTCAAGATCCTCAATTCCTCTTATCTTCAATGAACTCACCTCCAGAAAGAGCCTATTCGTAGGACTCCACAATTGTCATTACCTTGTCCGGAGTAAGGCGCCCGTGGGTCTCTCCATCCACCATCATTACCGGAGCAAGTCCGCAGGCTCCGAGACAGGCCACAGGTTCGAGCGTGAATCTGAGATCTTCTGTCGTCCCGTTATCCTCTACCTGAAGAATGTTTTTGATCTTTTCCTGGATCAAAAGGCTGCCCCTCACATGGCAGGCGGTTCCGCGACATACGCGAATAATATGCCTGCCGCGCGGCTTAAGGTGGAACTGTGCGTAAAAGGTGGCAACACCGTAAAGCTCTGAAGCCGGGATCTTCAGTTCCCGGGAAATGACCATCAGGGCATCCTCCGGAAGGTATCCCAACTCCTTCTGGACCTCCTGCAGGACAGGAATGGTGCCTCCCTGCCTGTTCTTCCATGGCGCGACTATCTCCCTGGTCCTTTCTTCGATCTGGACTTTGTTCGGACTCACCCTTTCTTCCTCCTCCCTGAGAAAACCTGCACATTCTGCTTTTTCGTTTTTCAGCCGTTCTCTTTAAAAGGCCAGCATCGCCTATCGGTGGAACTGTTTCTTCTTCAAGCCTCACATTGAAGTGACCAATACTGAACATTGTTGGACCTCTTCATCAAGTTGCTCTGGATATGTCAATTAAAACTTATGGTTCTGCAACATGCAAGGAATTCGGGTTGCTCCCAGGCGAATTTGGGTGTTTTTCTGTAAACAATATCGAGCAAAAGCGAACTCATTCCACCAGAAATTGATGACGTGCAGAGTTTTCAATATACCGGGAATGCTTGATTGCACTTTCCTCCAGGATAGATATCAGGACCTCCGAGCCGGATGACCTGCCCCGCCGGCCATGCGGGAGACCCATGCCACTACTGAAGAGGGCGCGGATGCGTATTAGTGGACAGCAGGGGGCGGCCCTGGCAGAAACCGGAGATCGTATCATCCCTATGAATGGTTGGCCGTTCACGAAAGACAGGATAACCGGTGAACTGATCCTGGAAGAGTCAAGGGCACTACTAGCGCAGATGAGACAATGGTCATGAAGACCGTTAATTTTGCAACGCTTGACGTTGTAACGGCTGCGGCGATCGTGGAAAAGCCCCGTGCGGCAGGAACAGGAACAGAGGCAGTGTATTAAAGGTACGACATTTCCGGCTGGAGCAAAGGACATCCTCCGGTCAACGATATGCCTGTGAGCGGTCTCGATGTTATCGGACGGGTTTTGGNNGTTCAGGGCGAGCAGGGCCCGGGGGTGTATCTTGAGAGTGTAGCCGGGATCACCGGATCCTCCGTAAATGAAATCGAAGGTCATCAGGCGGCGGTCGATCAAAGCCGGCAGGTTGAGCCCGAGCAGTGGGACATCTCCAGGTTTCATGCCGAACTGCCTGTCGATCTCCTGTGGAGTGGCCATTCTCAGGGATCCGGCCCCTATATCGGCGGCAAGGGTTTTAAGGTCGACCTTTGCGACAGCACCTGAAACTACCAGGAGGATGAATGAGTCCTCCTTCCGAAGGATAAGCGCAGGTGCGGTCTGGCCGATCCGGATCTTCCAGTAGGCCGCCCCCTGGGCGGATGAGAGGATCCTCCGTTTATTTTTCAGAAATTCAAATGGGAATCCGCTCTCCCTGATCGAATCGATCAGCCCCTGATCAGGCATTTGTGTATTCCCCCGTTCCGACAGCATATGACTTACCTGTTGGGGGACCACCCGATCCCTGGATCTTGAGGTCCCTCTTTTTCAGTAATTGCCAGCTCATTCATTCGGGCAAAAAAGGGGTCAACCAACAACATGGCTCCGGTTTAACGGAGCACCGTCATAAATTCCCCGTATCCGAACGTGGATAAATACAAACAGCTACCCGGATCATTATGCGGCAAGAACATTTAATCCCGCAGAACAAGATATTATCCTTAAGGTCTTATCAGGAACAGCAGCCCGGTCTCAGGGGAGTTTGATCTCCAGGTAATGGCCGAGAGGGTCCCTCCCGGAGATTATCCGGGAAAGGTTGTCCTCGCTCTCGATGTGGTTTCGAAGCAGGTTTTCGACCACCGTAAATTCATCCTGCGTTACAGGTCTGCTTCTGAAGCCTGTCACGGAGTTGTCTGACTGGATAGGGTAAAGGCGAAGCGTCTTTTTCAGCAGACCCTTTTTATCCGCCATCTCAAGCCTGGCAACAAGACTATAGGATGGGGCCAATTCCCGGTCGAACCTTCCGGGGGAATGAAAGATGAAGTTTCCGAGACCGTAGAGGATACATTTCCCCTGGTAGAATTCGATCTGCTGAAGATGGTGGGCGCCGTGGCCGATAACAAGGTCTGCACCAGCCTCGATCAGTTCGCGGGCAAGACCGGACTGTTTTTTTGTCCTCCATTTGTAGTTATTGCCCCAGTGAGGAAAGATGATCACGTAAACTTCCCGAGTTTTCGCCCGAAGTTCGCTGATAAGAGTTTTCAGCCTCTCTGGGTCCAGCGGGTTGACCCCGGCTGTTTCCGTTCCGGCGTAGAAATCGTATTTTTCATCGTAACTTTTCCGGTATTGGAACCCGAAAAAAGTTGCTACGGTCACAGTTCTTTTCCCTATCCGGAAACTCCATAGCAGGGGAGTTTCCGCGACCTCGAGCGATGGCCCGGCCCCCCTCCACGCTAAACCCGCGTTTTCCAGGTTCAAAAGTGTTTTCATAAGACCCCTGGCCCCTTGGTCCATGGTGTGATTGTTGGCAAGTCCGACCGCTGTAACTCCAGAAGCTTTCAGGGCGGAAATGGATTTTTCCGGGGAAGACCAGTGGATGTAGGCTTTCCCATCGGGACCGGAACCGTTCGGCAGGGTAAGAGGTGTTTCGAGGTTCAAAAGGATCTGCCCGGCTCCGCTCAAAAGGGGGATAAGGGCTTTCATTGAGGGAAGGTAGCGGCTGTCCCCCGAAAGAAATTCCGGTTCAGGCCGGATCCTGTAGTTTTCGCCGAAGGCTGTATCTCCCGCGAAAACGAGGGTCACGCTGTCCGGTCCGTATGCTGTATGGGCTACGAGCAGGGCGAGTCCCAGAAGAAAAGCGAAAAGTGCGATAAAGTTTTTCAAAGACCTGTCTCCAGGCACAATAGAGAGCGGCCGAAGGATCTCAGGGGCAAGGCCGCGGAACTTTGATCCATCGGTGTTGGCGCTTCCGCCGCAGGTGATATTGCCTCCCGTCCGTGCCTTCTTTCCGGGAATATCCCCAACCAGTATGATGTGGATACTGTGTTCGATCTGCTGTGGAAAAAGTATTCATCTGAAGCCGTGAATTTTTCCATCACCATTGGTACATCACCAGGGCTTATTGTACATTAGAAAATAACGTGATACTTGGATTTGAACAGGGTGGGCCTGTCACGTTATTGCCGGAG
>DFYG01000162.1 GCA_002382605.1 Synergistaceae bacterium UBA4088 | reverse complement strand
AAAGGAAATCTTTAGGGGAGGTGTCTTGCGAATGAAAAAGGTCTTAATCTTTGCTCTTCTGGTTACCCTGGCATTGTCAACAGCTGCTTTTGCGGTAGAACCGATCAAGATCGGCTACGTTGCCAACCTTACAGGCGACGCTGCGACTTGGGGTGTCCATGAAGTGAATGGAGCCCTTATTGCCGTTGAAGAGATCAACGCCGCAGGCGGAGTCCTCGGCCGTCCACTGGAACTGGTCGCATATGACGTCAAGGCCAAGGCCGAAGATGCCATAAGCGCCGTCAGGAGACTCATCCTTGAGGACAAGGTCGTCGCCATTGGCGGTACCAACTTCAGCGGTCTCAACATCGCGGTGGTCCCGATCCTTGAACAGTACAAGGTTCCGCAGATAGGGAGCTTCCCGACCAACCCGGCCGTTACGGTCGATCCAGAGACCGGCAAGGTGCGTCCCTACTCTTTCCGCCAGTGCTTTACTGACCCGTACCAGGGCAAGGTCTTCGCCGAGTACCTTTACAACAAGGTTGGGATCAAGGAAGCGGCCATCCTCCACGATGTCGGAAGCGACTACTCCGAGGGGCTGACGGAATTCTTCATCAAAACCTATACCGGTCTCGGGGGGAAGGTAGTCAGCGATCAGGGGTTCCGCGGAGGCGATGTCGACTTCCGTGCCCAGCTTACCAACGCCAAGAACAGCGGTGCCAAGGCTCTTGTCATGCCGAACCTCTACAAGGAAATGGCGTTGATGATGAAGCAGGCGTGGGAACTTGACTGGAAACCGGTCTTCATCGGCGGCGACGGCTTCAGCAATAACATGTTCGAGATAGCCGGACCGGCCATGGAGGGAAGTTACTGGGTCTATCACCTCAGCTTCGACGATCCGATCCTGAAGCCTCTTGTTGCGAAGTATGAGGTGAAGTTCAATGAGAAGCCGACCGAGATCGTCAATGTTGTTGCGGCCTACGACATCCTCTACTGGATAGCCGATGCGATCAAGCGCGCCGGAAAGGCCGAAGGCGAAGCAGTAAGGGATGCAATTGAGGACACCAAGAACCTTCAGCTCCTCCACTTCAACCTGACAGTGGACAAGGCCACCCACAACCCGCTGAACAAGCCTGCTGCAATACTCCAGGCACAAGGCGGGAAGCAGGTATACCTCGAAACCTACAAGCCTCAGAGCGCATTCTAAAGGTCTTTTTTGCTGTTGATATGAGAGCGGGACCCCGGCGGAAATGGGGCCTCGCTCTTTCTGTTTTGGGATCGGGTCCGTTGACTTAGATGCATCCCCAACCCGGAAGGATTTTTCCGGGGGTTTCCTTTCCTCTTGACAGAGTGCCGGGAGGTCGACGAAGCTGTCTGTTACATTTCGACCATGAGGGAAACGCCTGAAGAGTCCGGGGGATAGGCCAGGGGGTTTTATCCCATGCCTCTCATGACGTAGATTATTATTATAGGAGATATAAGTCACTCTTTATCCCGACCCTCCCTACCGCAAGTTCGGCCTTATATAATGAGTAATGTTGTTTTCCCTCAAAAATAGCAATAGAAATTAGGGAGGCGATCTAGCATGTCAAGGATTTTCAGGGTTCCCGTTATGGCCTGTATGGCCATTCTCAGTTTGGTCTTTCAACCTGTTGCGGCAAAAGCTCTTCTATCCCAGCCGGATCTCTCACCGTACAACATTGTGGAATACTGGTATCTGCCAGCCTTCTACCAGACCGTCGAACCGGCCATGGGAGCGCTGAAGAATCTCCAGGGAAAAGTAGCGGGGTGGCAGGGAGGGATGGTCAGACAGTTTGACGTAGACGCTTTCGGCTTAAGAACCGTGGGTACTGCACAGGTGGTTACGCAGACCGGATTGTTTACACCCGATAAAGTAGAGGATGTTCAGGAATGGACTGTTATCCCCTTTGCAGAAGTCAAAAACCTGCATCTTGTCTTCATCGAAAATAGCGGAAGCCACCCCTTTTGTGTCATGGCGGATCTTAAAAACGGCATCGAGATATTCAGAACGCCGGATTTCGAAACTGCCAGTACAGTCTACAATGCCCTGGCAAGCCTGATTGTTGCCTCGGGGAATTCACTGACCTTCCCGGGCCTTGGGGCGTCCTTTCGGGATATCACGCCCAAGGACCTCTGGATACCTGGACTGAAAGAGGCCAAAGGGATGATAGTTACCGCAGTGATGAAGGGTAGTCCTGCGGAAAAGGGAGACCTGCGAGTCCGTGACGCTGTGATCATGTGCAACGATCTGCCGGTAGAATCATTCGACCAGTGGTCGGAGAAGATCAAACCGGGAGCCGGATCCTTCGATTTCAAGGTTTTGAGAAAGAGTGAGCCACCGGCCGTATGCAAGGTACTTCTGCCGCCGGATGACTATTACCCTGTGCCGCCCGGGAGCCTGAGTTTTAAGGCAATGAAAGGTCCTGTGGCCGCCCAGAAGCCAGGAATAGTGCCTGCTGCGGGGAACCTCGAGACTCCGCCTAAAATGGGTTTCTCCCTCAGGTATCCTGGGGAGGATGAAAAGAAAGCGCTGGGTGGTAAAAGCGGAGCCGTGATAGCCGAACTGGTCCCTGGAGGATTGGCGGAGAAGGCGGGCCTTCAGATCGGCGATATTCTTGTCGAATGCAACGACAAGGCTATTCAGACTCCCGAGACCCTGGGAGCTCTTCTTGAACCCGGAGAGAATGTCTTCCTCGTGATCCGTAACGGACAGAGCATGTCGATGAAGGTTGGAGCAAACCTTGTCATTTATTGAAGAAATCAGAAAGGTGGTGTTGTTATGAAAAAATTGTCGACACTTGCTGTTGCTCTATGTTTTTTTCTCGTCTCCTGCCCAACCGCGGAGGCTTTATCAAGAGATCTTCTGATATATGACACAATGCCGGTCTATTTTTCCAGCATCGAGGAAGGGCTGAAGGCTCTTTCAGGTCTTGACGGCCTGCTCTGTACCATGGATGGAGCCCCTCTCAAAGATATTCAGTTGAGCTCTACCCAGATTTCCTTTGCTGCCGCCGGAAGTTCCCCCTACGTTGTCTCCTTCAGCTCTCTTATCGCTCTGGCTATTGTAAGCAGGGCGGACAATACAAAGGAAGATTTCTCCTGGGCCCTTATAGCCCAGCCTTCCGGGGATGGTTCCCCTGTTGTTATCGGAGCGAAAAACCGGGGAGTGGCGGAAAAACTCCTGTCAATAGTGGCTTCCTTTACGGCCGCCGCGGGGAATCCTCTTGATTTCTCAAACAGCGGAGCCATGACCGAAGAGCCATCACAGCAGGACCTTAAGGCCAACGGGCTGAAAGCCGCCAAGGGAGGAGTGGTCACTCATGTACTGATCGGCGGTGTTGCCGAAAAGGCAGGTCTCAAGGCAGGAGATATTATCCTTTCTATCAACGGCCTTCAGGTGGATTCGCTCACGAAATTCCAGGAGGAAGTCTGGCCGACCATCTGGCCGAGTGCGGGGAAGTACGACCTAGACATACTGCGCAAAAAGGTACCCATGTCCATCCATATCGAACCGCGCTCACCCGATTCAATACCCAGGCCGCCTACAGGGCTGGCTTTCCCCCCGCAAGCGCAGAAACAGGGGCCGAAGCTGGGGTTCTCGCTGAGAGATATGACGGAGAGCGAGATAGTGATGATCAACGGCCGGACCGGTGCCGTGATCGAGGAGATAACCCCCGGCGGGGAAGCAGACAAGGCAAAGATGCAGGTCGGGGACGTGATCATTTCCTGCAACGGGAAACCGTTGTCAGACGCCAGAGGGCTGGGGCTGCTCCTGACGGCTGAAGAGAACATATTTGTCCTGCTGAGGAACGGAGCAGAGATGACCATCCGGATAAATCCGGTCGTAGTCAGTTATTGAAGGGGCAAAGGATGGCCGCCTGACCCGGCACGGATTCCCAGAGGTGTTCCACGGGTTCATAGTCCTGGCAACCGGAAGAGGGTTTGAGTTTCCCCAAAAGGGGGTATCCCGGTGCATTTCATAGATCTGCTGCTTCCCACCATTGAGCATTTCAGGATCCTGGGGTACTGGATAGTCCTTGCCGTAGCTTTCTGGGAGTCGACGGCATTTTTCGGGATGATCGTTCCGGGTGTTCTGCTGTTTCCCAGCGTGGGCTTTCTGGCAGCCCACGGCTTCCTGCATCCCGTGGACGGTTTCTGGTTCTGCTTTGTCGGTACATCGGGCGGGTACATCCTGAGTTATTTCCTGGGAAAAAGGAGCGAGGGCCTGGCTTCAGGGTTCAAACGCTTCCCGAGCCTCTCTCCACAGCTTGAATCCGTGAAAAAGATCTTTTCAAAGTATGGCCTTTGGGCCATGATCCCCGGAAGGTTTCTGGCGATAGGGTCCTTTATTCCGTTCTTTGCCGGTCTTTCCAGCCTGCCTTTTCGACGTTTCCTGGTATTCGCATGCGCAAGCAATGCGGTAGGAATGACAGCGTATATCCTGGCGGGCTATTTCGCCGGGCACGCATGGATATCGCTTGGGTTATGGTCCACAAGGTTCTTTTTCTTCCTTGTCACGATCGCGGCCGTTCTGGCGATCTTCATCCTGGTCCGAACGCTTATCGTCAGGGGGATCTGGCCGCTGACAGTTGTTCTGTCTTCATTGATCCGTTCCATGGCGGAAGGAGCGGGAAGGGATCCAGCCGTCAGATCCTTCATCGACAGGCACCCCCGCGGGGCCGGTTTTGTTTCCGGGCGCTTTGATCCATCACGCTTCGAGGGTCTTCCCCTGACGCTTCTGTGTCTTGCGACAGGCTTCTCCGTTCTGCTGCTAGGGGGACTGATACAGGATCTTCTAGCCTCGGACCCGATCGTGGCGGCCGACCAGAGGCTCGCCATGCTAATTCTCGCGTTCAGAACCCCCGTGCTGCTTTCGGTCTTCCTGAAGGTCACTCTCCTCGGCAACTGGCAGATCATCCTGGGCGGCGCGATACTGCTTTCCGTCTACCTCTTCGTGGAGCGGAAGAGGGATTTCCTTCTTCCTTTCTGGATTGCACTGGGAGGCTGCGGTTTTTTCACGACAGGGGGTAAGTGGCTCTTTCACAGGCAAAGGCCCTTCGACATGACCAGCCTGATGGAATTCTCCTTCCCAAGCGGCCATTCGGCCTACACTGCATGCTTTTACGGTTTTCTTGCCTACTTTCTTATCCGTCAGGCGAAGAGCCGGTCCCGGAAAGTGGACCTGATCTTTCTCTGGGGTCTCATCGTTTCGGCGGTAGCTTTCAGCCGTCTTTATATAGGGGTGCACTACCTGAGTGATATCCTGGCGGGAGGACTTCTCGGGCTCTCCTGGCTTCTCATCGGCATAAGCATTGCCGAATGGAAGAAAGCCAGGCAGATCACTGTTGAGCCCGTCCGTTCGGGAACCACTCCTTTAGCGATAAAGGGTCGATATCGTGGATCGATCCTGCTTGTGGCCGGGGTACTTCTTTATATTTTCGTGGCAGCGACCTACACTCCGCCATATTTCAGAGATGTGCCTTCTCCGGTTATTTCCCGTGTATCGATCGATCCTCTTGCACCTTTCGATTCGGGGCGTATGCCGCGCTTTACCGAGACGATCATCGCTACGCCCCAGGAGCCACTGAGCTTCATCATCTATGTCAAGAACGAAGAAAGCCTCGTTCGTTCCCTGGAAAAGGCCGGCTGGATGAAAGCGGACCCCGTTTCTTTCCGTTCCCTTGTTCGGGCTTTCAAAGCGGCCCTACTGAACGGATCCTATCCTCATGCCCCGGTTACTCCTTCTTTCTGGAATGGCGTACCCCTGAACATTGCTTTCGAGAAGGAAACAGCCATGCACTCCATCCGGCAGAGGCACCACATAAGGGTGTGGAAGACGGGGTACCGGTTGCCCGACGGGAGACTTCAGTATGTGGGGACCGCCAGCTTCGACAAGGGGATGAACTGGCTCCACATGACCCACCGGATAGACCCGGCAATTGACGTGGAGAGGAAGACGCTGGTCGAAGATTGCCTTGGGGCAGGGGTTCTCTCCGGTTTCACCGAGGTGACGTTCGTCGAACCGTCCGCAGGCTCGAACTTTTCGGGAGACATCTTTTTCTCCGACGGAAAGATCGCGATCCTTTACCTTGCTTCCAAATAAGGATCCGGTTTTTTGACGGGAAGAGAAATAAATGGGAAAGGGGTGCTGGAAGCTGGAAGACCTGTTTGAATTTACCGGGCAAACGGCAATTATCCTGATGGTGACAGCAGGAGTCACGGAAATATCCGGCGCGAAGATCCGCAGGGTCATAAAGGGTCCGTGGGTCTTTCGGCTTCACAAGTGGGCAGGCATAGGCTCATTGGCCTTTGGAATCATTCATGCCATGATCCACTAAGCCCCCTGATCTTGCGTTGTTCCCTTCCTGCAAAGCCGGAACAACTGTTTCGGGAAAAAGGCTACAGGCTTCTGGAGGGCTGAGGTAAGGGATCGGACATGAACCTTCCGGACTCAGAATTCCGATCTGTACTCCCGGATAACGATCCGGTCAAGCCAGTTCCTGATCAAAAGTGGGTTACGCCCCGAGGCTGAAAACCTCCCTCGTGCTCATACCTCCATGATCGACCAAAACCGCTTCTTCAGACTCATACCATGTAGGACAAGAGTATTTATTGACAGAAAATATGATCCGGAGTTACTCTTTGGTTCGTTGAAACGCCAAAATGCCTACCGGAAGGAGGACGCTTCTGATGACCCGAAAACCCATGTGAGATGTTCTGAAGGTGCAAGGCTTGCACCTGCCGGGTGATTCCGACTGGAACGGGTGTATCGCGGCGGCCTGCCTGCCGGTATTTTCCGTGAAGAACAGGCATCTCTCTACCTCGCTTTAGAAACCCCGGATCCACCACACCCCAGTCTGAAATTACCCTGACCCGAAGATCTTTTTACGGGATAAAGCCCACTGCTGACCTGTCGGCAATGTTCAGTCGTCTGCGAGATCCCTTCACATTCGGGAAGGCGGGTCGATAATGTATCCTGCCGGATGTTTTTCGTCACTGAAAGGAGAAAAATAATGAAACGCAATCTGCTGTCTCTTTCGGGGCTTGCCGCCCTATTGACTGTTATGCTGATCACTGGAACATCCTTTGCCATGTCCATTGAAAAGGAAGTTCTTTTCACCGATGTTTCATGGCTGAAAGCCAATCTCTCTGAAGTCGTCATCCTTGACGCGCGCAGTGAAAAGGCTTATAAGGCAGGGCATATTCCAGGAGCCATCAACTCCCCATGGTCTTCCTGGACCGACCCTCCCATCGGCAAACAGGGTGACCCGGGATGGAATACAACCATGGCCAACGACAAGCTTGGAGCCTACGTGGGGTCCCTGGGGATAGACGGAAAAAAACCAGTAATTATCTATGGGGAGCCCTACAGCTTTGGTGAAGACGGACGCGTGCTCTGGGAACTCCGCCTTGTCGGAGTAAACAATGTTCGCATTCTGGACGGTGGTTTCCCCGCATGGAAGGTTGCCGGAGGCGAGGTTACCAAAGAGGCCCACTCTGTAACGCCGGTTCCCTTTACGGTCAAGGAGATCGACGGATCCTATGTAGTTAGCAGGGAAGAGATGATCGCCGACTGGAAAAAATTCAAGATAATCGATGCCAGATCCGCTGCTGAATACAAAGGGGATACCGACCACGGAGAAAAGCGCCGCGGCCACATCCCCGGTGCAAGCTGCATCCCGTTCGATTCCGTCTATAACGATGACGGCACTGTCATTGAGCCGGACAAGATGCGTGAACTCTTCCTGTCCATGGGAGTAAAGCCCGGCGACCAGGTGGTAACATACTGCACGATCGGCATCCGCTCGGGATTTCTTGCCATGATGTTCCGCCTTTCCGGATGGGAGGATGCCCGTAATTACGAAGCTTCATTCTCGGAGTGGGCCGGCAACGACAACCTGCCAGTGGAGAAGTAGGGTTTTGGTAAAGAAGACAGGGAAAAGACTTCTCCTCGGCTTTTCCCTGAGCGTGATTGCCGTGGGAACTCTGCTTTACTTCCTTGCGCCATCTTTCAACCTGGCCATCAACAATGCGGCTTCGATACTAGCCACGGCCGACATCAAGAGGATGAGGATATTTATCAGGAGTTTCGGGATATGGGCTCCGATAGCATCTATGGGAATAATGATCTTTCAGTCCCTGGCATCGCCGCTTCCGGCCTTCGTGGTAACCTTTGCCAACGCCTGGGTCTTCGGGTGGAAAGCGGGCGCATTCTACTCCTGGACCGGAGCCATGCTTGGCGCCGGGATCTGTTGGGCCATAGGGAGGAGCTTTGGTCGTCCCGTTGTTGAAAAGCTTGTCGGGGGGAGCAGCATCCTTGACAGGACGGACTCTTTTTTCAAAGATCACGGGACCCACGCCATCCTGATAGCCAGGCTGCTCCCCGTGATGCCCTTTGATGTGGTTTCCTACGCTGCGGGCCTGACCACGGTGACCTTCTGGAGTTTCTTCTGGGCGACAGGTCTGGGGCAGCTTCCCGCGACCGTACTTTATTCCTGGTGGGGAGAGAATATGACCCGGTCCGGGAAAACCTTTCTCTGGGGGATCACGGGTTTCATGGTTCTTCTGGTGGCTGCCTGGGCTTTCAAAAGGAGAGCCATAACGCAGGCCGCAGAAACTGAAGTGTGATGTTTTCCAGGTTATTTCCCTTAGCATGCGGAAGCGGAGCCGTGAAATCGGCTTTGCGGATAATTGTTTCGGGAGTTCTGCTGTTTCTGGTATATCGTTCGATCGATGTCGGGGAAGCCATGGGCCTGCTTTTGCGGGCCCACCCTTACTGGGTCCTTGCGGCCATTCTCTGGATCATTGGCTCCATGGTGATCAGTGTCGTCAAATGGCTGGTGATCATGGAAGGGCAGGGGCTCTCTATATCCTGGAGAGAAGCATGGGATTGCTACTGGGTCGGCATCTTCTTCAACAACTTTATGCCTTCGAGCATCGGAGGCGACGCGTTCCGGATATGGCGCGCCGGAAAAGCCGCCGGATCTCGGCCGGGGGTGTTCTTGTCGGTGATCTTCGAGCGCCTTCTTGCTCTTTCAGGTCTTGCTCTTCTGGGTCTTGCTGCCGCCGCGTTTCTTCCGGGAAGCAAGGTTTTTGCTGCCGGCTTCCTTGGGCTTGTTATTGCGGGGATCATACTGGCATGGATGGTCACACGTGGCATCTCCGTATTCCCATCCTGCGGCAGCATTCGAAACCGTATACTGAAGCACCTCATCGAAAACCTGACTGCAGCACGGGACTACGGCATGAAGCTCTCCCTGAAGGGAAGTGTCTGGATCAGAACTCTTTTCTGGTCTCTGCTGTTTCAGATCGCGGTGGTCATGGTCTACGTCTGTGTCTTCCGTGCGATCGACCTCAGGATAGGGTGGATCCAGGCCTCCCTTGCAATATCTGCGATCTCGGCTTTTTCAATGATTCCGGTTTCGATCAACGGATCCGGGCTTCGCGAAGGAGCCGCGATCGCGCTTCTGACCCCATGGAGGGTCCATTCGGAGGCGGCCGCGACATCCTCGTTCATTTTCGGAGTTCTCCTCAGTATCACAAGTCTTTACGGCGGAGTGATCTTGGCTCTGGAACGAATGCCCCGAAAGGAGGTGGCCGCATGAGTCGGGCTGAGAAGGCAAAACGGCTGGCCGCAGGATATATGAGCGAGTGCGACAATTGCGCCCAGTCTGTGATAATGGCAGTTTCGGAAGCGCTTGAGGAGACAGTCTCTCCCGAAGTGATCAATTCGGCCTCTCTCCTCAGAGAAGGGATGGGTGGAGGATGCACCTGTGGAGCTCTCACCGGAGCCGTCATGATTTCGGGAATGCTTGCTTCAAGGAAGCCGCACCCCTTTGGAGACAAGCTTCCCGGTATGATCCTGAAGCGTTTCCGCGCGGATTTCGGGGCATCCTGCTGTGCTGTCATAAAAGCCGGGAGGCCGATGATGAGGCGGTTTTCCCGTAAACCCTGTGTGGAACTGACCGCCGCGACGGCCGCCTGGGTGACCGAGCTCTGGGAAGAGGTCTTTTTCCCGGGGGAATAGGAAACTCTTTTTAACGGACGTCGTTTGCCTAATCATTGTTTCCTTACGTGGGCA
Source organism: Synergistaceae bacterium UBA4088 (assembly GCA_002382605.1). Lineage (GTDB taxonomy): Bacteria > Synergistota > Synergistia > Synergistales > Thermovirgaceae > UBA2252. Next base: position 2,582 of record DFYG01000162.1, on the reverse strand, counting down.
CCGCAATGGAATGCATTTGAACCCTTCCGGGAGATGGTTCTGATATGTCGGGAGAGGTGCGGGTATGGCGCCATCGGCTTCACCCGGAAAGGGTACACACTGGCAGCCTTCATGAGTATCCCACGGGGCCGGGGCCGTTTTTGAAAAAAACATGGAGAGCCTTGCCTCGGAGGGTGTCCGTACCGGGATCCTTTCCCCATGGTCCGACGTCGATTCTCCCGCCGATCTTGATGCTCTCCGGGAGCGGTTGAAAAGAAGCGGGCATGTCATGGAGTGCTGATCATCCTCGAGGGAAGGTCTAGAAAGAACAACCCTGCGGAACTGGTCCATCTGCGCGGTCTGACTTGCTGGGGTCATTCCGGGAAGTATTGCCCCGCTTTACAGGCCGGATCCGGAATGATCGTAATGTATCGGCATGGGAAGTAAGCAATGATCACCGATCATGCGCCTGGCTGTTTAATGTCCGGAGGGGCATTTATAATTTAGTGACTCCGGCCGCTTTGGCGCCGGAAAATGTATGACAGGAGGCTGACAATGATAAATTCAGCAAGAGTCGGGGATATCGAAATGGCATGGCGCGAAAAGGGGAATGGTTTCCCGCTTCTTCTTATATCCGGATTCGGAACAACGATGGAGATATGGGAACAGTCCGTTATCGACCGTCTGGCGGAACGGTACCGCGTTATCGTCTTTGACAACCGTGGAATTGGTGGTACATCCGTCGGAGAGAAGGAGTTCACGATACCCCGCTTTGCGGACGATGCCCGTGGTTTGCTCAAGGTACTGGGCATAGGGAAAAGCCACATCCTCGGGTGGTCAATGGGTTCGCTTATTGCGCAGGAAATAGCTCTGTCGTATCCGGAAAGCACAGGGAGGCTTGTCCTTTACGCTTCCTTCGCCGACTGGAGTTTTCCCCCGTCGCCCAAGGTCATCGAGAAGCTTTCCGATCAGTCAGGCACTCCCGAGGAACGGGGGATGCGGTGGGTTGAAACGCTGTTCCCTTCCGGCTGGCTCACGAAGAACGGTCAGAGGGTGGGGGAGATCTTCTCGCGCCCCCTTGGCGAAATAACCGGTGGATCTCTGGCACTCCAGCAGAAGGCTATCGAAGACTGGAGAGGTACCGCCGAAATGCTGGACGCCCTGAATGCTCCGACACTGGTTGTGTGCGGAGATGAGGATGTGCTTGTGCCGCCTGAAAACTCCCGGAAGATGGCCGGGCTGATCCCCGGCGCTCTCCTTGAAGTAGTCGCGGGTACGGGTCATGGTCTGATGTTCCAGGAGCCAGGGGTATTTCTCTCCCTGATCGGGGATTTCCTTGGCGATGATCCTCAGGTATTGTAATTAAAGGAGACCCCCGAAAATAACGATCGGGAGTCTCCTTTTCCTGATAATTCAGGCTGTTCCCGGTTTAGCGCAGAAGAGTTCCGCGCAGGGATAACGGTCCGAACAGTTGTCTTTCCAGAAGGTCTTTTTTGACTAGTGACCGTGATGGTGTCCTCCGCCCATGGTAAGGGCGTGAATTCCCTCGACGTAGTGAACGAAGGATATGTATGCTTCGACAAACTCCCTGCCCTTTTCAGGCGAATCGCCCGCGGTCTTCTTCTTCTCGAGAGCTGTATGGAACCTCTCATCGATGGCCTTGCGGACGTGGCCGGGGATTCGTTCGGAAAGTTCGGAGATGTCTCCGCTTTCAAGTGCCGCATCCGCCTTGCCGACCACCGGCGGCACACTGCTGCCTGGCTTGAGGCCTTCGTAAGGAGCGCCCTCCCCGGCACGGTGGATCCGGATCAGTGTTTCAAAGAAGGATCTTTCGGCCAGTTCCCGGGCCTCCGGCCCGAGGGCGCGTACCTTAAGGGCAAGATCGAATGCTTTTTTTACCTCTGCCTCATCCTGTGGCTGTATCCACATCAGAACCGGTGTTACATCCCCTTTTTCGAAGGCTTTCAGTGCCGCCTTGACGACCGGCCCTTCCAGTGTATCGCAATGCGCCTGGGCCCTTCCAGCCCTCAGCAGCAATGCCCCCAGAACGATCACGGAACTCAAAAATAGCGTAAGTGTCATATCTACCCTCTCCTTTTCTCATTTTTTGGAAGTTACTGGATCTTCCCGGCAACCTTCCGCCCGAGTGCGCGGCACTGTTCCAGGCTTCCGGAGTCCGGCTGCCACTTTGCAAGTACGCCAGGTTCGGCCAGGGGAATGCCGGCAGCCTCGAGTTCCTTTTCGATGCGCTTCACGTTCTCCCCGCTCCAGCCGTATGAGCCGAAAGCAGCCCCGATCCTGTTTTTGAACTTCAGTCCCTTCAGATCTTCCAGGATAGGGGTCATGGTGGGGAGAAGTCCCCCGTTAAGACAGGGAGATCCGAGAAAAACGGCCTTTGCCCTGAATATCTCCGTGATCACGTCATTCCTGTCCGAAAGCGCCATATGGAAGATCTTGTACGGGATGCCGTTTTCTGCCAGGCCGTCTCCGATGGCCTCGGCCATTTTGCGTGTTGCCTGCCACATGGTGTCGTAAAGAATTACGGCACTTTTCTCCGGTTCCTGCTTCGCCCACTCCTGGTATTTTTTTACTATCTGCAGGGG
>DFYG01000087.1 GCA_002382605.1 Synergistaceae bacterium UBA4088 | reverse complement strand
CTCCGCTTATCTTTCTGGGCGCTGCCGGGATGATAATGAGTTCCCTTGGCCTCAATGTAGCCTTTTTGCGGATCTCTGTCGGTCTGGCGATGGTGCTTTACTACTCATCTCCCTGCTGGGTGATGGCAGGATCATGGATCCTGGGGGCAGGGCGGCCGACACGCCTCCAGGCGCTGGCTTTCGCTATAGCCCTTGTCGGGATCTGGATAGCGGTCGGGGGCGCCCGACGAATGGATACATTTGATATTGTCGGCGCTGCCGGGGCGCTGACTGGGGCCGCAGGTTACGCCATCTTCGTTCTTAACGGGAAGTACGGTACCGGTAGAAAGGATGCCTTTGGCTCATTTTTCCTGACCTACCTTCTGTTCACGGCCATGCTGGGGGCAATAGCCGTGGTCAGGGGTGACATATCCGGCCTTCTGGATGTCACTCCCCGGGCCTGGCTCGTACTATTCTACCTGGGTACTATGACGTCGCTCATCCCATATGGTTTGGTGGTACTCTCTCTGAGGTGGGTTTCAGGGAACACCGTGACCATTGCCACAATGGCCGAAGTTCCTTTTTCGATGATGTGGGCCTGGATCATAAGTTCGGAGGTCCCGGAGGCTAGTGCCGTAACAGGAGGAGCTGTCGTCCTTCTTGCTGTCGGACTTCTCGCTTGCTCCAGGCGCTGAAATAACCGTTAAATCTGTTATAGTTATTTATGGAACTCAAGCTGTCATCGAGAAGATCAAAATCAAAACACAAAGGAGAGACCCTAATGAAAACGACAATAGCGGCCATAACCGCAATGGAGATCCTCGATTCGCGGGGTAATCCTACCGTTCGCACCTTCTGCAGACTCTCAAACGGCATTGAGGTTTCTGCTTCTGTCCCTTCAGGCGCTTCGACCGGAGAGTATGAGGCGGTGGAACTTCGCGATGGCGACAAAAAGCGCTACGGCGGGAAGGGTGTCCTTGGCGCCGTGAGGAACGTTAACGACATCATTGCGCCGGAAATCACAGGAATGGTCCCGACAGATCAGAGCGATATCGATATGCTCATGATCGACCTCGACGGGACACCTAACAAGGCCAGGCTCGGAGCCAACGCGATCCTCGGGGTTTCGATGGCGGTCGCTCGTGCTGCTTCTGTTCTGGAGGGTGTACCCCTTTATGAATATCTCGGTCGCGGGGAGTCCTTCAGGCTGCCTGTTCCCATGATGAACATACTCAACGGCGGCAAGCACGCCGACAACAGCGTCGATCTCCAGGAGTTCATGGTGATGCCTGTCGGGGCGCCGAACTTCCGGGAAGCACTCCGATACGGCGCTGAAACTTTTCACGCCCTGAAAAAGATCCTTTCTTCAAAAGGATATGCCACGAGCGTTGGTGACGAGGGCGGATTCGCGCCCAACCTGAAGAGCAATGATGAAGCCTGCGAAGTTATAGTCGAAGCCATAGAGGCCGCAGGGTACTCCCCGGGAGTCGATATTGCGATAGCGCTCGATCCAGCGGCCAGTTCCTTCTGTCAGGGAGGCTCTTATGTTCTCTCAAAATCGGGGCAGGGCACAAAAACGAGTAGCGAGATGACTGCCTTCTACGAGGCCTGGATCAGGAAATACCCGATCGTTTCGATCGAGGACGGGCTGGACGAGAATGACTGGGAGGGGTTCAGGCATCAAACGTCAGTACTCGGGGGTAGGATCCAGATCGTAGGAGATGATCTCTTCGTGACCAGCTCCAGCTTCGTAGAGAGAGGCATTGAAGAGAGGTCCGCCAACGCGGCGCTGATAAAACTGAACCAGATCGGGACCGTTACCGAGACTATAGAGACGATAGACACATGCCGCAAAGGTGGGTGGGGTTACGTGATATCCCACCGGAGCGGAGAGACGGAGGATGCATTCATCGCCGACTTCGCTGTAGCGATGGGCGGAGGCCAGATCAAGACCGGGTCGGCCTGCCGCAGCGAGCGCGTGGCGAAATACAATCGTCTGCTCGAGATCGAGAGTGAACTCGGTCAAAGGGCCGCATTCGTCAACCCCATCCCGATGCGCTGAATCAGATCTCACCCCGGGAGTGTCTCTTGAGGGCGTGGAATACTGGGGCCATCTCGGCCTCGGGAAAATCCACCAGCGTCCTCCCGGTCGAGGCCCTGAGGTAGTTGTCCACCCACCAGAATACGTTCTGCCTGCGGATGCCCGCCCTGAGGTGGTGCATCCGCTTTTTTTTCTCTGTGGTCTGCATGATCAGCGCGGCGTAGATCGCTCTGGCTATTCCGTCAACATCGTAGGGGTTGACGAGTATGGAGTCACGATGCATCTGAGAAGCGGCGCCGGCGAATTCGCTGAGGACAAGGACTCCGTCATCATCCACCTGGCAGGCACAGTATTCCTTGGCGACAAGATTCATGCCGTCCTTCAGCGGGGTCACGAGGCCTACATCCGCCAACCGATAGTAGGCTACGAGTTCCTCCCGCGGGATCGACTTGTACATGTAATGGACGGGAACCCATCCGGGAGTGGAGAATTCCCCGTTGACCGAACCCACGAGCCTTTCGATCTCCTCACGGAGGTCGTGGTATTCCGGGACGTCCTCGCGGCTCGGCACGACGATCTGGACGAATGTGAACTTTTGGCGGTATTCGTGGTGGACCTTCAGAAACTCACCTATCGCCCTGATCCTCTGGGGGATACCCTTCGTGTAGTCCAGGCGGTCTACCCCCAGGACGATCTTCTCCCTGGGTATCTGTCTTTTCAGACCCTCTAGCATCTCTGAAACCTTTTCGGATTTTGCCAGAGTCCGGAACGATCTGTAGTCTATGCTTATCGGCATTGCCGCGACACGCATTTCTCTTCCCTCGGCTGATGCCTTGACAATGGGGCCGCGTCCGGAGATCCTCGAGCCGGGGAAAAGGGCGCGCAGGCAGTCGGTAAAATTCCTGCGGTCTCGAGGTGTCTGAAAACCGAGAAATTCATACTCCATCAGATCCCTCAGCAGTTCATCTCTCCACGGAAGTTTCAAAAAAATGTCCGGTGCCGGGAAAGGAATATGGAGGAAGAAAGTGCACCGCCTTTTTACACCTGACTCCTTAAGTATTCTCGCAACCGGGATCATCTGGTAGTCGTGGACCCAGATGAAATCCTCGCTCCTTGTGTGATGGGCCACGGCTCGCGCGAAACATCTGTTGACCCTCAGGTAGGCATCCCAGTATTCGGGTTCGAAGCGGCAGCGGGTCTGGAGGTCGTGAAAGAGGGGCCATATCACTTCGTTCGAAAAACCGTAGTAGAAGGCTTCCACGTCTTGCTTCGACAGGCGCACCGGGAAGATCCGGTAGCCGGCGAGATCCGATGCCGGGCCGAGTATCTCTCTGAGTGTTTTCATCCCTACCGGCTCCGAAGTGCCTGTCCATCCGATCCATATCCCTCCCCTGTCGCGAAGCACGGGTGACATCGCGGACACAAGTCCTCCGGAGGATGGTGTTACGGTCAGGTTTTCGCCGGAACCTCCGATCTTGAGGGGGAGACGGTTGGAAACTATTACCAGCCTGCCCGTTTTCGTCATTGCTTCCGCTCTCCCTGAATGCGCCTTATCCGGCCCACGGCGTCCGGGTCTGACTATATTGGGAAGTCCCATGCGTGGTCTCTCCTTTCAGGTCAGGGAACATGCATATTGCGTTTCGGGAGGGAAGCCTTCAGGATAAGGTTCGATTTTCCGAAGATAGCTGCAGAGTTATCTGCATCGAAAGAATAACGTGAGAAACGCAATACCCGTTAATTATAGGACAATTTTCCGTAATTACGAAATAGCTCGTTGCTGTAAATTTCTTTATGGTCTGTGCCAGGTCCATGCCAGGCCGGGTTTCGATGAGAGGGGAAGGGGTTTTTCACTTGGGGTTGATCGGTTTTGGATGCATGGCTCTTGCCGCGTTCTTTTTTGGAACGCTAGGCCCTGTCTTGCGCATTGCCTTTGCATACGGAGTGACGCCGGCGGGGGTGTCGGTGGTGAGGGCAGTTTCAGCAGCGGTCGTAGTAGGATCTTACGCATTCTTCAGGCAGCCCGGCGCGCTCATCCCCGGGTTCAGGGATGCCTGGAAGTACGCTCTGGCAGGGCTGTTCGGGGTAGTGTTCGTTTATTACCTCTCCAACATAGCCTTCGTCACCATCCCGGTAGGACTCACGGTCATTCTCTTCTACACCAACCCCGTCTGGACGGTTATCGGAGCTGTGGCGTTGGGAAAGGAGCGCTTTACTTTCATTCGCTTTGTGGCGCTCCTGGCCGGCTTTTCAGGAGTCTGGCTGGCGGTGGGCGGTATCGGAGGAGAGACGGGGAGAGATCTCAACCTGGCGGGAGTAACGGCCGCGATCGTCTC
>DFYG01000086.1 GCA_002382605.1 Synergistaceae bacterium UBA4088 | reverse complement strand
GACGGTGTGTGATGGCCTGCTTTCCCGCCCGACAGGGGTCAGGAAGCAGGCGTTAATACGTGTAAGATGTACACGAGGAGCATGCAATGACTGGCGCGGAATGTACAAATGTATCGTTCATGGTTCATTTCCGATTTCGAGTATGTGGTCGCACCCTGTACTCGATTTGTCGTGACCTGTCAAATAATATTTGCAAACCCCATGGCCGGTATAATCGGCGGAATCATCCGGGAGACCCTTCGCTGCAGAGATGGGAGTTTGTCTGTACGCCGCCGGGTAATCCCTGTATTCCGGACGCCGGGGTTATTTTTTCTTTGCTGCTTTGGCTTTTTCCAATTCCGCCTTATATCTTTCCGCCTCGGCCTTCGCCTTTTCAGCTTCTTCCTTCGCAGCGGCCAACTCCGCAGCGCTTGGGGTTGCCTTTTCCGGCTCTTTCGACTTCATCTGGTCCCTCATCTCGTCGAAACCGACATAGATTGCAAGAGCACCTCCGAGCAGCAGCAGGATCGGTATTCCTCCCTGAAGCAGAATAAGAAAGGGCTCCCACCAACTGATAAGGCCGATGAGCCCCAGGACCGCCGCTACGACACCACCTATCAAAACCTTCATGTTCTCGAGCCTCCTTCTATAAAAGATATATCATAATCATTGTTGCAGAGGAATCACGGTAAACTGGTTTCTCAGCTAACACAAAATTGAATCACAGGCAAGACCAAAATAGAGAAAAAGGGCTTGCCTAAAATAGAATATTGCATTATCGTTACAAACTTTCAAACCGGTACTATCATCCCCTCCTGAGGGGGACGGGAAAGGCGCTGTATGGTGGAACTTGATTTTGAGAAGGGAGACGGGCTGATCCCTGTCATAGCGCAGGACTATGAGACGGGGGATGTGCTCATGCTGGCCTATATGAACCGCGATGCCTGGCTGAAAACAGTGAAAACGGGGAAGGCAACCTACTGGAGCAGGTCACGAAAAGCCCTTTGGGTCAAGGGGGAGACATCAGGCAATGTTCAGACGGTCAAAGAGGTCCTTGTTGACTGCGATCTGGATACCCTTGTCCTGAAGGTGGAGCAACAGGGAGGAGCCGCCTGCCATATGGGCTATCGGTCCTGTTTCTACCGCACGGTGACCGGCGGCGAGATGAGAATCATCGGTGAGAGGGTGTTCGACCCGGAGAAGGTGTATGCGAAATGAAACAACTGAAGCTGGGCATACCGAAAGGAAGCCTTGAAGCAAACACGATTGAACTGTTCAAGCGGGCGGGATGGCGCATAACCAGCGATGCCAGGAGCTATTTCCCCGATATCGATGACGAAGAGATTTCCTGCGCCCTTGCGCGGGCACAGGAAATGTCCCGGTACGTCGAAGATGGAACCATAGACCTCGGTCTCACCGGGAAGGACTGGATCCTGGAAAACGAATCCGACGTTGTGGTGGTTCAGGATCTCATCTATTCCAAGGCATCCACGAGACAGGCCCGGTGGGTGCTTGTGGTGCGGGAAGATTCTCCNNATCTGGAATTTTCATGGGGCGCCACTGAGGCGAAGGTGGTCGAAGGCCTTGTGGATGCCATTGTTGAAGTCACGGAAACGGGAAGCACGCTCCGCGCCAACAAACTGAAGATCATCCATGAACTCCTGAAGACGAATACGCAGCTGATTGCCAGCAAAAAGGCATGGAATGATCCGTGGAAGAGGAAAAAGATAGAACAGATCAGCGTTCTCCTTTCCGGATCGCTTATGGCCATGGGAAAAGTCGGCCTCAAGATGAATGTTGCCAGGGAAAATCTGGGGAGGGTAGTCCTGCTTCTCCCCTCCCTCAAGGCACCCACCACTTCGGGGTTATACGACGAGAACTGGTTCGCCGTCGAAGCCGTCGTGGATCGAGGTATTGTCAGGGACTTAATCCCCCTCCTCCGGGAGGCAGGGGCCGAAGGAATCATAGAATATCCCCTTAACAAGGTATTGTAAAAGGAGGCTCCAGGGTATGGTTCGCAAGAAAAAGGTCACCAGAAAAACGACGGAAACGGACATATCCTTCGAGATCAATCTCGACGGAAAGGGGACAGGGGATATAGCCACGTCGATACCCTTTCTTGATCATATGTTCACCCTCTTTGCGAAGCACGGCTTTTTCGACCTCTGGGTGCGGGGAACAGGGGACACGGACGTGGATTATCACCACCTCGTTGAGGACTTGGGGATATGCTTCGGTACGGCGGTCAGAGAGGCTCTGGGAAACAAAAAGGGAATAGCCCGATATGGTGCCGCGTATGTTCCCATGGATGAGACCCTGTGCCATGTCTGCATCGATGTGTCAGGAAGGCCTTATTTGGTTTTTCGCGCCGCCTTCGGCGGGAAGAAGATACGGGATTTCGACCCCCTTCTTCTTGAGGAGTTTTTTAAGGCATTTACGGATCACGGAGGAATAACCTTGCACGTAAATGTTATATATGGTAAGAATCCCCACCACATAGCGGAAGCTGTCTTCAAGGCGTTTGCCCGCGCCTTAAGCGATTCCTTCCGTATTGACGACCGGATCGAGGGTGTCCTGTCCACTAAGGGAAGTATCTGAATTCATTGTCTGCCTCATTGAAAACCTTTCCATGACATTCCCCGTGGAATCTGGCTATTGTAAAATCTTGCAGAGCGGGGTGATACATATCAAAACGTTGACTTTTTCCTTCAGCTTTTTCAGGATATTCCCGGCGGTGGCTCTCTGCGGCGTCCTTCTTGCCGGGTGCGCGTCCCATACGTCTGGTGGAGCGACCACTCTTCTCGACAAGAATGCTCACTTCAAGAGGATTGCCATTGCCCCCTTTCAGGCGGTTCGTGCCGACGATCCCGATGACCGGATTGTCCGGTGTCCCGTTTCCGGGGCAACCTTCAGGGCATGCGGTTTTTC
>DFYG01000146.1 GCA_002382605.1 Synergistaceae bacterium UBA4088 | reverse complement strand
TCGATCTCCTTCTTGAAGATGATGTTGCCTGCGCCTTCCGCACCCATGACGGCGATCTCGGCCTGCGGCCATGCAAGCACGACATCCGCCCCCAGGTCCTTGCTGCACATACCGAGGTATGCGCCTCCGTAAGCCTTGCGAAGGACAACCGTGATCATTGGAACTGTGGCTTCGCTGTAGGCGTAAAGTAGCTTCGCTCCATGCCTGATGATCCCGCCCAGCTCCTGGGCCTTCCCGGGAAGGTAGCCTGGAACGTCGACGAATGTGACGATGGGGATGTTGAAGGCGTCGCAGTAGCGAATGAACCTGCTCGCCTTGTCGGATGCGTCTATGTCAAGGCATCCAGCCATTATTGCAGCCTGGTTGGCTATGATACCCGTCACATAGCCGCCGACCCGCATGAACCCTGTTACCATGTTCTTCGCCCACAGGGGCTGGACTTCGAAGAACTCTCCCCCGTCCGCAATGCGGGTCAGAACATCCTGAACCTTGTAGCCCTTGTTGGGATTGGTGGGAACCAGATCCCTGAGGCTCTCGTCAGTCCGGTAGGGATCATCTCCACAATCGCAGAAAGGAGCTTCCTCCATGTTGTTGGAAGGCAGGTAGGAGAGCATCTTGCGGATCTGGCCGAAGCATTCGTCCTCGGTCGCAGCGAAGAAGTGCGCATTGCCGGAGATCTGGTTGTGAGCCATCGCTCCGCCGATCTGCTCGCTGGTGACATCCTCTCCCGTCACTGCCTTGATGACCGCGGGGCCCGTGATGTGAAGGATCCCTATCTTGTCGACCATGAAAATGAAATCGGTCAACGCAGGGCTGTAGACCGCCCCTCCCGCAGTAGGTCCCAGAATGACGGAAAGCTGCGGGACGACCCCGCTCGCTATAGTGTTGCGGTAGAAGATGTTGCCGTATCCGCTGAGGCTGTCGACCGCCTCCTGGATCCTGGCGCCGCCGCTGTCATTGAGGCCAAGTACAGGCGCTCCGTTCTGCATCGCAAGATCCATCACTTTGCAGATCTTCTTTGCGTGCATCTCCCCGAGGGAGCCGCCCATGACGGTGAAATCCTGACTGTAGATGTAGACCAGCCTGCCGTCAACGGTGCCATAACCCGTAACGACCCCGTCACCGGGAAAAGCTTTCTTCTCCATCCCGAAGTTGACGCAGCGGTGCTCTACGAAAGCGTCAAGCTCAACGAAGCTGCCCTCGTCGAGAAGTTTGTCGATCCTTTCTCTTGCTGTCATCTTGCCCTTCTCATGCTGCTTCGCGATGGCCTTGTCTCCTCCCCCGGCTTCCGCTTCCTCCCGGAGTCGCATCAAAGTCTCGCAAAGCTCCCCAATCGTCCGCTCTGACATCTCTTTTCCTCCCTTTGTACAGATTGTGCAGATTTCCGGCAAAATACCGTGATCGACAGGTTACGGACGCTCAGTGAGTTCGAGCAGAACGCCCCCGGCTGTCCTGGGATGCACGAAGGCGATCTTCGCCCCTCCTGCCCCGTACCTTGGTTTTTCGTCGATGAGCCTGAGCCCCAGAGCCTTCATCTTCTCCAGAGCCTCTTCCAGGTTCTCCACGCGGATGGCAAGGTGGTGGATACCCTCGCCCTTTTTCTCGATGAACTTCGCGACCGGGCTTTCAGGATCGGTGGCCTCAAGAAGTTCGATCTCAGTGTCGCCCAGGGGCAGGAATGCCGTCCTGACCTTCTGCTCGGCTACCTCTTCAACTCCCGTGATTCCTATTCCGAGTGACTGCTCCCAGAATTTCAGTGCTTCATCAATGCTGGCAACAGCTATACCGATATGATCGATGGCTGTAGGTTTCATTTTATCCCTCCAATGGAGTCGGTCACAGACCGTTACTCCTGATATTCATATCCTGCTTCCGGATAACATTCAATGGCAACGGATACCACTCCAACATCGCCGAAATGTGACGCTTTGCGGGAAATGTTCCGGCTACTCCATGCTTCTCTTCTCACCGACCGTCTTCTGGATCCATTCCACACAGTCCTTTGTCGATGTGCCAGGCCCGAATATAGCACCGGCCCCCATATCGACAAGTCCGGGGATGTCGCTTTCCGGTATGACCCCGCCGCCGAAGACGATAATATCACCTGCGTTCCTGCTCTTCAGAAGATCGATTATCTCCCTGAAGTAGTGCTCGTGGGCTCCGCTGAGGATGCTGATACCGATGGCGTCAGCGTCTTCCTGTATGGCGGTCTCCACGATGCTTTCGGCCGTCTGCCTGAGGCCGGTGTATATTACTTCCATACCCGCGTCCCTCAGAGCCCTGGCTACAACCTTGGCTCCCCTGTCATGCCCGTCAAGGCCTGGCTTGGCAACGATAACTCTGATCCTGCGCTCGCTCATTGTCCGTCCCTCCCGATCCACGACGTCCCTAAAGGACGATGTTCTCCCGATATTCACCGAATTCTTCGCGAAGCACTCCGCAGATCTCGCCTTCGGTCGCGTAAACCCTCACGGCATCCATGATCACCGGCATGAGGTTAACGCTTTCGTCCTTCGCTGCAGCGCGGATCGCATCGAGGCAGTTCCCGACGAGTACGTTATCGCGGGCGCGTTTCATGGCATCCAGGGCCTTCTCCTGGTTTGCTCCTACTGCCGGATCTACCCTGAGGAGTTCCCTTCCGCCGCCGCTTTCCTCGACATGAAACTTGTTGACGCCGACAACGACACGATCACCGCTTTCCACAGCCCTCTGGAACCGGTAGGCGGCATCCTGTATCTGCTGCTGCGGGTACCCCTTCTCGATCGCGGCTAGCATGCCGCCCATTTTATCTATCTTGTCGATATATTCGAGAGACTGCCTTTCTATCTCGTTGGTAAGGCTCTCGACAACGTAACTTCCGGCAAGGGGGTCCACAGTGCACGTTGCGCCGGATTCATACGCGATGATCTGCTGGCTCTTGAGTGCTATCCCGACGCTCTTTTCCGACGGAAGCGCGAGAGCCTCGTCAAAGCTGTTCGTATGCAGCGACTGGGTTCCGCCCATAACGGAAGCAAGCGCCTGTATGGCCACCCTGACAATGTTGTTCTCCGGCTGCTGGGCCGTGAGGGTGCTTCCCGCGGTCTGGGTATGGAAACGGAGCATCATGGCCCTGGGTTCGGTGACGCCCATGCGCTCCTTCATCAGCCGTGCCCAGAGCCTTCTGGCGGCGCGGAATTTGGCAACCTCTTCCAGGAAGTCGTTGTGGGCGTTGAAGAAGAATGAGAGGCGCTGGCCGAAGACGTTGGGGTCGAGCCCCGCATCTACAGCCGCCTGGACATAGGCGAGTCCGTCGGCAAGGGTGAAGGCCACTTCCTGTGCGGCCGTGGATCCAGCCTCGCGGATATGATATCCGGAGATGGATATGGTGTTCCATTTCGGGACGTTTCCGCTGCAGAACCCGAAGATATCGGTGATGAGGCGCATGGATGGTTTTGGAGGGAAGATGTATGTACCGCGCGCGATGTATTCCTTCAGAATGTCGTTCTGTATCGTTCCGGAAAGATCGGCCGCCTTCACTCCCTGATTTTCCCCCACCACAATGTACATTGCAAGCAGAACGGCGGCGGGAGCGTTGATCGTCATGGATGTCGAAACCTTGCCGAGAGGTATCCCGCCGAAGAGGGTCTCCATGTCAGCCAGGCTGTCTATGGCCACACCGACTTTGCCGACCTCGCCTTTGGCCATGGGGTGATCGGAATCGTAACCGATCTGTGTCGGGAGGTCGAACGCGACCGAAAGACCCGTCTGTCCCTTCTCGAGCAGATATCGGTACCGCGCATTGGACTCGGCGGCTGTGGCAAATCCCGCGTACTGGCGCATCGTCCAGAACCGGCCGCGGTACATGGTGGGCTGAACTCCCCTTGTATAAGGGTAATCACCAGGGAAACCGATATCCCGGCAGTAATCCATCCCCTCCAGGTCGAGCGGAGTGTAGAGCCGCTCAAGAGGTATTCCTCCAACGGTCGTGAAGGTCTCGGTCATCTCGGGCTGTCTGGCCAGTCCTTTTGAAACCCTCTCGTCGTAGGATTTTCTGCCTTCCCGCAGATCCTTGCAGCCTTCCTTTTCACTCACGATGAAACGCCCCTTTCCTTTTCCGGTCCCTTTTCGATTTTTTTACGAAAACACCCGAATTGACTGAACTGTGCTTCAAAAAAAGATAAGTTCGTGAATCTTCCGGCAAACGGGAATATTATTCCCTAACAGGAAGAATGTTGCAACCATTTCATTGAATTGCAAGACAACTTACTACAATAATATTGACTCTCGTGAAATGGGCATCATTAAAAAAACCTCTCCGGATCTTGCCGAAGAGGCCCTTCATGCATCGTTCCCGGAGCGGCGATCTCTCAGGCTCCTCCTGACAGAGGGGCGATGACAACTCCCGCGGCTTCGAGTGCTTCGCGTACCTGTCTTGCGATCTCAACTGCTTCAGATGTATCGCCGTGCAGGCATATGGACTGTGGTTTGAGGGTAACCTGTGATCCGTCCTGCGCTGTCACGGATCCCTTAGTCACCATCTCCACTACACGTCTGGCTGCTTCTCCGGGATCATGGATCACGGCTCCAGGTCTTGACCTTGGGACGAGACTTCCATCAGCCTGGTAGGCCCTGTCGGCGAAGGCCTCGGCCGCGAAAGGCAAGCCTGTCTGCTCCGCCGCCCGGGCGAAACAGGAATTTGCCAGACCCATGAGGATCAGCCCGCCTCCCGCGTCGCGAACTGCTTCCGCGGCCGCCAGCGCAAGTGAAAGATCGGAGGCGCACTGGTTGTAAAGAGCACCGTGAGGCTTTACATGCTGGAGGCTTACTCCTCTTGAGGCTGCGATCGTACGCAGCGCACCGATCTGGTAAAGGCAGAATGCGTAAACTTCGTCCGGTCTGACGGCTATGTTCCGCCTTCCGAAGCCGACAAGGTCCGGGTGCCCGGGGTGCGCTCCTACGGCCACGCCCCTTTCCACCGCGAGTTCTACGGTGCGGAGCATTGTCATGGGGTCACCGGCATGAAATCCACAGGCCACGTTCGCCGAACTGACATGATCCATGACTGCGGGATCATTCCCCATGCTCCAGGCACCGAAATGCTCACCAAGATCGCTGTTCAGGTCTATTGTCCTTGCCATACTTATCACCTCACTGTTTTCGGTCTGCCGGATCCTCAGATATCACGTTCCCACTCCACGTCCCATGTACGGCCCTCGAAGGTCAGACGCATCCGACCCGCGGTGGGGGACGGCCCGTTAACCCTGCCCGGCCTTGATCTGTACCCGGCCGCAAGTATTCGAATATCCTCAAGGCGGCCGAAGACCTCACGGGCCGCCTGGACTGCCTCTTCCAGGTCTACCAGCCGGAAATTCAGGCTGAGTCCGGGAAGCATCTGGGCCAGCAGCGGAAGATCGGCGCTGATCACCGTCGCTATCTTGGGATACCCGCCTGTGGTCTGGCGGTCTGCCAGCATAATGATCGGCAGGCCGTGACCCGGCACCTGTATCGCGCCATGGGCAATGGCGTCGGAAAGGATATCGGCCTCACCGCTGTGCTCTATCTTCGGCCCGTCCAAACGGCATCCCATCCGGTCTGATTCGGCGCTGACGGTATACCGGGAGCGAAGGAAGGTCTGCATCCCCTCCCTGGTGAACATGTCGTCCTGGGGTCCCGCCATAACTCTCAACGTGGTATCTGCGGGCGGGAAAAAGTCTGTTAACCGGGGCAGTTCGAATCCTGCGGTCCTCTTCCAAAGGATGTGGGGAGCACCGCAGGAGATCATGTCCCCTTTCTTAAGGGCCCTCCCCTGGTACCCTCCAAGACCTCCCCTGATATAAGTGGACCGGCTGCCCATCACCAGGGGTGTATCTATCCCGCCGCTGAAGCAGATCCAGGCCCTGGCTCCGCCGGTTCCCTTTCCCCCGAAGGAGATACGGTCACCTGACTTAAGTAAAAAAACGACGTTGGGAGGCATGCAGGCGTCGTTAAGCCTGGCGTCGAGATCGGCGCCTGTCACTACGACCGCGCCTTCCCCTTCGCATTCGAGTTCGGGACCGATAAGGGTAATTTCAAGAGCAGCAGCAGAAGGGTCGTTCCCAAGAGCCAGATTCCCGGCCCGAAGCGCCAAAGGATCCATTGCTCCGGCCACTGGCACACCAATGGCCTGATGCCCCCATCTGCCGAGATCCTGCACCGTCGTAAGCATCCCGGGAGAACGGACCGTCAGTATCATTTTTCCACCCCCGACCGAAATTCATGATACCGCTCTTCGGTTATGGGGACGAAACGGAGACGCATGCCGGCGTTGACAAGAACCGCCGGCTCCCTGGCGGGATCAAAAAGAACCAGAGGAGTCCGCCCTATCAACTGCCAGCCTCCGGGGCTGGCTATTGGATAGATGCCGGTTTGCCTGCCGGCAATTCCCACGCTCCCCGCAGGGATGCTGATACGGGGTTCCTTGAGCCTGGGGGTTTCAAGCGTTGGATCCAGCCCGCCCAGGTAGGTAAAACCCGGAGTGAAACCAAGCATGTAGACGTAATACTCTGCCTCGCAGTGGCGCCTGATCACCTCGTCCTGAGCATACCCGGTATGGCTGGCCACTGATCCAAGATCGGGCCCGAACTCGCCGCCGTAACATACGGGGACCTCGACCAGATCTCCTTCAGCTTCCGAAAACGGGGTTGACGGGTCTGGAAGACATCCCCGAAGGTACTCAACAACAGCCGAACGGTCCGTGACCGCCGGATCCATAAAAACAGCCAGGGATCGGTAGGTGGGTACGCTGTCTATCAGCCAATCGGGTTTCCCTGACTGCAGGACCCTCCGGCACTGGTGAACAAGCTCATTGATGCCGCGATCTATCCCGTCACCGAATTCGACGACGAGACAGGCGTCGCCAGACCACAAAAACCGGGGTTCCTCGTAAAGGATCAAGGCGCATCCCCTCCTGACGGACCTATTGAACCATAAGCCCCGGCAGATAAAGAACGATCCCGGGGAAAACAGTCAGCAGAGCTGTAATTACCAGCAGAATGATGAAAAAGGGCATTGCGGCCAGAGCGATCTTTCCCAGATCATCCCCGGTGAGACCGTTGATAACGAAGAGATTGAAGCCTACAGGAGGGGTGATCTGCGCCAACTGGATCATGATGACCAGGTAGATGCCGTACCATACGGGATCGAACCCTGCCATGCGGATCAGCGGCAGCGATATGGGCAGACTCATGACTATCATGGAGAAACCGTCGAGGAGACACCCCATTACAAGATACATGATCGAAAGTATTACTATCAGGGTGTATGGGGACATCCCGGCCTGTGCAATGGCTTCCGTGAGTTTTCGGGGAATACCCAGATAGCCGACGGCGACCGACAAAAACGCTGCCCCGCAGACGATCCACATGATCATACAGCTTGTTTTGACCGACCCCATCAGCGCATCGGTCAGCACACCCCAGGTAAGACTGCGGCCGAGAGCCGCGAAAAAGAGCGCCCCGACAACACCCACTGCCGCCGCCTCGGTTGGAGTTGCCCACCCCGCGTAAATGCTTCCGAGCACGACAGCGACAAGAATTATCACCGGCGCAAGAAGGGGTATCCCACGCACCCTGTCCCCCCACGTATATGAGGAAGCGCTTTCAGGAGCAAGCCCCGGGTTGGCAATGCAGCGGATAATGACATAACCGCTGAACACAAGGGCTATAAGTATCCCCGGTATCACTCCGGCCAGGAACAGCTTGCCAATGCTTACATCAGCCATGATGCCGTAAACCAGCATCATCATGCTCGGCGGGATAAGAAAACCAAGGGTTCCGGACCCGGCGAGAGACCCCAGGCTCAGTTTCTTGTCGTAGTTGCGTTTTTCAAACTCCGGAAGAGTAATTTTCCCGACAGTCGCAGTGGTTGCCGCCGAAGATCCGCTCACGGCCGCGAAGAGAGCACATGCGAAGATGTTCACGTGCAACAGCCGCCCCGGAATTCCGTCCATCCATGGTGCCATCCCCTTGAACAGATTGTCTGATATTTTGCTTCTGAAGAGTATTTCACCCATGAAGATAAAAAGGGGCAGTGCAAGCATAGTGGAGCTGCTTGTGTTGTTCCATGCGATATTCGCCATTATGGTGGTGGCCGGAAGGCCGGTAAAGATCATCAGTCCGGCCAGTCCGGCCAGAAAGAGAGATACGCCGATCCAGATCGTCCCGCCCAGCAGGATGACCAGAATTCCTGTCAGCGTCATCGATACGGTCAGCAGATCCATGAGTCTTCCCCCCCGCTTCTATTCCTACGGGAACCGGCCGGCCGCGGCCGTCCCCTATCTGCCAAGCTCAATGGATTCCTCTTCTTCCGCAGTTTCGCCTTTCCGCCAGGCTTCAAGAGACCTGAAAAAACCGGCTGCGAACTGGATCGCCATGATGAAGCAACCCGCTGGAAGGAAAAATTGGGGTATTGCCAGGGGTGTTTCGGAGATCTGCATCGATCTTGTGCCGCTGGCGAGCGAGTCGAGAAAGAAAAGAGAAGTGACCCATGCGAGCAGCAGCAGAAAAGAGAAACCAGCCGCAAAACAGACCATGTCAAGAACCATGCGGCCCCGGCCTTTGAGAACGTGGTGCAGAAAGGTCATCCGGATATGTCCCTTGTGGCGCAATGTATATCCGAGGGCCAGGAACGTGAGGGCCGCCATGAGATAGCCCGAATACTCCTCTGTGATATAAAGAGTGCTGCTGAAAAATGTACGCATGATGATTTCTGCCGAAACAAGACAGACTCCCGCGCAGATCATGACGCCCGAAAGGACGCCTCCCGCATCGGAAAGCCTGTCGCTCATACGGAGCAGCCTGTTCATGACATTTCAACTCCTTTTGTTTCTGGTTGCCGCGTGCAGGGGTGTCATTTACACCCCTGCACGCGATCATCACAATTCCCTTCGATCAGCCGACACTGCCCTACTTGCGGCCGACCTTCTTGAGGAATTCGGCGACGATGGCCTTGCCATCCTCCGGAGCGGTCTTGAGCCAGTCCTGGCGGATCTCTTCGGTAAGGGTGCTCAGTTCATCCAGAAAAGCCGGGGGGACCGGAACGCTGACAATGCCGTTTTCGTTGCAGATGGCTTCTTTTTCCCCATCGAGTTTTTCAACCTTGTTCCACATGGCGGTTTCCATTTCCTGGCCTGCCTCGATAACGGCCTTCTGGGTCGCGGCATCCAGCTTGTTGAACGAATCGAGGTTCACGGTCACAAGGTCGGTAGCCATGGTGATGTCTATGCGTTCGAAATACTTGAGCACTTCCCAGAACTTGCCGTCAACAGCGGTTGGAGTGGAAGTAAGAACAGAGTCGATAAGCCCTGTGGCAAGCGAGGAGTAGACCTCGCTGAACGGAAGAGGATACGGTGTACCGCCGACGGCCTTCAATACAAGTGCGCCGTTCTTGTCGTATGTGCGGGTTTTCAGACCCGCCATATCCGCAACGGAAGTAACCTCTTTCTGGGTCCAGATCCCCGCCGCAGGCCATGGCGCTATGTAGAGGATCTTCTGGTTCCATTTTTTCTCAGCGACCTTGTCGAAATAGGGTCTTGATATGTCGCTGAGGATCTTGCCCTCTTTAAAACCGCGAACAAGGAAAGGAAGAGTGGGAATGTTGAAAAGCGGCTCATCGCCGGCAACACCGCTTGTAAGCATATCGGACACAGGCACCAGCCCGTCGCGGACAGCCTTCAGAAGCTCAGGGCCCTTGTAGCCGAGAGCTCCGCCGGAATGGACAACTATCTCGAGTTTTCCGCCGGTCTTTTCAGCGACCAGTCTGGCAAACTCCTCGAGACCCTGAGTCTGGTGATTGTTGGGAGGCCATACCGAATTGGCGTCCCATCTTGTAGCGGCCGCTGCGACTGCCGCCGTAAGACCTACTGCAAGACAAAGAACCAACAGGACAGCAAAGATCTTTTTCA
The DNA here is from genome assembly GCA_002382605.1 of Synergistaceae bacterium UBA4088. GTDB lineage: Bacteria > Synergistota > Synergistia > Synergistales > Thermovirgaceae > UBA2252. Next base: position 15,456 of record DFYG01000146.1, on the reverse strand, counting down.
TGTGTATTCCACCTCCAGAGATATTTCCCTTGCTTCTCCGCAAAAATGCAGTTCTGCGGGAAAAGGGTTCTATAAAGATAATAGCAATAAAGTTGCCGATTATGTGATGGCCGTTTATTTATCACATATCCTGTCCCGACCGGGTTATTCCGACACAGTCCGGCGGACCCAAACCACAATGAGGAGAGAACTGTTCAGGATCCGAACGCATGTGCGGTAACCGCACATGTCAGAGACCCATTCTTGAGCGATGCCACCTGACGGTCCTGGATGGAATGTTCAGTTCCCTTCCCAGGGCGGCCGCACTCTTACCCCGCAGCGAAGAGCTTCTGATGGCGCACCGGAGCTGGGCCACGGAAATATCCGGACGGCTGTTCAGCGGTCTGGAAAAAAGAGCTCCCAGGGATATTGTTCCAATGGGAGTGCTGCACCACGTCCGGGAAGTGGTCCGGTGAACAGTGGCCGGGTGAAGGGAGAGGGCTTTTGCGATATCTGAAAGAACGCACGGACCGGGCGCTTTATCCAGCCCTGCGAGGAATTTTCTCTGTCTTTGAGCCAGATCCAGGCCGACCGCGAGCCTGGTTTCCATGCGGCGGCGGTATTCGGCTTCCACTCCGCAAGCCTGCTGTCTGAGACGCCGGAATACGGATCCATAGGCCACGTCTTCGCTGATGTCCTTCACTCTGATCCCGGGAAGGTTCTCTTTCAGAAGTACCACGCTGACTCCCTGTTCGTTTGCCTCTATCAGCAGTTCAGGTATGACGACAGGGGCTGCATCCCGGGAGAAGTCCGGGAAGGGATCAAGGCGCCCGAGCCTGGCCACAGCCCTCTCGAGTCGCTGTGCAGGCCATCCGAAACGGCGTTGAATTTCTTCAGCGCGGCCGTCCTCGAGCAGATCGGAGGCGCCGGTGATAAGAAGCCAGGCATCGCTTCCCTCTTCTCCGCTCCTGCGAAGCTGAATGGCGAGGCAATCGGAAAGATCGCGGGCGAAAAGACCGGGCGGATCCACCCAATCCTGCAGTGCCCGAAGCAGTTCTTCGCCGTACTCCGGACCAAAACCGGCGATCTCTGCCAGTTCCAGGGCAGAACAGGTCAACCGCCCCGCGGGTCCCAGGCAGTCGCAGATCATTTCGATATTCCGGCGTGGAACAGAGGCAAGTCCGGGGAGAAAGGCGATCTGGTGAGACAAGTCTCTTCCTGGATCACCCGGGTCTGCAATATCCTCCATAAGCGACCACCCCGTCCCACGATCGGAAGCAGAAGTCATCGCGGTGNNCTTTCGCGAACTCATCAAGGAGGGATCCCAGCTCACCCGCAGGCACAGCCAGAATGCGCAGGCTTTGCAGCAGCATCGGAAGAGGAACAAGCGATGGCCGGATGTTTAGCCGCAGCGCCGGGCTACCTGCCGCCTGTGTCCATTCCATGACGCTGCATTCTCCTCAAAAGGGCATAACGTGACAGCCCAAGATCACGGGCGGTCTGGGTGCGATTCCCTCCGTTTTTTTCGAGTGCCCGCCGGATCAGATCGTTTTCGATCCTGTCCATCTCCTTCTGCAGGGATTCTCCGCCGGACGGGAATTCGCCAGTTTCGTCGATCCCGGGCAGGGCGTCGAGCATTTCCGCGGGCAGGTCGCATAGCCGGATCGTGCTGTCTGAAGGATCTTTGAGAATATAGATCCTCTCGAGGAGATTCTTGAGCTCTCTGACGTTGCCGGGCCAGGGGTAGGAAAGGAACACCTGTTCGGCCTCTCCTCCGACAGTCAGGAGGGGCCTCCCCAGCCTGGAAGCGAGGCGGGCCAGAAAGGTTGNNTCATCTCCCCTTTCGCGAAGCGGCGGCAGGTGGAGCGGAAGCATGGAGATACGATAGTACAGATCGCTTCGGAAACGTCCTTCCGCGGTACGTTTCTCAAGATCGACACAGGTAGCGCAGATAACGCGCAGTGTGATACTGTGCTCCTTCGAAGACCCGAGCGGACGGATCGTTCTCGAATCGAGGAACCTCAGCAGTTTCTGCTGCAGCTGAAAAGGCATGTCACCTATCTCATCGAGAAAAAGAGTGCCGCCGTCGGCAACCTGGACAAGACCGGTTTTATCGGCCGATGCCCCAGTGTAGGCTCCCTTGCGGTATCCGAACAGTTCGGCCTCGAGGAGGTTTTCGGGAATGCTCGAGCAGTTGATGGCTACGAACTCGCCTCCCGCCGAAGCTCCTGATCCTCCTATCAGTCGGGCGACCACCTCCTTGCCGGTCCCGCTCTCACCCTGAAGCAGCACGTTGGCTTCGCCGTGGGGAGCAACTTTTTCGATAAAATCACGCACCCTGTCCAGCGCGCAGGACGAGCCGGCAAGGGTGACCTTTTTGCCCTCTTCGAGCAACCGCACGCGCCGGGACAGAGAGATGGTTTCCGATGCCCTGAAGGCCATATTGTACCCCGCTTCCAGAGGAAACGGCTTGTCAAGATAGTTCCAGGCACCCTCCTTGATCGCCCTGACGACCAGAGAAGACTCCCCGAACGCGGTCATTACGATCACCTTCGCAAGAGGTGATCTTCTCAGAATGTGCGGAAGCGCTGTCAATCCTTCCCCATCCGGGAGCCGGACATCAAGAAAGACAACTTCCGGTTCCGCTTCCACAAGGAGAGCTCCCAATTCTGCGAGTGATGCGCAGGTCTCCACCTCATACCCCTTGGCAGCAAAACCCCGCATAAGCCCGCGGGCCAGGTTTACCTCATCTTCAACGATCCACAGGCGAATGATCCGCACCTTCTTTCCGTCCAGGAAGGGTCACCGTAAACCTGGCGCCCCGTTCATCAGATATTACATCCACACGGCCATTGTGGAGGTTGACTATCTTCAGCACCACCGTAAGACCCATCCCGGTCCCGTCAGACCTCGTTGTTACGAACGGATCGAAGAGATTCGAGGTGACAGATGCCGGGATCCCGGGTCCTCCGTCGCGAACCCACAGCATGGAGCCCCGGGGGACCGGAGAAAACCCCACTTCTACAAAACCGCCTTCCTTCTGGACCTGAAGCGCATTCATTACGAGGTTAAGAAGCATCTGCTGAAGCTGGGCCCTATCACCCCAGATCATATTCTCCCCTCTCCCGGGGGCCGTGACCTTCCATTCAATCGACTGCCTGAGGAGCTGCCCGCGGACCATTCTGTAGCACCACTGAACAAGATATCCGAATGTTACATCCTCAGGAAAGAGGGGGTGAGGGCGCGCAAAGTTGAGCAGCTCCGTCAGCGTGCTGTTGAGCCTGTCCAGCTCGCTCGACACGATATCCCACTCTTCGCTCCCCGCGGAGCCTGTATGCTCCCGGAGAAGATCCATATTTATCCGCATGCTCGCAAGGGGATTTTTTATCTCATGGGATATGCCTGCCATCATCTGACCGAAAGCAGCCAGACGCTGTATCCGGGAGGCCTCGAGTTCAACCTTCTGCCACTCTCTGAGCCTGTCCACCATGGAGTTGAAGGCTCCGTAGAGGATCCCCATCTCGGAGGAAGGATCCGCGTGATCCGGGAAACTGACCCATTCGCCGGCGCTTATTCGTCCACACCCCCACACAAGCCTTTTGATCGGCCGTGTCATCATGTGGGCCATGAATATGGAGAGTTCCAACGCCAGAAGCATTCCGATCATGGCAACCACAAGAACGTGCCGCTGCCGGTAAAGAACATCCCTGAAAATAGCCCCCCTGTCGGGCCGGTAGAGCCATCGACTCCCGTCGGCCGCGGTGACCTCTATGCCTCTTTGCCTTTCGTCAGGGGCATCCTGAAGACCATCAAGGGGGATCTGCCGCACCGGCAACCTCTGGAGAAGCGTCCCGGCCTCCCCCGCCGGAAGTCCTGAAAGATCCAGCCTCAGGCCGGGCAACTCTCCTTCAACAGCAGAGAGCTGCTCGCGGAACCCGACGAACAGCGCTGTTCCCGTAATACCAACTGTCAGGAAAAGGGCCAAAGGGATGATTGCGCTCTTGATCCAGAGTTCCATCCGGGAGGATCTCATCGTCTCTCCCCCTTGCTTGCGCAGGCCCATATCACTGCCTCCAGTAACAGCGCGTACAGCATGCCGATCTCCGGAAGTTTGCCCCCGAAGAGGACCAGAAGGGTATGCAGTACAAGCGCCGAGGCGATGGCAATAAAAAGCCCCCTGCCGCCAAGCCGGAGCGGCGAGTATAACGGAAGAAGAAAGCAGATGGCGACCACGGACCAGCTGTAGCGACCAAGTATCAGGATCCCGGGAAGGTTGAAGAAGCTGATGATCAGCGCCGCAGTGGAGATAACGGTAATGGCTACCCTGTTATTGAAAATGAAGCGATCCTCGCGCAGCGGGTCTTTGTCAGGGCGGCTGTTCTCACGCCTGAAGTCGTAGCACCAGGAGCAGGCCGCAAGCAGAAGCTGACTGTTCGCGGTACTCACCGAAGCCGCCAGCACGGCCAGGAGCAGGAGCATGGATGGCACAGGCGGAAGAATTGTTGAAAATATCTGCGCGAATCCCGCTTCCCGCCCGAAAGGGATATCCATGGTGAGCTGGGCACGTCCGCCAAGTCCTATCACCGTAAGGCAGATGTAGATCCAGCTCACGACGATCCCTGCGGCGGCCAGCATTTTCCATGCCGTCCGGCTGGATCGGGCTGAGATGATCCTTATGGCATACTGCGGATTGGCCGCAACCCCGAACCCCCACCCCAGCATCATGGCAAGCGTAAAGAGCAACCCCTCCCTTGATGTTATGGCCAGCATGGATGGATCCCTTGCGAATACCTCCGCGTGGATGGCTCCCAGGCCTCCTGCGTTATGGAAGATGATCCACCCTGCGATGCTCACTCCGGGAAGAATTACCGCCATATTGAGCACGTCGCTTCGAACAACGGCAGGCATTCCGCCGAAGGTCGTGTACAACACGAAGAGGTATACCAGAAGGGATGCGAGCGGATAGGCGATGTCCAGCATATACCCCACTACTTTTGCGAAAACAAGAAACTGGATGACAATGTAGAAGGTGTAGGCAAGAACAAGACTCAGGGCGGAAATAGTTCGCAGGCGCTGGTCACCGTACTCTTCGGCCAGCCATTCGGGGAGAGAGAGCACCGGGCGGCTTCTAAGCCTCAACACTATGAACGGAAGAAAGACCAGCCCCAGAAGCCAGCCGTGAACGGAACCCGTAAAGGCCTCGTACCCCGAAAGGTAGAGGTACATGGTGAAACCCACAAGGGAAGCCCCGCTCATCCAGGTGGCGCAAAATGTCGCTATCGACGACAGAAGAGGGATCCTGCCACGGCTCACATAAAAAAGCCTGCGGTTCTCTCTCCACGAAAAAGAGCGGCCCGCAAGCAGGATCAGGGCCAGGGTATAAAGGCCAAAAGCTGCAAGGCTGTAAAGCAGGGCCGTGTCGTTCATCGACCTCTTCCGGCACGGAAGCAGACGAACGCTATGACTGCAGGGGCAACTGCGAGAAGGGCAAAGAATATCCAGCCGAGAATAACCGGAGCCGTGTACACGCCTGAACCACCTTTCAGGGAAGCGGGATGAAGCCTTCCCGCATGAGGCTTTTCGTCATTTCCTGAGCGGCATGGATAGTCCCGGCGGCTTTTTTCAACAGCTGCTCTCTATCGAGCGGTGACCTCGCCACGCCTTCGCTGACAGCGGCCAGGCCAACAGCCACCGCCACCCTCGGGTAGACCCAGGATTCGTCCATTGTCGGAATGAGACGCTCTTCCGAAAGCCCTGTCTCCCTTGCGCACTCCGCCAGTTCTCTCGCCGCCGCTATGCACATTCCATCGGTGATCGTCCTGGCCCTTACATCCAGCGTGCCCCTGAAGATGGCAGGAAAACCGAGCGAATTATTGACCTGGTTCGGAAAATCCGATCTCCCGGTCGCAACTATCCGGGCCCCCGCATCCTTCGCTTCCCACGGCCAGATCTCGGGGACCGGGTTCGCACAGGCGAAAAGGATGGCATCCCTGGCCATGGAGGTGATCCACTCAGGTTTGATAACATCGGGACCGGGTTTCGTGTACGAAAACACCACGTCGGCTCCCCGGAATGCATCCCCCGGCCCTCCGGTGACCCTGTCAGCGTTCGTTATCTGCGCCAGTCGCAATTTTTCGGGGTTGGAGTCATCGAGGTCGGCCCGGCCTGCGTAAAGAGCACCCCGGCTGTCGATGAGGATCAGGTTTCCGGACTCCGCCCCGGCCGCGAGAAGCAGGCGCGCCGTGGCGATATTGGCGGCTCCGGAACCGTACATGACTATCCGTACGGACCCGATATCCTTTCCGACTATATCAAGAGCGTTGAAGAGACCTGCAAGGTTCACGGCCGCCGTCCCCTGCTGGTCGTCATGCCAGACGGGAATATTCATCTCCTCCCGGAGGGTTTTCAGTATCCTGAAGCACTTCGGCTGGGCTATATCCTCGAGGTTGATCCCTCCGAAACTGGGTTCCAGCATCTTGACGCAGTCTATGAAGCGGTCCGGATCGGAGGCATCAAGGCATATGGGGACAGCATCCACGCCGCCGAGATACTTGAAGAGGAGCGCCTTTCCCTCCATAACAGGGAGAGCCGCAGCAGGGCCTATGTCACCAAGCCCCAGGACCCTTGTTCCGTCACTCACCACTGCAATGGTGTTTCCCCGGTTCGTGTAGAGATCGGCCAGCGAGGGGTCCGCATGTATGGCCTTGCACGGCTCCGCGACGCCGGGAGTGTACCAGATAGCGAAATCATCGACGCTCCTGACGGGGCATTTCAGGGCCATCTGGATCTTGCCCCGGTAAAAGGGGTGGAGGATCATCGCGTCTCTTGCGGGCTTGAGAGCTTTTTCAAGAAGATCTTCACGGTTCATCTTCAATACTGTTACCTCCGCTCCTGTTTTCTGAATTTTGGCGGTTCGGTTTTGTAAAGGTCGTTCCCGAAGGCATCTATGACCACGATGACAGGGAGATCCCTTACCTGCAGTCGGAAGACCGCCTCGGGGCCCAGTTCCGGCCAGGCCACGACATCAGCCTGAACGATGCTTCCGGCGATAAGAGCCGCCGCCCCCCCTACCGCCCCGAAATAGACGGCCCCGTTTTTAACCATGGACTCCACTACCGTCCCGGACCTGGTCCCTTTTCCGATCATCCCCTTCAGTCCCAGATCCAGGAGGGCCGGGGTGAATGGATCCATCCGGCCGCTGGTCGTGGGACCTGCGGAACCGATCACCTTGCCGGGTGGCGCGGGAGACGGGCCTACGTAATAGATCACCTGGCCGCGGACGTCAAATGGAAGAGGTTTCCCGGCGGAAATGCATTCGTAGATCCTTCTGTGGGCGGCATCTCGCCCCGTGAATATTGTCCCGCTAATAAGAACACTCTCTCCGCTCTTGAGGGAAAGCGCTGTTTCATCGGAAAGAGGGGTTGAGATCCTTCTCGATACAGTCATTGCAGCATCTCCCCGATCCCTAGAGGGTTATTTCGGCGTGTCTCGCCGCATGGCAGCAGATATTTACCGCAACCGGGGTTCCGGCAATATGTCCGGGGGCAAAGTCAATATGGACGTCCAGGCATGTGACGCGCCCGCCAAGACCCCCGGGTCCGATCCCCGTGGCATTGAGGGTTTCAAGGGTCTCAATTTCGAGGGCAGCGTATTTCGGATCCGGATTCCTTCTGCCGACAGGGTAGAGCGTTGCCCTCTTGGCCATTATGGCCGCCAGTTCAATGGTCCCTCCCACCCCGACTCCGATCATTGTCGGCGGGCAGGGGTTTGGGCCCGCTGCCGTCACGGTGTCCCTTACAAAATCACGAACCTTCCCGGGGCCCTCCGCAGGCGTGATCACTTTCAATGCGCTCATGTTCTCGCTTCCGAAACCCTTGGGTGTGACGAGCAGGCGGATCCTGTCGCCGGGAACGATCCGCACGTGGATAACCGCAGGGGTGTTCGTGCCGGTGTTGGTGCGGTCGAAAAGCGGATCACGAACAAGGGATCTCCGGAAGTATCCCTCTCTGTAGGCCTCCTCGACTCCCGAATTGATAGCCTTGACCAGGGCTCCGCCATAGAAGTGAACATCCTGACCTATGTCGGCGAACACAATCGCCATGCCCGTATCTTGACATATGGGCAAGTCAGCCGCCCTCGCGGCATCGTGATTTTTGATGATCTGCTCAAGAACGCGCCTTCCGACCGGGGACTCCTCGATCTTCTCGCGAGCGGTCACAAGAGCGTTGTAGACATCCTGGCCGATCGATGTATTGGCCTTAAGGAAAAGCCCCTTCACAGCAGTTGAAACAAAGGAAACATCTATCTCTCTCACTACCATCCCGCCTCCGGACCGGCTTCAATGATATGCCGGATCATCCGGACAAGTATAACCTCTGTACGGCTCCATTTCATTCAGAAAATGGGCATGCCGGGTGTCGAAAGAACGCGGAGAAGTTGAACATTTTTACTTCCGCTGCTTTTGTAGGGGTCGCCGGAAAGTTATCCGGGAGACGCATCCAGAGACCCCCGAGGTCTACACGGAGGTATGTCCGGATCCAGGAAGCGCCGTCAACTGAGCCGGCATAGGGGAGATCTTCGCCGGGATCAAAGGTCCGGTTCCACCAGGGATCAAAGGCCAGGGGCCGCCACCGTTAAGGATATTCATGAAAGGCCTTCAGGACATGGCTGTGGATAAAACTCACTCCTTGACCTTTTTTCGGTATTCACTGAAGAGCGGGCGCTCCTCTTCAGGGGGCGCCTGTTTTTTTGTGCGTTTGGAAGGCGGTTTTTTGAGACCGTTCCCGGTCAGCGGGACCACGACTGTTTCTCTGTCTGTTATTGCTCCGCTCTTCCTGAGCATCCTCTCGGCTGCAGGCGCGACGGCGGCGGTCGGCTCAACAAGCAGCCCTTCTTCCCTGGCGAGACGCTCCTGCTCAGCAAGGATCGCTCCGTCTGAAACAACTACGACCTCCCCCCGGCTCACCCGGACAGCGTCGATCATCTCCTTCATCCGGGGAGGCTCCTTTACAGAAATACCTTCCGCAACGGTAGTCTGAAAATCACCTGCGGCAGGAGAGTTATTCCAGATCTCAAAAAGGGGGGCGAAATTAGCGGCCTGAACCGCAATGATCTTCGGCAGCCTTTTGATCCTGTTACGCTGAAGAAGTTCTTTGAAACCTTTGAAAACGCCCAGAAGCATCGTACCGTTCCCCGCCGGGACTATGACAGCATCAGGTGCTTTGCCTCCAAGTTGTTCCCATATCTCAAAAGCCACCGTCCTTGTCCCCTCCAGGAAGAGAGGGTTCCAGACGTGACTTGCGTAGAACATGCTCCCGGCCATCTCCATGGCAATGGCGGCCGCGTTGCTGCGTCCACCCTTGACGACGACCAGGTTCGCCCCGTAGTCCTCTATCTGTCTTTTCTTCATTTCCGGCGTATCGTTCGGGACAACGACGGTAGCTTTTATCCCGCCCCTCGCCGCATAGGCCGCGACAGCCGCTCCGGCGTTGCCTGAAGAATCCTGGACCACCGCTTCGTATCCGAGGCTTCTGGCCTCGCCTATCACGATCACCGCTCCCCTGTCCTTGAAGGAGCCTGTCGGAGATATGTATTCCAGTTTATAGAAGAGATTTTCAGAACGGCCGGCCACAAGAGGGGTCCAGCCCTCCCCCATTGAGATGGATGTATCTATCGCCGGCAGAAGCGGCGCATAGCGCCACATACCGACACCATCTTTATCAACATCAAAAGAGGTCCAGTGCAGAGAGCTCTTCAGCGGCGAGCCGCAGGCGCAGCTGACCGGGCGTATTGCATCTTCGCAAATTTTCCCGCACTTGGGACAGAAGAACTTCAGCAAGAGGCTCACCTCGTGATTTTTCCGCCGTTACCCGATACATTTTTTCATTATTAACTATAGCATTACCTGGACATCGGGAAAAGGTAGACCGGGACTTGGGATGCCAGGGGAATTATCGCGGCACTCCCCATCGTCAGCGATACCGGTAGGGTCACTTCGGGTACCTGATAGACGGCAGGAAACGTTTTGACAGGAATTAAGGAAGTGCGGAGTGCGGGAGCGAAGGAACGCCCCCGCACTGATGAGAACCGGCGTTAGGGAGTGATGACTTCCGGATCGTCAACCTCGGCGAAATACCTGTACTCTCCAAGCTTGATGATCTGGACCTGAACCGGCTTTACCACTTCGCCTTCAGAGTCGAACCCCTTGATAACACCCGTGAGACCGTTGTAATTGCTGGTTGCCGCAATGGCATCCCGAACCTTTTTCGCATCGGTCGTTCCAGCCCGGTTCATGGCGTCCACGATTATCATGAGCCCGTCATAAGCCGAGGCTCCTACCATGTCGGGATCGAAACCGTATCGCCCCTTGAATTCCCTGATGAAATTCTGCACTACCGGGCGCTCGTCGTCACGATTGAGGTTGGTGACTATCATAAAACCTTCAGCAGCTGAAGGCCCGGCTATTTCAACAAGCTTTGGAGAGTCTGCCCCCTCTTCTCCAAGTATCATCGACTTGATGCCCATTCCCTTCGCCTGCTTGAGGATCGGCCCCGTCTGGAAGTAATATCCATTAACCATGATCAGGTCGGGACTGATCTCCTTGATCTTCGAGAGATAGGGTTTGAAATCCTTCTCGGGGAACGGGTAGGCCTGATCGTAGACTATCTCCACTCCGGGGGCATTTTTTGAGACATATTGTTTGAATCCCTCCGAGAGGGTCCTGCCGAAGTCAATGTCCGAATAAAGCAGGGCAATTCTTTTGGCGCCCAACATCTGGGTTGCGACTTTGGCAGCGGCTTTTCCTTCCACGGCAGCCAGGAATCCGTTCCTGAAACAGAAATCTCCGGCCTTGGTGACATCCGGATGGACTGCATAGGCTGCCACGAACGGGATCTCCTCTTCCTGGAAGATAGTCGCGACGGCACGGCTCGGCATGCTGTAGGAGCCTCCGACAACCGCTACGACCCTATCCTGGCCTATCAGCTTATGCGCCAGGGCAACGGCTTCCTTGGCGTCAGCCCTGTCATCGTAGTAGATCAATTCCAGTCTTTTCCCGAGTATTCCGCCTTCGGCGTTGACGTTGTCCACTGCTATCTTGAGAGAGTTGAGAGCACTAAGACCATCCGCGGCCGCCGCCCCGGTCAATGGGACAAGAGCACCTATCCTGACGGTATCCGCTGAAAAAGCAGCACCGGCCGCGAGACCCAGGATCAGGACTCCTGCAACCATTACCCGCACAAATTTCATCAGCACAAAAACCACCTCCAGTCTAAAAATATGTAAACATTTGAACCCACTGCCATTTTACTCCTTTCCGAGGATAAAACATCCAGAATGATCAGGCACCCAGGTAGGCTTTCCTGACCCCTGGATCACTTTTCAGGGTCTGCGCCTCACCCTCAAGCGTGATGACCCCGGTTTCCAGAACATAGGCCCTGTTCGAAATTGCCAGCGACGCAAGGGCATTCTGTTCCACAAGAAGTATTGTCAGATCCTCTTCCCTGTTGAGGTATCGCAGCACTTCAAAAACCTTTTCAACAAGTATGGGCATCAACCCCATGGACACCTCATCGACGAGAAGCAGGCGGGGCTTCGAAACAAGGGCCCTCGCGATCGCCAGCTGCTGCTGTTCCCCGCCGGAAAGAGTCTGGGCCAGTTGTCTGGAACGTTCATCGAGTACCGGGAACAACTCATAGATCCAGGAGAGGCGTGAAGGGACATCTGTTACCTTTCTCAGTCGATACAGCCCGGTCATGATATTTTCAAGTACCGTCAACTGGGGAAAAACCCGCGCCCCTTCGGGGACAATGCGGATACCCATCCCGGCTCTTTTGTGTGAGGGGAGGCCTGTTATGTCAAGCCCACGGTAACGAACGGCGCCTTCCTTTACTGGCGTCATGCCCATAAGCGCGTTCAGGATAGTTGTTTTGCCGGCTCCGTTGGCGCCAATAATGGACACGAGCTCTCCCTCTTCGACATGGAAGGATGCTCCGTGGACGGCTTCGATGTCCCTGTAGGCTATCCGCAGGTTTTCTGCTTCAAGTAGCAACCCCTACACCCGCTTTCCCAAGATAGGCTTCGATCACGGCTGGATCCTTCTGAACGATCTGCGGAGAACCTTCGGCGATCTTTTTCCCATGATCCAGGACCACGACATTATCGGAAAGGGACATGGCCACCCTCATGTTGTGTTCGATAAGAAGTATTCCCGTTCCGCCTTCGCGGATCGATCTTACAAGCCCGGAAAGCCTGTCTATCTCCTCATGCCGCAGGCCCGAAAAGGATTCATCAAGCATCAGCAACTCCGGTTCCACCGCAAGTGCCCGCGCGATCTCAAGCCTTCGCAGCTCCCCCAGAGGAAGAAGCCCGGCCTTCTGGGAAGCCCTGCTGGAAAGGTCAACGCGTTTCAGTATTTCCATGGCGTTCTCTCTGGCGGATCCGGTATCGTATGGCCGCCAGCGGCCGAAAAAGCTCTGATATGGCCGGATACCGAGAGCAGATATCACATTATCCAGGACATTGAGCGAGGGGAACGGGCGGACGATCTGGAAGGTCCTGCCTATGCCAAGGGCCGCCATTCTGTGCGGAGGAAGTCCATCCGACCTCTGCCCTTTGAAAAAAATGGATCCGCTGGTCGGCTTGTAAACTCCGGAGATCATGTTGAAGCATGTGGTCTTTCCTGCCCCGTTCGGGCCTATAAGACCAAGAATGGAGCCCCTTTCGAGATGGAAGGAGACATCCGAAACGGCACGCAATCCCGCAAAATGTTTCGAAATGCTGTCAACCTGGAGCAGATCATTCATCAGGAACGCAACCTCCCCCGTATCCGTCCCGCGAGGTTTTTCAAAACGCCTCTTTCTCCGAGAAGTCCGCCGGGCTGGAACCGTATCATCAGCAGAAGGAGAACAGCGTACAGAAGCATCCGGTAGTCCGTAAGAGGCCTGAACACCTCGGGAAGAATTGTCAGGAGCAAAGCCCCTATGACGGGACCCCAGAGAGTGCCCATACCACCCACTACAACCATCGAAAGCATCATGACGGAAACGGGAAAACCAAAATCCGTTGCGCTTATGAACCGCATGTAGTGGGCGTAAAGACTCCCCCCCACACCGGCCATGGCCGTTCCGGTCATAAAGGCCAGAAGTTTGAAAAGAACGGGGGATATTCCGATGCTGGAGGCGGAGATCTCATCTTCGCGAAGCGCGAAACAGGCAAGTCCGGTCCAGGACCGGGCAAACCACCAGGTACACCCAAGTGACAGAACAAGAAGTGTTCCCGCCAGGGCAAGGAACCCCGCTTCCCTGAGTCTGATCCCGAAGAAAAGAATGCGGGAGATCCCGCCTATTCCCAGCGCACCGCCGAAAAACGGGACATACATGAAAACAGATTCGACAATAAAGTTGATCCCTATTGTTGTTATGGCCAGAAAATCCGCACGTACACGGAGGCTGGGCAATCCCAGGAGCAGCCCGATCGCTCCGGTGATGATAATAACCAGAGGAAGAGAGAGCCAGAACGAAAACCCCGCCCTGGTCGCCAGGAGCGCCGCAGTATAAGCCCCTATACCGAAAAAGGCCGCGTGTCCCAGCGAGATCTGTCCGGCGTACCCCACGATGATATTGAGCCCGCAGGCGACAATGCCGTTAATGGCAACAAAAATTCCGATAGTCAGGACATAATTGCTCATAGTTGAGATCTCCCGACCTAACGCCTGCCGAGAAGGCCCTGCGGCCGCCACATAAGAACGGCTATCATGGCGATGAACGCCAGGGCATCTCTGGGCAGGGGAATATTGGCATACCCGATCAGCAGCGTTTCAGAGATCCCCAGAAGCACCGAGGCGAGAACAGCTCCGGGGACGGATCCCAGGCCTCCCACCACTATCAGCGCGAGGGTCTTGTAGGCCGGGACCGCTCCCATGGTCGGGTAGACCTGGTTGAAATATATCCCGACCAGTATGCCGGCAACAGCTGCCGTGGAAGAACCGATAATGAAGGTAGTGCTGATTATCCGTGACGTATTTATCCCAAGTGACCCTGCTATCTGAATATCCTGCGAGGAAGCCCGCATCGCCAGGCCAAGTTCCGTCCTGGTGGAAAGGAACCACAGACCAAAAAGGACGATAACCGTCACAAGGTACACAGTGACCAGAACTGGCGACATTGTAATGGGACCGAAATGAAAACCCGGAACAGGTATCTCTGCCGGAAATGCATGAATATAAGGACCGGCTACCAGGCGAAGAACCTCTTCTATGCCCAGAAGCAACGCTATGCTTCCGATCAGCGGAACATAAGGGGGGTATTTCAGCAGCGGGAAGTAGACGAACTTTTCGATGGCCACCCCGACAAGAGAGCATGCGGCCATGCTCACTATAAGGGCCAGAAAAAGATTTCCGGTAATGGAATAGATCCCCAGGCCTGCATAGGCACCAAGAGCGTATATGGCGGCGTGGGCGACATGAAGTATCCTAAGGATCCCGTAAACCAGGGCCAGCCCGGAGGTTATCAGGGCATAAATAAAACCGATGGCTATACCGTTAAGAAGTTGCTCCAGAAAAAGATCCAACAGTCGCCCCCCCTGCTTCATAAAATATATCAGGCTTTCCCCGGGTTTGAAAACAGTCCGAAACTCTGCTATTCCACGTTAATTCCTTGCGGATTCAGGGGATACGCCAATTGCGCGGGCATAACAATAAATCCAACAATACCACAACTTGACCCGGTTTTGGGCGGGTAAAAACCGTCCGGTCATCAAAACTGCCTTACAGATCCTCAATGGAAAAAGAAAAGTATGGCATTTCGCCATAAAACAGAAGTGAGTCCGGCAGGGAGACAACATCTGTCATTGAACGATCTCCTGCCTGATGCAGTACCTGGCCCCACCGGCGCAACCGCGACAGGGCAACTTCAGGGAAAATGTCATGCTTCGGCAGCTGTCCTCAAAACATGCCGATCACGCAGTGATGTTCTGGACCATCTCCTCTCGTCCCGCTGCTCCTCCACCGCAAATGTGGTTAGGTTAAATGCTGCTTCAGGATGACAGGCATATCGACTGCTTCTCTACTCCCATTCACTGTTCATGCATCTCCAGGTTTCCCTCAACGCTCCTGTCGCTTTTACGTGCCCGCTTAGATTTCTCCTCTCCCGTTTGACAAAAGAGCACACCCGCCGTATAAAGAACCCAGCAATGGGGGAGTCGGAAATATCCGGCTGAGAGGAGACTTGAGTCTCGACCCCTGGAACCTGATCCGGGTNNTGCCCCGTCAGCCCTCCGGGATCCCCGGAGGGCTTTTTTCTTCGATCCAGGACAGGTTCCCGTTTCGAAATGCGCGAAGGGAGACGGGAAGGAAATGGAGAACAGAAAGGTAAGGATCCTTGTTGAAGGGGCGCTTGCGGCCTCGCTTGCACTGGCGCTCTCTTATCTCAGGCTGTGGCGAATGCCCCAGGGCGGCTCTATCACTCTCGAGAACGTTCC
>DFYG01000142.1 GCA_002382605.1 Synergistaceae bacterium UBA4088 | reverse complement strand
TCGCCATTCCCTCCGCCCTTGGTAGCCTGGAAGTAGTCTGCCTGTGAGGGCAGGATGCCGCCAAGACCCGGGCCTCCCCGCATAACGTTAACTATTACAACGGGGATCTCGCATCCGGCTATATAGCTTATTCCCTCTGACATCAGGGATATTCCAACACTTGAGGAAGTGGTCATAATTTTTGTTCCTGTGGCCCCTCCGCCCATTACCATGTTTATCGCCGCGACTTCACTTTCGGCCTGAACGTATGCCCCCCCGATCCTGGGCAATTTACCCGACATGTATTCTGGTATCTCGTTCTGTGGCGTTATCGGGTACCCGAAAAAATACTTGCAGCCAGCCTGTATAGCCGCCTCTGCGATCGCCTCGGTTCCCTTCATTAAAACCCTTGCCATAAATACCACCTCCGGCCTGATTACTTGTCTTCGTTTCGGAAGACTTCGATAGATGCGTCGGGACAGGTCGTCGCGCACATGCTGCAGGCTATGCACCCATCCTTGAACTGTTCAACCGGCCTGTATCCCTTGCTGTTGATGCGTTCGGATATTCTCAGCACTTTTACCGGACACACCTGGACGCAAAGTCCGCAACTCTTGCAATACTCCTCAAGTACGTTGATACGTCCTTTTGCCATTTAACCTTACACCTTCTTTCGTATGTTAAATGTGTATTTAGAGTAAAATCATTCAAAACCTTTCGCACGATCAGGATCTGTCCCCTGCCTGGGTCCACATATATCCCGCTTCCCATGGGAGCATCATGTGCCGGACCATGGGCCAGAGTTCAATGGGGGATTTCTTGCGCAATGCATCCGTTTCGTCTGCGAGATGTGGGGGAACGGTTCCGAAAAGCACCTCGATGCCAAGGTCAGCGCCGGCCTGAAATACCTGCCTGTAGCCCCACAGGAGATCATCCCCGGTAGTCTCATCCATAAGGTGCGGATTTGCCAGAAGCGCGCCCACCTTCAATCCGGATATCGACTCCATGTTCCTGATCATATCCCCGATCCCCCCCGAATCGCGGGTCTGTGGCCTGAAGGGGTTCACCACCAGGATAAGCAGGTAACCGGCTTCGACTATCTGTCCGGCAAACTGCTTCAGGGCCCTGACCCCTATGGCATCTCCACCTGCATCAAGAATAAGACGGCTCCCTTCGGACCTCAGGGCCCATGCCACTCCCGGAGAGATAACGGGCATGTCTGACCACCTGGCGCTCTCTGGAGGCGTAAGTATCCTGAAACCCTCGGAACGGAGGGTCTCGGCGATCTGCCTTATGCAGAAATAGGGATTTATGATGTCTACATCGGCGATGGTAACTTCTTCGCCGCAGGAACGGAAAGCGATCGCCATGTTGAGAACGCATTCGGTCTTCCCGGAGCCGAGCGCTCCGGTTACAGCGATCGCCTTTGGCCATGGACGTTGGCAGTTGATACGGAAGGGGTTGTTCTCTCCCGGGAGAAGATTCATTTCAGCTTGTCCCCCTTTTTCAGGTCTGTCCCTCTTAACCAGTCAGCTCCGTCCGTCTTTCGTTTCCCTTCCTGCTGTACTTCCAAAAGCGCCACAGATCCTGTACCACAGGCGATAACGGGATGGCCGTCCAGAAAACCAGCTATCTCTCCTGCTTCTCCAGAGAGGTCCGATATCCGGGTTCTCCAGACCTTGAGGCGCCTGGCGCCCAAAAAAACAAAGCAGCCAGGAACCGGATTCATGGCTCTAACCAGGTCATGAACATTTTTGGAAGGTCTTTCCCATCTAAGCTCTGTCTCCGACTTGGATATCCTGGGGGCTAATGAGGCGTTCTCATGTTCCTGCTCTTTGAAGGAAATCCTTCCCTGCCTGAACAATTCTAGACTATTCAGAAGCAAACGGCTACCTTGTACGGCAAGCCTTTCAGAAATATCCCCGAAGGTTTCATCGGGACCTATCGCAAAGGATCTGGAAGCAAGGATCGGGCCGGCATCCATCCTGGGGACAAGCCGGAATACCGTCACACCTGTGGTATTTTCGCCATTCATTATAGCTCTCTGGACAGGGGCAGCGCCTCTGTAGGCAGGAAGAAGGGAAGGATGGATGTTAAGACACCCGGGCCCGGAAAGCGACAGAAATGGTTCTCCGATCTTCTGCGCGAAATCTACGACCACAATGCAGGCTGGATGCTCTATTTTGTATTGAACCAACAGGTCGATGTCGCTGGTGAAATCCGAGGTCCTGGAAAGCGGGAGTCCAAGTCTCAATGCGGCGGACTCGACAGGGGTCTTTCTCTCTGCAAGATGTCTTCCCGCTGGTCTTGGATATGCCGTTATCACCCTGTCGATCCGGGTGCTCTCTGCCAGAACTGACAGGCATCGGGCTCCAAAGGACCCCGTTCCCGCGCACCAGAGCGGATCGCTCAGGGTCATCTTTCTTCCTTTTTATCAAGTTTTCTTTTGAGAAATCTTCTTTTTAGAGGCGAAAGCCTGTCAAAGAACAACTTTCCCTGAAGATGGTCGATCTCATGCATGATGGCCCTCGCAAGAAAGCCTGTTTCATCAAGTCTGAAGGGGTTTCCCTTTTCATCCCTGGCCTCAACTACGATCCTCTGCGGCCGGCCGACTTTTTCATAGAAACCCGGGGCGCTAAGACACCCTTCCTCCTGAAAGTCCTCTCCCTCGCAAGCAGCGACTTCAGGGTTAACGAGAACTATCCTTCTCTCCCTCCATCCGACTACGGCTACCTGGAGATTAATCCCGATCTGGGGAGCGGCAAGGCCAACACCGTCATATTCTTCCATCGTCTCCCACATGTCGTTGATAAGATCCATAAGGGAAGCATCGAATTTTTTGACTTTTTCCGAGCGGCCTCTCAGCACTGGATCGGGATACTCCCGTATTCGGTGCACGGACATCGGGATTCGCTTCCTTTCATTAGTTCCTTAACAGGCGGAACCAGGATAAACAGGATCCCGCCCGTTAAGGGGATTATTCCTCCAAAGATGCCTTAAGGATGTCTCCGATCGTCACGTTGGTCTCGCCGTCAACGAACTGGGAACTGTCGCTCCTGCTATCACTCTTTTTACGGCGTTTTTCAGGCTCGCGATCCTTGCGGGGCTCCGGATCTTCCATGACACTCATACTCAGGCGGATCCTGCGTTCGACGGGCTTGATCTCTATGATGCGGGCTACGACTTCCTGTCCTTCGGTGAGAATATCGCGGGGTTTTTCAACCCGCTTTCTGCTCAGCTGCGAAACATGTATCAGACCTTCGATACCTTCCTCTATCTCGACAAATGCTCCAAAGTCAGTCAGCCGGACCACTTTAACGGGATACTCTCCGTTTACGTGGAACCTGTCCTCCAGTCCCTGCCATGGGTCGTTAAGCTGTTTATAACCAAGGCTGATCCTCTTGCTTGCGAGGTCGATCCCAAGTATCTGTACTTCGATCTGCTGTCCCTTGCGAAGAGCCTCTCTGGGGTGCCTGATCCTCTGCCAGCTCATATCCCCTATATGAACCAGGCCCTCGACCCCCGGCTCTATCTCGACAAATGCTCCGAATTCAGTCAGATTGGTAACTTTTCCTGTGACGGTCTCTCCCTCGCGGAGTCTTTCGCTGATCTTTTCCCATGGATCTGGCTGCGTCTGCTTTATGCTGAGGGAGATGCGGTTGTTCTCAGGTTCTATCGCGATGATCCTGACCTTGACAAGGTCGCCCTTGTTGACGATCTCCCTGGGTTTTATGTTCCTGCCCCAGGATAGTTCCGTATTGTGCACAAGTCCCTCGACTGTACCAAGGTTAACGAATGCTCCGAAGGAAGTTATTGACGACACTGTCCCCTCGGCGACCTGCCCGATCTCAGCGCTTTCAAAAAAGGCCTGTCTCTTTTCGTTGAGTTCGGCCTCGAGAATTGCCCTGCGGGAAAGAACGATCCTGCGTTTTTTCTTGTCCCTTTCGATCACCTTGGCGCTGAAGGTATCCNNCGTATCCTCCACGAGCCGGGAAGGGTTGACTCCGCGCCCCTCCTCTGCGAGATGGGAGACCGGAATGAAACCCTCGATACCGAAGCAATCGACGATAAGGCCGCCTTTCACCCTGCGGAGGCCGCGAACATCTACAACTTCGTTACTGGAGATACTCTCTTCCATTGAGTCCCAGCGTTCGTCGAACTCGGTTCTCCATCTGCTGACCAGAAGCTGTGATTCTTCACCCTGCTTCATGGAAACGACCTGTACCCTGACGGTGTCACCTATAGAGGGCATTTCCTGGCCCTCAACAAGGACTCTGTGGCTCCATTCATGCCTGGGAAGGAATCCCTCGCATTTGAAGCCTACATCCACCAGCCAGCCATCTTCGCTGGATTCGACCACAGTGCCCTCTACGGTCTTGCCCCGGTGAATTTCTCCAACTTCGTATTTTTCAAGAATGCTTTCCATTGTTTCAGTGTTGTCGTTTGTTTCAGTGCTGTCGTTTTTTATCGAACCGGTTTCAGGGTTTTCCACTTCGTGTTCCGTTCTTGTCTCTTCAGTCATCTTCCCATCCATCCTCCCTGGCGCTCTTTGCAGACGCAAGTCTGTTTTCAAGTTTGTGGACCAGCCAGTCGGGTGTACTTGCTCCCGCCGCGATCCCGATTGTTCTTTTTCCCCTGAACCACCCGCTTTCCAGATCCCCGTCATTCTCTATCCAAATGGTAGGAGTTCCGGTTTTTTCGGATATCTCAACAAGTTTAGCCGTATTGGCGCTGTTTTTGCCGCCAATAACGATGATACCATCAACAGAACCCGCCAGTCTCTCAACAGATTCCTGCCTCGCCGCGGTGGCCCCGCATATAGTGTTGAAAACCCTGACTTCATCGGTCACCCTTGTGACATTTGAAACAAGAAGAGAGAGCGTTTCCCTTCTCTGTGTCGTCTGCGAAACGATACCGACCCTTGAGATCCCCGGTGCGGCAGGAAGATCAACATCCGTCGGGTCGACAACGCTCACAGATCCTCCGGCAAACTGTCTTATGGCCTGGACTTCGGGGTGATCCTTGTCTCCAAGGATCAACACCATGTAACCCTCCCTGGACAGAAATGCCGCCTTTTCCTGGGCTTTTCTTACAAAGGGGCACGTTCCGTCAATGATCCTGGAACCCTTCGCGGCCAACTGTTCAATGACCTCTCCCGAAACCCCGTGCGCTCTGATAAAAACTGCGGCTTTCGAGGGGACATCCAGGGGACTTTCGGCTACCACCAGACCAAGAGTACGAAGTCTGTTGATCTCCTGCGAGTTGTGGATCGGGCTGCCGAGGGCATAGACCCTGCCGAACCTTGCAAGGGATTCCTCAAGAGTGGATATGGCCCTTCGAACCCCGAAACAGAATCCCCTTGGTTCTGCGAATTTCAATTCGATTTTTACCTCTGTTTCCAGTGTCTTTCTTTCCAAAGAGCGATCACGTTCCTCGCCTGATCTGGGATCCCCGAACCTGTGACATAATACCACAGAGCCGGGGAAAACCTTCGGAACCAGGTCATCTGGCGTCTGGCAAAAGCCTTGGTCGAACGAATATCTCCTTCCAGAGCCTCGTCCATGCTGATCTCCCCGGCATGAAAGGCCGCCAACTCCCTGTATCCGAACCCTTTCATCGAGGGAAGATCAGCATGGTACCCTCTCGCCAGAAGCTGCGCTACTTCTTCCGGGTAGCCTCCGGCGAATTGTTCACTTACGCGCTCCTCTATCTTTTTGTAAAGTATATTTCTTCCCGGGTAAAGACCGATAAAAAAGGGCCGGAAAGCCGGCCTCGTCTTCGGACCGTGATCTTTCCACCATGTCGGGGTTCTTCCGGTTTTTTCAATTATGGAAAGGGCCCGGATCACCCGGAAGCCATCGTTTGGATGGATACGTTTCCCGTAGACAGGATCGAGTGACAGCAGCTTCGCGTAAAGGTCGCCGGAATATCCGTCCCTCCAGAGGGTTTCATGGGAACTCCTGACATCCTGCCACCTTTCAAGCCCCTCTGAAAGAACATCCGTGAAGAGGACCTTATAGTAAAAAGGCGTCCCTCCCGCAAGTATCGGCGTCCTGCCCCTTGCAAGGATGTCCCTGATCGCCTTCGTTGCGCCGGAAACGAAATCAGCCGCTGTGAAGACATCGGCCGGATCCGCGATATCTATCATATGATGGGGTATTTCCTTGCGGATCCCGGGAGAGATCTTGTCCGTACCTACATCCATGTACCTGTAAACCTGACGTGAATCGACCGATACGACCTCTCCCTCAAGACCTTTTGCGAGTTCAAGTGAAAAAAGGGTTTTTCCTGAAGCTGTAGGCCCTATTACTGCCAGAATTTCAGCTGTTCCAGAAGACAGATCGATCATTCCCTTCCGAAGAGGCGGGCAATATCCCTTGAGCGGAGGCGGATAAGTGTAGGCCTGCCATGCGGACACATAGTGGGGTTTTTACAGGCAAAAAGATCCTCGAAAAGCCTTACGGCTTCCTCATTTGAGATTTTTTCCCCAAGTCTCACCGAGGAGTGGCATGCTTTAATGGCAGATCGGCCTTCCTGGCCCCGGACATTTTCAGCTCGATCATCAAGCGTCCTGATCCATGACCTGAGTGCTTCCAGAGGGGATGAACAATATCCTGAATCCGGGATCGCGGCAAGGAAGAGCGCTCCGGATCTCTCCTCAAAAGCGAACCCCTCTTTTTCAAGGCTCTCCCGAAAATCGCCGATCCGTTCTGAAAGGGTTGGAGGTATCTGTTCGGGAAAAGATATTTTCTGTGAACTGCCTCCCCTCTCCTCCGCGGAGAATTTTTCGTAGACGATCCTTTCATGGGCAGCATGCGGATCGACGACTACAAGTTCTTCTTCTCCGTTGAAAAGGAGATAACCCGAGCCCATCTGGCCGATATAGGAAAAATCCGGATCCACCGGGACTTCTCCAACGACTCCTGAACCCGGCCCTGGCGCTTCTTTGACCCTGCAAAAATAATTGCCGGGCTCGTTGCGGAGTGACATGATCCTTCCTCTTTCAGCGCCTCCCGATCGATAACCGCCTGAGGATCTCCCCGGAGACATAATCAAGCCCGGATCAATATGGTTTCCTTCGATCAGTCCGATGACGGTCTTTCGGACTGTTTCAAAAAGAGGCAGGGAAGAATGGACCCTGACCTCGGTTTTTCCTGGATGGATGTTGACATCAAGGAGATCGGCAGGAACGGAAATGAATAACATCCAGTTTCCGGATGCAGCCTCACCACAGGAAGATACAGCGGCCAGAACCACAGGATCACGAACACGCCTTCCGTTGAAAAAAACGGTTACGTCCCTTCTCCTGGTGCCTGGAGACGGCAACCACACAGCCTCTACGTCAACCCCGCTCTCGCTGAAGATGTTCTGGCGGAGATCGCCGGCGGATCCCCATATTTTCGCAAGAACAGAAAGCCTGTCATGGATCCCGTCAGTCGAAAAGATCTCCCTTCCATCGAGGTAGGCGGAAAAAGATGTTCGGGGAAAAGCGGCGGAATAGTCCCTGATTATTGCAGCTGCCCTCCGCCCCTCGGTTGAGGCGCTCTTCAGGAAGTTTCTCCTTGGAAGAAGGTTGAAGAAGAGGTCGTCGACCTGGATCCTTGTCCCTGATTGCGCTGTAACGGGTTCATGAAGAACGATCGTCCCTCCGGCGGCGCGAAGCAGTCCCCCTCCGGCCGATCCCGGACGGTAACTCCTGATCTCGAAACGGCTTACGGCACAAATGCTTGCAAGAGCTTCCCCCCTGTAACCGAAGGAATGGATACTGGAAAGATCTTTCACATCCTCGATCTTGCTTGTAGCAAACCTCTCGATAGCAAGTGGCAGCTCATCGAAAGGAATTCCGTTACCGTCATCCTCCACGGAGATCATGCTCTTTCCGCCATTTCCAAGCCGGATAACTATCCTGGATGATCCGGCATCAAGGGAGTTTTCGATAAGCTCCTTGACCGCGGAAGCGGGATTCTCGATGACCTCGCCGGCGGCGATCCTGCTTGAGACATCATCCGGGAGCTGTCTTATGGGTTTCATCGCAGATCCAGTGCCTCCCTGGCTCTTTTTCTGAGGGAATAAAGAATCTCAAGAGCCTTTAATGGCGTCATTTCATCGGGTTCGATCTCGGCGATCTCGCTGATCATCTCTTCGGAAAGGCCACCGAAAAGTGGCAGCTGCCCGGCGGAAGATGCTGCAGGAATAGCCGGGATCTCCATTCCTTCCTTGCTTTCGAAGCGTTTAAGGATCTCCATGGACCTTTTAAGCACGACATCAGGTATCCCGGCAAGACGCGCGACTTCTATCCCATAGGATCTGTCCGCCGGGACCGGGACCACCTTGTAAAGGAAGATTATTCCGTTGTCCCTCTCTTCCACAGCCATACTCAGGTTCCGGACACCCGGGAGCCTCTCCGAGAGAACGGTCAATTCGTGGAAATGAGTGGCGAAAAGGACCCTGGGCCTGCGAATTTCCGGATTCTGAAGATACTCAAGGACTGCCCAGGCTATGCTCATACCATCGTACGTCGATGTTCCCCGCCCCACCTCGTCGAGGACCACAAGGCTTCGCGAAGAGACATTATTCAGTATGTTGGCGGTTTCTACCATTTCAACCATGAAGGTGCTTCTTCCCCGGGCGATCTCGTCCCTGGCCCCTATCCTGGAGAAAACCTTCTCTATAATACCGATCCTTGCGCTCCTTGCAGGTACGAAACATCCGGCCTGCGCCATGATCACCAGCAGCGCCGTCATCCGCAGGTATGTTGATTTCCCCGCCATGTTGGGGCCGGTCACTATCGCTATCCGGGAATCATCAGGATCCAGCCTTATGTCATTCGGAGTGAAGGCTCCGCTGCCAAGAGAATGTTCCACGACCGGGTGTCTTCCGGCCTCTATATCTATGATATCCCCGAGGTCTACGGTTGGCCTGCAGTAGCGGTTCATGGCCGCAGTTTGCGCGAAAGAGGCAAGAACGTCGATCTCGGCTATAGAAAGCGCAAGAGCCCTGAGCTGGGCTGAACATTCAATAATGGAAGAGCACAGATCACGAAAAAGTTCCTCCTCTCTTTCCTTCGCCTCTTCAGAAGCGGAGAGCATCCTTTCTTCAAATGACTTGAGCTCTTCCGTTACGAACCTCTCGCCGGACACAAGCGTCTGTTTTCTGATGAAAGAATCTGGCAGTCCATGTGAGGAGGTTCTGCTCACTTCAAGGTAATAGCCAAAAACCCTGTTGAATCCGATCTTCATATTTTTGATGCCGGTTTCTCTTTTCCGGGCATCAAGGAAGCGCTCGAGCCATTCGTTCTCGTTCTTTTGAATATTTCTGAGAGAATCAATGACAGTGTCAAAACCATCGCGAATGATCTGCCCCGCATGGATCGAGCGGGGAAGATCCTCATTCAGGGCCCTTCCAAGAAGGATACCAAGGCTGGATGTCTCTTCGGTCTCCTTCAGCCGGATCGGGATACCCGTCTTTTCCAGCTGTTTTCTGATAGCCGGTATCGCTCTGAGAGTATCCCGGATTATTCCGGTATCTCCAGGGCCGGAACTGCCAAAGGCCAGCCGTGAAAGCGACCGGTCCATATCTCCACAGGCTGCCAGGGCAGCCTGAAGCCTTGACCTTGTTTCCGGTTCGGAGATCAGGAATGAAACGCAATCCTGTCTCGCTGATATCTCTTCCGGGTCGAGAAGGGGGTGCAGGAGCCATTCCCGAAGTCTCCGTCTGCCCATTGAAGTTTTGCATCCGTTCAGGGATTCGAAAAGAGAGGTCCCTCCGGTCCCGGTCAGTTCAAGATTTTCGATCGCGGCCGGGTCTATGTACATTGAGGATCTCTCGAGGATCGGGCGCAGTTCGATAACACCTCTGGTAGAACGGAACTGCGTCTCTTCAATATAGGATAAAAGTACCCCGGCGCAGCCGCAGCAAGGATCGACATCCGAAATACCAAAACCTGAAAGAGTGGAAAGTCCCCAATCCCGGCATATTCTTCTGGAGGCTTCCACTGCCTTGAAGTCGTCACGGTTCCTTGCGGAGAGAGAGCTTTTCGCCCCGAAGGGAATTACGGCTTCCGATCTTTTCTCCGAACCCGCGGGGACGATGATCTCGGCAGGTGAAAACCCTGCCAATTCTGAAGTGGCCGCTTCAGTGGAAATTGTCCCTGCCCTGAGAAGCCCGGTAGCACAGTTGAGTAATGCCAGCGAAACGCCATTATCCAGAATGTTCATCGCCGCAAGACGCCCCTCGCTTGAGGATTCGCCGGACAAAAAGGTTCCCGGAGTCACAACCCTGACAACCTGTCGTTCGACAAGCTTTTTCCCGTCGGGCACAGTGATCTGCTCACAGATCGCGACCTTGCGGCCGGAAGCCACAAGACGTTCCAGATAGGATTCAACGGCATGATAAGGGACTCCGGCCATGGGGATCTTTTTCTCGGGATCTCTTGCGGTCAGGACAATGTCGAGTATCCCCGATGCAATTTTTGCGTCGTTAAAGAACATCTCGTAGAAATCGCCCATTCTGAAAAAGAGCAGACAATCGGGGTACCTGTTCTTCCATTCAAGATACTGTTTCAGCATCGGGGTAAGCTTTATCTCTTCAGGAAGTTCCATTTCCTTTTCTCCTGTTTTCAAGAAAGCCCTGCAGCATTATTGAAGCGGCGACCTTGTCGACCACCATTTTCCGCCTCCGGCGGGAAACGTCTCCCTCAATGAGCGACTTTACGGCCACGGTTGTGGTGAACCTCTCATCCCAGGTCAGAACCTCGATCCCTTCAAATTCCCTGCGGATCCTTCCGATTATCGATTCCACCCATTCGCTCTCCGGCCCTCTGGATCCATCGGTCCGAACCGGCATGCCCACGACGATCACACCCACACTGTTGGCCTCGACAATGTCTTTCAGGGCACTTATCCAGCCGCGACCTGCGTCAAGAACAGCGATCCCCTGGGCGAAAGTCCCCAGGGGATCGCTCAGGGCCACGCCTATGCGCACTTTCCCGATATCGAGCCCGAGGACTCTTTTCAATGCTTCCCCTCGATCATTGCCAGAACAATGCCAGGGACCTCCGAGATGGCGGCTTCGATATTTTCGGGATCCTTTATGCCGGCCTGCGCCATGTCCGGCCGTCCGCCTCCGCCTCCGCCGAGTTTTCCGGCGATCGCCCTCACAAGGCGGCCACAGTCCACTCCACGTGAAACCGCCATTTTGTCAGCCATGGCAATGATCTGGGCCTGCTCTTCATTGATGATGGCTAGAAAAATGACGACATCTGATATCTTCTGCCGGATACTGTCTCCCACGCTTCTTACGGAATCAAGCGAGATGTCCCTGTACTGCCCCAGCACGACGGATACCGGTCCGGCCGTGATCTTTCCCGCCACAAGTTCATCAACCCTTGAGAGTCCCGATTTCAGCTTCAGTCTTTCAAGTTCTGCTGAAATCTTTTTATTTTCAGCCTGGATCTCCCTTATCCTTTTTTCCAGTGCTTCGCCTGGGACGGAAAGGAGCGATTCCAGATCCTCCACAGTATCCGAAAGTTTCCGGAAGTGTCCCAGGGATGACATGCCAGCAAGCGCGGTGATCCTCCTGACCCCGGAGCCGATCCCCTCTTCATGTATGATCTTGAACGGGCCGATATCTCCCGTAGCGTCGACATGGGTCCCTCCGCACAATTCAGCGCTGAACCCTTGTACTTTGACAACCCTGACCGTTTCCCCGTACTTTTCATCGAAGAGGGCCTTTGCGCCCAGTGCCCTGGCACTTTCAAGATCCGTCTGAATGATCTCGAGGGGGGTGTTTTCAAGGATCTCCCTGTTCACTATATCCTCGGTATCCTCGATCTCTTTTCTGTTCAAAGGTTTCATGTGAGTAAAATCGAAACGCAGGAATTCATCGGTGACAAGGGAGCCGGCCTGGGTTACATGATCTCCGAGGACCCTTGTGAGGGCCTCATGCAGAAGGTGGGTTGAAGAATGGTGCGATCTGATCGCCCGCCGCCTTTCTTCATCGATCTCCGCCAGAACTGTGTCTCCCCGGGAGGCCTCTCCTTCGGTTATCCGGACTTTGTGAACTGTCAGGTCCCCTGAATGCTTCACGGTGTCGGTCACCTCGGCAATAAAGGAGTCTCCTGATATTCTGCCCCGGTCTCCTACCTGTCCGCCCCCTTCACCGTAAAAGGGTGTTTCAGAAAGTATCAGCAACACATCTTCCCCTGAAACGGCACGTGAAACATCTGCCCCGTCCGATACAATGGCCAGGATCTTTGTCTCCAGGCTGCTGCGGACGTAACCGGCAAATTCCGTAGGGCCGGATGCTTCCCGGATCCCGTCAAGAACCGGGCCGCTCGTATTTCTTGTTGAAACCCTGGCACCTGCCCTTGCACGCTCCCTCTGTTTCTCCATCTGTTCGGTAAAACCATCGCGGTTGACGCTCAATCCCTGTTCCTGGCAAACTTCCTCGGTCAGTTCAAATGGAAAACCGAAAGTGTCATAGAGTTCGAACGCGACATCTCCCCGGAGCGAGGTGCCTTTGCCGGACCGGATCGACCGGATCTCGTTCTCGAGAAGAGTGAGGCCCTGTTCCAGCGTCCTGCCGAAACGGGTTTCCTCCATCTCTACAACCTGCTCGATCAGTGGACGCTGGTCTATCAATTCCCGGTATGGATCGCCCATCACATCGACAAGAACGGGATAAAGATCCATGAGGAAGGGTTTATGAACGCCGCTCAGTCTGCCGAATCGTACGGCCCGCCGGAGTATTCTCCGGAGGACATATCCCCTCCCCTCGTTCGAGGGGAGGACTCCGTCCGCTATCATGAAAGCCGTCGCCCGGAAGTGGTCGGATATGACCCTTGCGGCCATGTCGCCTGTGCCGCCCTTGCCGTATTCAATACCGCATACCTCACAGGACCTGTCCACAAGGGGTTTGAAAAGGTCTGTCTGGAAATCACCGGATACCTGCTGTACCACCGAAGCGAGCCTCTCCAGTCCCATCCCGGTGTCTATGTTCTTCTTGGGGAGGGGTTCCAGAGACCCGTCCTCCAGGCGATTGTACTGCATGAAGACAAGGTTCCAGATCTCCAGGTAGCGGTCGCATTCGCACCCGACCCCGCAATCGGGTCTCCCGCAGGAAAATTCCGGGCCCTGGTCGTAGATGAGTTCAGAGCAAGGACCGCACGGTCCGACAGGACCTGCGGACCAGAAGTTGTCCTCCTCACCCAGCCTGAAAATGCGGTCTGGTGAGACACCGATCTCCCTGTTCCATATCTGGAAGGCTTCTTCGTCATCCCTGTAGATGGTAGGGTAAAGCCTGGATGGATCAAGTCCCACTCTTTCCACAAGAAACTCCCAGGCGAAGGCTGCGGCCCTGCTCTTGAAATAATCACCGAAGCTGAAGTTCCCCAGCATTTCAAACAGGGTATGATGCCTGGCTGTCCTGCCGACATTGTCGATGTCGTTGGTTCTGACGCACTTCTGGGACGTAGTTGCTCTCTTGAAGGCTGGTGTCCGCATACCCAGGAAGTACGGTTTGAACGGCACCATCCCCGCTATGGTGAAAAGCAGCGAAGGATCGTCGGGTATCAGTGAAAAACTCGGGAATTTTCGGTGCCCGTTCTCTTCGAAATAGGAAAGGTAAAGTTCACGCAGCTCTTTTCCGCTTCTCCATTGCATAATAGGGACGTCTCCTTCTTTTTTCAGGCGATTATATCATCAGGAACCGTTTGCGGAACCTGTCAGTTCGTTTCTGCATCGCGACAGTTGCCTCATCACTTCTTCGAATTCACCCTCGGGGAAACTTCCGTCGCGGTATAACCACCGCCCCGCGGCCATGGTAGCTTTAACATCCCCGCCTGATCCGGCATATACAATGAAGCCGAAGAGATTTTCTGGATCCCATCCATTATATTGGGGCCTGTCCAGGTCCACCAGAACGAGGTCGGCCTGCCATCCTTCGCGTACGAGCCCGACATCCACAAAACCCGAAGACCTTGCTCCTGCCACAGTGGCCATTTTTAACACGCTTCTTGCGGAAACCACCGTAGGATCTTTTGTCACACCCTTGTGGATCAGAGCGCAGAGCCGCATCTCCTCCCACATGTCCAGCCTGTTGTTGCTTGCTGCTCCATCAGTACCAAGGGACACGTTCACCCCGTTTTCGAGAAGTGCGGGAACAGGCGCGAACCCGCTCCCGAGTTTCATGTTGCTGGAAGGGTTGTGAGCTATAGTCACCGGCGTATTACCGAGCTTTGGAATTAATTCTGCCGGGAACCAGACACCGTGCGCCAGAATGGTCGACGATAGATCGAAGAGTCCCGCTTCCTCAAGATAGGAGACAGGGTCCAGGCCCACTTTGTCCTTCAGGAATGACAACTCCCACTCAGCCTCGAGAAAGTGGAAGTGTACACCTGCGCCGAGAGATCTGGCGGAGGCCGAG
>DFYG01000122.1 GCA_002382605.1 Synergistaceae bacterium UBA4088 | reverse complement strand
CAAGCCCTGCAATGACCACATCGATCCCGTTGGAAGCGCCTCTCTTTCAACCCTGCGCGGGGAGCAGGATCAGCGTATAGACCGCCAGCTTGATATTCTCCATAAGCAACTCACCAATCGCCGCCTTTTCTTCAGAACTTGTAACGAAGCACTCACCGTTTATCTCTCTCAGAATCCGGCTGAAGCTCCTCTTGACCCGCGCCGTGTGGTGCGGAGCCGTAACGAGAAGCGCCGTGCGGTATCCCCGCACTTTCATCAATTCCGTCACCGCCCTCGCTTCGCCGAGGGTGCCGAAATACCCCTTTTCTGTCGATACCAGTTCAATATCCCGTTTTTTGATCCCCCGATTCTCCAACTCACGGACGGACCACTCATTGCTGGTGAGGTTTCGGCCCACTTCTTTGCTGTACTCGGTGATACCGGGTCTGTCAAGTATCATAATTTTCTTATATTCTATTTTCCCGGAGAGGCGTCCCACTTTTGCGTGTTTCTCCCTCAGGCTCGATGGGGAACCACCAAGGATGTAGAGGACATCAAAGGAACTCCCTTCGGTGATTACGTCTTCAGAGATGGTCATCTCCTTCATGAAGCCTGCAAACCTGTCAGAAAGCCTGGCCGAGGCGTTCTGGACAATCAGACCCGCACCGACAAGTATACAGATGAAGATCGCAGCCGTTTTCTTATTCATTCTAAACCATTATGGCATGTCCGATACACGGGTTCAACTCGATTTGAACCATCAATCAGGCCTTATTCTCAGAAAGCTGATGATCCGCTCCGCGTCGGTCTCCGATGCCAGCGGGTGAATGGGGAGCGTTATCAGGTGTGCTGCCACTTCGTCCGCACCGGGGTATTGCTCCCCTGTAAATCTGCCTTTCAAGTCCCCGATATCGTGAATGGAGGTTGGGTAGTACGGGACGATACCCAGCCTGTCCATCGCACTCCGACGCCTCTCATTCTCTTTGGAAAGCGCTTCTCGGTAAAGGAGCGGAAACCGGAGAAGATCCGGCAGCGTATTTTTGTCGGAAACGTAGCTATGGAAAGAACCGCTTCGGCCCAAGGGCAGAAATTTCAGAGCCCGTTCCTTGCGCGCCAGTTTCAAACGCTGGATCTTACCCCGCCACCCCCTCGCCAGACCCGCCTGGAAGGGAGACAGGCGCCGCAGTTCAAACGCCTCGTCGTAGATCGTCTCGCCGATCTTCAGGAAGGGAAGACTATTGGGAAACCCGTACAGCCGCGGGTGGATAAAAAGGGCAAGGAGCAGCGCCTTGACGATCAGCGGCACCGTCGAGCGCCGTTCCATCCTCCGGACCTGCTTTTCAATCTCCCGGGCGATATTGTCCCTTCCGGTGATAATGATTCCCCCTTCAACTGTCGTGAGGGGTTTGCCCCGGCCAAGGCTGAAAAAACCGACATCCCCCCGTGTTCCCAGCTTGCTCCCCCGGTATTCCCCTCCCAGAGCCTGGGCTGCATCCTCGACAAGAAAGATGTCTCGACCCGCGGTGATCTCCTTCAGTCTGTCCATATCGGCAGGCAGGCCGAAGAGGTGAGCCGGTATGACCGCCAGTATCTTATGGGAATCACGGATGGCGATATCTTCAAGCTGCGCGTAATCGAAATCCAGCGTCTGCGGATCGATGTCACACAGCTTCACTGAAAGGCCCGCGCGGGCAACCGATGCCGCTACCGAATAGCAGGTATACGCCGGAATGACCACGATGCTTCGCTCTGGACGAAGCGCGCTGAGGGCGCGGAGGATGACGGTCAGGGCAGCCCGTCCCGACGAGAGGGTGAAGCAGTGCCGCACCCCGAAATACTCTCTGATCTCCCCCTCGAAGCGGTCGATCTCCCAATTGCCCCGCAGGATACCGATAAGTCCGTTCGCAATATCCCGGCAGTATATGGGCGCCGCCGTCGGCGGCAGTGTCCGTCGGAGGATCATTGTTTTCTACAACCCGATATGTTTCCTCATGGCAGGACCCATGAGGCGTGTGAGCGAGACGGGGAGTCTCCGCCAAAACGCAGCAGCTATCCGTCTGCCCCTCCCCTCTTCTCCGCCGGGGACAACCGCCCTGCCGGTCGTGATATAGTCCCAGCACAGGGGAGACGGCCGCGCCTCCCACTGCTCTTTGAAGCGGTACGTCCCCTCCCCCGGTGATGATCTTCCGAAATCAAAGTACCGATAGCCGCTGTCACAGGCGTACTCGAGCATCGCCCAGTACAGGAGCATGTTGGGACTCATCCTGCTGTACTCGTGCAAGGCCGAAGCCCAAGGGTTTTCCAGTGTGTCCCCGCACCCGATTACCATGCCGCACGCCAAGGGCCTTTTCTCATGGTAGACAACGACAAGCTTCGACCGTTCCGAGAGCTCTTCAGACACCGCTCTGACAAATCGTTTCGAATGAACAGGAGAACCCAGGTCCCGCATGTTCCGGGCAAAGACCTCGTAGAAATCATCGAGGAGTTCCCCTCCCCCCACGACGGCAGAGAGGCCTTCCTTCATCGGCCGCCGGATCTGGCTTCGAAGCTTCGCCTTAAAGGACCGCATCAGTTCCTCAGATGATGGCATTACCTCCCGCAGCATTCGGACCTTGTGCTGCCGGGTGATGATCCGGACCTGCTCATCCGTGGATATTCCTTCCCCTTCGGAGAGGCACGCATGGGGGAAAGCATGCCTCAGTTCTATCATCTCGCAGCCCACGTCGCGCGCCAGCCGGATCGCGCGACGGACGAGGGCATCCTCCATCGCGTCGTCATCGGCAATAACGCCCCCCATGTCACAGAACGGCAGTGAGATGAGGGAGTTTCCGAAAAGAAAATGCTTCAGGTGGATCAGGGGGAGGACGCCAGCTATGCCCCCCGGCCCCGCATCGGATGAATCCGCCGGGTCCCGCAGGGCGATCAGGCAGTATGATCGATGCCCGTAGATCCTCTCGATCGCCCGCCGCCATCCCGACAGATGATAGGGCGTTGCCCGGGGTTGGTTGAGTACATACGCATCCCATGCCGCCTCGCTGTCCTTTTTCAGAAACTCAATCCTCACCGGCATGAAAGATACGATCCTTTTACGAGATATGGGGCGGTATATGGGCTGCCGTGTCGCATGCTCCATTGTACGCCGCGGGAAACGTTACTCCGTTATTCCACCCACGAAACCGAGGTAATCGCGGCAGGTGACAAACCGGCACCCCTTCAGACGGCTGAACAGCGACGACACCTTATATCCGGTACGCCCCAGGTTTACGTAATGCCTGAACCGGTAAAAGGCGGGAATGGCATTGATTCTGGGCTGGCCCGGGTCAAGCTCCCAGGGGTGGATGTAGAATAGATATGCCCCTTCTCGTTTCAGTATAGTTTGAACGCCCCGGCGAAATAGAGAAAGAGGAATGAGACGGAAATACCCTCCCCCTCCCCACGGCAAAATCCTCCCGCGCACATCCAGATTGCTGACGGGGATCTCGTGGAAGGTGCCTGAAATCCTGATGGAAATTCCCTCTTTCGCGTATTGCCCAAGGTCCACCCTGCCATAGCGCCTGTTCATGCCGAAGGAATTATAACTCGAGTCATAGGAATAGCCGCTGGCCTCTATCACCTTCAACAGATCGTCGGTGATGGAAAAGCTGGGGGCTCGATATCCATGGACAGGATCTCCGGTGATGTCTTCCAGAAGATTTTTGCTGTCGACGAGGTCTTTTTCCAGCGCTCCAAATGAGGCCTCATCAGAACAGCGCCGGTGAAAATAGCCGTGGGAGGCCACTTCGTGCCCCCGAGAATGTATCTCGCACACCAGGCCCGGCAGATGTTCGGCGATCCATCCCAGAACAAAAAAGGTGGCGCGAGCCGGACCGTCCTCGCCATTCTGTTGCAGGGAATCAAGGATATCAAGAATGGAATGGGTATTTTTTTCAACCCGCAATTCACGTGAAGCCCAGGAGGCAAAGGGAATGGCCTGCCTGAGATTCTCAACCTGGAACCAGTCCTCAAGATCAACGGTAAAAAGTATGTGGGAGCCGGACGATTTCATAAGATACACAGGCGGAACGTACAGGGGGAACAACTCCTCTGTACGAGCGAAGCTGGACAGAGACCTTTGCACAACCTCTTCTT
>DFYG01000177.1 GCA_002382605.1 Synergistaceae bacterium UBA4088 | reverse complement strand
GTGCCTGCGGCAGGTTTGAGAACATGATGGAAAGGGACAAGGATCTGAGGGAAGAGCTAAAGAGGTTAGCTGAAAACCTGAAATAGTCAAAAGCGTAGGCCTGCCCCCCCTGCTATGACCCCCCTGCTACAATGAGCGGGCTAAGCCCGACAGACTCCTAGACTAAATATCCTGCAACCCGTTCACAATTCCGGTCATCAGTGTACGTGAAGGCCCACTTTTTCATACGCTCCATCTGATCCTTGAATTGTTCCGGGTTGAATCTGTTTTCGACAAACTGTCTGACCAGATCGGCTGCAGCAGGCCCATTGTACGCAACAGGTCCGAACAGGTCTTTCTTCAGGTCGATGTAGGCACCCCGTTTCTCTTCATATTCATCAAGATCGGGCTGGTAGAAAAGCACAGGCTTGTCGAGAAGGAGGAAATCCCAGCATACGCTTGAATAGTCGGTTATCAGGAGTGAGCTATCAACGATGATCTTCTGAATATCTATGATCTGAGGTAACAGGTTCACCGACTGCAGATCGAATTCCTTTTTGAAGTCATCAAAGAACTCCCTCATCCACATGTGGATGTAGAGATCAAGCCGGACGCCTTTCGCATGTAGATAACCGTCCAGACCTGAAGTCACGAGAAAATCCCTTATCTGGCTAAAGAATTCACTCCCTTTCAACAAAAGGCGTCGAGAGTTCCAGTCCCTCCACGTGGGCATGTAAAGGATCCGGCCCTCTCCACTGGATTTCTGTTCCCTGCTCAACCGGAGCAGCCTGTCATAACGAGGCAAGCCCGTAAGGATGATCTTTTCAATGGGTATATGCCACTCTTCATTCTTTATCCTGACTTCCTGCTCGGAACCTGCGATGACGAAATCAGCCGTTGCGGCCATGCCTGCGATCTCATGGTCTGACGCACGAGACTTGAAGGTCTTTTTTTTTAAAGCGGTTACCCCGTGACCCAACAGAACCAGACACGTTTTCGCCAGAATATCCCTGGAATAATCCGTCACGTCGTAATGCCCATGGGAATAGACATGCACTTGCGCGATCAAAGCCAGAATGTTCGCACGAAAACTGCCCTTGAAAACCACTTTATCGGGAAACGGGAGTCGCCCAAATCTCAAGTGTTCCTTATAGACATCCTTCCGCATCACCCAGTACGAATCAACTTCAGGATGGTGTTCTACCATGTGCTCGAAAAGAGCCACGCTGTTGTCGCCGTATCGGCGCCCGCCGAAAGCGCCGAAAAGGAAGATCCTGCGCCCTGCGCAAAGCCTTTCAACCCCGTTCAGGCGCACCCAGGCAAGCGCAAGAACACGGTTGAACGGTTCCGTGATCTTTGCCTCCAGCCTCGGAATGATTTTCAAGGGATTTTTAACGTATTTCAGGGCCTCCCGCTTCAGACTCACAGTCTCCACCTCTATTAAAGATCCCGAATAGTCCGCTCTTGAATGTTTGCCGTGGATCCACCCATCTTCTTCTGCAAGTTTTATCTCCGTTCGTCCAGGCCTGAAGATCTCTATCGTGCATCTGTGAACCTTCCTGAGCCGGACATAGCGGTTTCTCCTTATTTCATGGGGCGCCTGCATGCATAAGGCAGGCCTCAACCTCCGGATCATTCAAACTGGCAATTCAAGGTTTTATTTTGTGATCAGAGAATCCAGGATATCTCCATAGAAAACATTGGTACTTAAAGCCATTTCATGATCTGTGGGTACCGAAACCGTGTCGAATACTCGGGGGACAATCACTTCATCGAACACTTCCTTCAGTGCCTTCTCCCAGGCAGGAACATCACCCGGAGGCAAGAGACTGGCATTATCTCCCACAAGCTCTCTTACGGGCTCTATGTCAGAGGCAAGGACCGGGGTCCCGACCTGAATGGCCTGCATAAGGACCAGCCCCATTCCCTCGTCCAGTGAGGGGTACAGCAGAAGATCGCTTTTCGCCATCCACTCGTCAGGGTCATCGCAGAAGCCGTGGAAACGGACCCTTTCGTATATTCCAAGAGATCGGGAAAGATCCTCAAGCTCCTCTCTCCGGGGACCATCACCCAGAACTGCAAGGCTCCATCTTCTGTCCCT
Organism: Synergistaceae bacterium UBA4088; assembly: GCA_002382605.1. Classification (GTDB taxonomy): domain Bacteria; phylum Synergistota; class Synergistia; order Synergistales; family Thermovirgaceae; genus UBA2252. The sequence continues at coordinate 4,407 of DFYG01000177.1, read as the reverse complement.
CAGGCCCGATAACGCTTCCAGAGCGACATGAAGACCTTTTATCCTCGTGAGCCTGCCTACGAAAAGCAGGCGTCTCGCATCGCCGCCGCTCCCCTTCCATCTGCATCCGGAAGGGGGCAATCCATTCCTTATCACCACGCTGTTTTTCGGCAAAAGACCTTTCAAATGCTCCTGGACCGCCAGACTTACGCAAATCGCTCCATCGGCTTCCCTGATCGGCCTGAGGCCATAATTAAGGCTGTATCGGGCGTGAGCCGTTACAGCCCATGGGATTCCGGCCATCGAGGCTGTCCACCACGCTATCCAGGCGGGAACACGCGAATGGGCATGAAGGATATCCCATTCCTCGCGTTTTGCCCTGCCGGCTATCTTCAATGCCGAATAAAGCCCTGTGACGGGGTTCTTTCTATGAACAGGCAGTCTCCAGATCTCGACTCCCGGATCAAGCTTCTCCTCCAGTTTACCGCCTGCGGTTATTACCGTGACCTGGTGCCCCATCCCGGCCAGAGCGTTTGAGAGCAAGAGGACATGTCGTTCCACTCCACCCTCGTGAAACTCGGGAAGGATCTCGGCGATCTTCAAAGGCCCCACCTCTGGATCATCCATTCGGCCGCTCTCCTTGCTTCGTTGAAATCAGAAATTCCTGCGGGTTTTTTCTTCAGCTCCCGGACCAGGTTCTTTTCAGGAAACGCATCGGCTCGCACAGCCAGGCCTCTTCGGCAAAATGAGTCTATCATGAGATCAAAGCGGGGTGCACCCCACAAAAAATGTACTGGCACAATTCCATTTTTTATAATTTTCCTTGTAAGCTCCTGAAATGTTTTTCGGAGTCCCTTTCTCCTATCGACACCAAGGATCTGGACAACGTGCCCCCCTGTCGCTGCCTCGGAGATCATGGAAACGGAGTCCTCGGTACAGAATATACGCTCACAGATGCCGAGGATCCCGGGTACAGGATTCCCTGCTTCTCTCGTCCCCAGGACCAGCATCCTGACGTCAGGAAACCTTTTCGTGATCTTTTCAATTCTCTCCTCTGTCTCATTCCTTGTCCGCCGGGAGGTGGTCATAAATATGTCGGCACCATGATCTTTTGCTTCCTCAAGCAGGGGGACCAGTACATCCTCCACCCAGGAAGGGGGTATGGTGTAGTTGGCGTCATCCCCGCCTATCAATAGCCCCCATCTCTTTTCGCCTTCGGAAGAGAACCTGGAAAGCAGCAGGGAACCCTCTTCTTTCAGCAGCTCCTCCCGGATCATGTTCGGCGCCCCAAGGGTTACAAGGAGGTTGGAGGAAGGTCTGGGAAAATCGTGTTCGGGAACGATGGCAAAGTCGAAGGGTTCGGTTCCCAGAACGGAGGGTGTCATTACGCAGGCACACCTTCCTCCAGTCGCCCTGGCCAGGGCCAGGCAGAATGGTGCGCCGGAGCTGCCGGCGGACAGAAACAACACCTCATCTGCCCTTGCTCCCTCAGATCGCATCTTCTCAGTTACAGATAAAAACAAACCCGATGGATCGGCCGCCTCCAGCCATTTAAGGCAATACTCAGGGCGGCCATACCTTAACCTTCCGGCCTGGATCTTGTATGACAAAAAGCGCTGCAACCCGGTAAGCCGGGGTATTTCAAGATCTACAATCTGGGCGCCGGCAAGCTCTCCCAGCCACCAGGCAACCCCTGCCGACTGGTTTTCATGACCCCGGATATTGTCCTTTATTACAAACACTACACTGGGACCCTTCAATTGTTCCCCTGACATCATGCACATCTCCTGAAACCATTAGGATAATCACCCCTAATGTTGTCTTGTTCGCCTTTCTCTTTCCAGGATCCTCTTATTCGGACCGATAGATCAGACCTTCCATGTCTGGCCCGGAGAAATTATCCTGTCCTTTCCATGTGATCAGTTTTTCTTTCCTTGATCGTATACAACCTAAAGCGAAACTCTCCTGTCCCCTTTTATTAGCTCGCCGTTTTACAGCACACCCCATGTTTCTTCAGGCCAATGATCGATAAATCTCAAGAAAGCTGTTCAACACCGCAAGATTGTCAAACAGGGAAGCTCTTGCTCTTGAATAGTTCGCCATCTCCTTTAATCTGTTCCCTTCAAGAATGGCCTGTATCTTTGCCTCCAGATCCGAAACATCTCCTGGCCTGAACAGAAGGTCTTCTCTTTCTACCAGGTCCACCGCTCCTCCTGCTCTTGAAGCAATAACCGGAACACCGGCGGCAATGGCTTCCAGAAGGACAAGACCGAAAGGTTCCGGCTCCACCGATGGAAGGACAAACAGGTCGGAAGCCCACATCAGGGGACGAATATCACTTACGAAACCCCAGAACTTGACATTGACAGAAAATTCCTTTGCCAACTCCCTCAATTTTGTTTCGTCCGGCCCTGAGCCAGCAATCCACAATTCGACTTTCCGCTTGTCGGCAATAGGAGAAAGGGATCTCAAAAGAAGGTCGAAACCCTTCCAGGACACCAATCTCCCCGCACCAAGTATCACCCTGTCATAGGGGTCTAGGGAGTGCTGACTACGGAAGGACTTTCTGTCAAAGCCTGATGGCCGATAATGGCAGACATCCAGGGAGTTAGGAATGACTTTGATCGGAATCCCCTTTAAACCCCATGAACTGCAATGAGCAAGGACGGAATTCGAAACCGCCACCAGGCAGTCAGAGTTTTTGTAATATCTTGCCTTGGGGAATTTATCAACGGTCGACACTAAGGGAATGCCCGTTCTTTTTGCCCAGAAGCCGGCAATATTTGCCGCCGATGACAATCTCGTATGAATGATGTCCGGTTTAATAAGCTTAAGGAGCTTTTCAAAACCCTTGCAAAGAACCGGAACAGCGGAAACAAGGGGACGGTATTCAAAATGTTCTATCCCGGCATTTGAAAGGATCTCTGAAAGGGTACCCCCCGGCCTGCACACGACAACATTTATAATTCCTTTAGACCCAAGGCAACCGATGATCTGGGTCCAGGGAATCGCCCAGGAGAGTCTGTTTTCATCAACATAGTGAAGTATCTTCAAAGAAGGTCACTCCCCGGGAACAAGCGGCATTTTTTCTTTCATTACAAACATGACAATGGGACAGTTCCTGTTTTCAACTTGCATCAGGCTCTTTCCCCCGAATAACAGGCGGATAGAAGAACTGAACCTGAATGATGCTTTCCTGCCCTTTTCTCAAGCCGTCAGTCGGGCAAACATACTCCAGAAGCGGGATCAGTCTAACGCCTGATCTTTTCACGCTGGATCCTGTACTTGCGGTACATGATCTCCGGCGAAACAAGAAAAGACAAACATTTCAGGCTAATACCAGGCGATATGAAAGCCATCTCTCTGAAACCCCTTTTAAGAACGGCTCTTGTCTCTGCCATCTGTAGGGTTTGCCAAAAAAGATCGCTTAAACCATAGAAAACGTAGAGCCTCAACCTTCTTAGCAAAAACCTGGGAACGACCATGTTTTGCACAACGTATCCGAGTCTTTCGTCCTTGCCGTTATTTTTTTCAATATAGCACTGGAAAAGTGCAGGGTCGAGCCAGGTGGAGGGTGGATAGCGTACAGGATCAAAAGCCCTGGTCACGGAAATATCGTGTTGCACATAGTGAACCAGAACATCCGGTTCCAGGAACACCTTCTCCGCATGGAAGAAAGCTCTCCAGCGGAAATCTATATCCTGTCCCATGGTCATCTTCTCGTCGAACAGGAGATTGTTTTCCAGGAGAAAAGCACGTCGGTACAAGGCGCTGCCTGACCATACCTCAATGGTCTCTTTCAGCAGATCTATCAAGACTTCACGTCCTGGAAGGATCTGCTTCCCAGGACCTGATGGCAGCTTTCTAGGCTTGGTTCTGCCGTCCTGATAAAGCAGGCTGTAGGAACAGCACGAGATATCGATCCCGGGGGCAGTTCCAACTGCCCGGACCAGCTTTTCAATGAACTCTTTTTCTGCAAGATCGTCAGCGTCAAGAAAAATTACGTACTTGCCTTCGGCCTTTTTTATTCCGAGATTCCTTGCCGCACTCTGCCTCTTGTTCTGCTGCGTGAACACNNCCGTCGTCTACAACAACGATCTCGAAATCCCTTGCAGTCTGAGCCAGAAGGCTGCGAAGAGTCTCTGAAATGGTCCTCTCGGCGTTGTAGGCGGGAATGATCACTGAAGTCTTGAGCTCTTTTTTCATTGGATATCAATGCCCCTTTTCAACAGGATGATCCCTGTCGCCCCCTTTTTCCAAGAAACATTGTCCACTTTTTCCGGGATATCAATGGGTACGCTACGTTCAGGCAATGCTCCTTTGTGCCTGTATCGATCTCTTATGAGCCTTTTATATACCAAGACAATTATTCTGTTTATAAAAAACAGTGGTTCTGTCGATGTCAGACCGGGTCGGCTTAAGACCTTC
>DFYG01000127.1 GCA_002382605.1 Synergistaceae bacterium UBA4088 | reverse complement strand
GATTCTTCTTGGAACCGACAACTGGGGGAGCCCCGACCTTATCGAACTCGGAGGAAGTGCCATCGACGGCGGATACTTCGTCAACCTCACCGACCTGGCCGACCCCGACATTCAGGATTTCGTGGCTGAATACAAGGCCGAATTCGGCGAAGACCCCGTCCTGCCCAACCCCGTCATGGCCCAGGATGCCCTGATAATGATAGTCGAGGCACTGAAGAAGGCCGGAACCACCGACGGAGAAAAACTCGCCGACGCGCTTGCGAACCTCAAGGACATCAAGGTCACCAGCGGCCCTCTAACGATCGACCCCGCGAACCACAACCCGCTTGACAAACCCGCGGTGATACAGCAGATGGACGTAACCAACAAGACATTCAAGTTCGTGAAGAAGTTCGTATCCACGGAATAGAAGAGAACCAGATCCGTCCAGGCCGGGGAGATCCCCTGTTACGGTACTCCCCGGCCTCCGCGATCCGTCCGGCAACAGGGAACCCGGAGGAGGCCGTCTCATTCCCAAATATACGCAAAGGATGTGTGGGCCGGATTGTTTCTTCAAACTCTCATAACGGGCCTCTCCATAGGGGGAATTTACGCTCTGATGGCTGTGGGTTATTCCCTCGTCTTCAGCGTGCTTAACTTCAGCAACTTCGCGCACGGCGCCGTGATCATGCTAGGCGCATACGTGGGGCTCGCCCTGGCGACGAAGCTCAGCCTGGGATTCGGCCTCGTCCTGGCGGGGAGCATCGCCGGCGCGGGGATCATCGCCGTGCTCAACGAGCGCCTTGCCTATTCCAGTCTCCGCAGGCGGAAAGCCCCGTCCCTGTATCTCATGATCAGCGCCATGGGGTGCGCTGTCTTTCTTGAGAATCTTGTCTATGCCACGATCGGTTCACGTTTTTACGCCTTTCCCGAGTTCTTCGGCCGCCAGGTGATAAACCTCGGAGAGAGCAGCATCAGTCTCCTCGACGTGGGAGCTTTCCTTTTCGCCCTCACCGCCATACTGGGGCTTCATCTCTTCATCAACCGGACAAGGACAGGGATAGCGATCCGCGCCGGAGTATCGGACATGACCATGTGCTCCCTCATGGGAGTTGACCTGGACAGGCTTATCGCTATCGTCTTCCTCCTCGCCGGAGGATTCGCGGGTGTCGCGGGGGTCTTTCTGGGAATAAAGTATCTTGTCTACCCCACGATGGGGTGGGTGACCAACAAGGCCTACATCGCAGCCGTCATCGGCGGACTTGGAAGCCTCCCCGGGGCGCTTGTAGGAGGACTCCTGCTGGGAATTGTGGAGACCTTCGTATCGACCTACGTATCAAGCGTTCTCAGGGATGTGTTCAGCTTCAGCATGCTTATAGCCTTCCTTGTCTGGAGGCCCAACGGGCTCCTCGGCCAGGACACCGAGGAGAAGGTATAGCCATGGACTATATCCTTTCGATCGTTGTTCTTGCGGGCATCAACATGATCGCCGTGCTGGGCCTTTCGATCTTCACGGGTTTTACCGGACTATTCTCCTTCGGGCACGCCGCATTCGTGGCCGTTGGGGCCTATACATCCGCCATTCTTACCTATTATTACTCCATACCCTTTCCCCTCGCTCTAATTGCGGGAGCTGCGGCAGCGGGTCTTGTGAGCCTCGTGATCGGCATCCCGACCCTCCGCGCCAAGCTCCGGAGCGACTACTTCGCGATAGCAATTCTGGGTTTCGGGGAGGCCTTCAGGGTGATCCTGGAAAACCTCGAGATCACGAACGGCGCCAGGGGGCTCCCCGGCATCGACAACTTCACGACCCTGCCCATTGTTGTGGTCTGCCTTGCAGGGAGCGTACTGATAGCCCGGAACTTCCTCCGGTCCCGGTGGGGCGCGGCGTGCATCGCCATCCGCGAAGATCCCATCGCCGCCGAGATGGCGGGAGTTCGCCTCTTTCAGACGCGCCTGCTCTCCCTTGCGGTCAGCGCTGTCTACTGCGGTCTCTCCGGGGGACTGCTGGCACACTTCCTCTCCTTCATCCAGCCTGTGATGTTCACGCTCCTGCAGTCCACCCAGCTTCTCGCAGCGGTCATCGCCGGAGGGATGGGGAGCATCTCCGGACCCCTTATCGCCTCCTTCGTCTTCATCGCGCTTCCAGAGGCACTGCGGGTAGCCCAGATGTGGCGGCTTGTGGCCTACGGCCTCCTTCTGGTCCTCATAATGGTCTACCGCCCCCAGGGTCTTATGGGATATTCTGAACTTTCGTCGTTTTTCCGCAAAAAAACCGGGGTACAAGGGGGGCAAAAACAATGACAGCCGCGCAGTCACCCCTTCTCTCCGTTGAAGGACTGACAAAGAACTTCGGCGGCATCAGGGCCGTTGATTCCTTCTCCTTTGGAGTAGGAGAGGGATCCATAACCGGCATAATAGGCCCCAACGGTGCGGGAAAGACCACGGTCTTCAACCTCGTAACGGGCATCTACCGACCCACCGCCGGGACCATGCTCTTCCGCGGGGAGGAGATCGGGGGAGACCGGCCCGACAGCATTGTCCGGAAAGGCATCGCCCGGACGTTCCAGAACATCCGTCTCTTCAACCGGAGAAGCTGTCTTGAAAATGTACTCACACCCCTGCTTCAGCGTGAGAAGTGTTCCTTTACCGGCGCTATGCTGGGAACCCCGGGAGCCCGCAAAATGGAAAAGGATCTTTGCGACAAGGCCCTCGATCTCCTCTCCGACATGGGGTTGAAAAAGTATGCATCCTACCAGGCGAACACGCTCCCCTACGGCCTGCAGCGGAAGCTGGAGATCTCCCGGGCGCTTGCGACCGATCCGACTCTTCTTCTCCTCGACGAACCGGCGGCAGGGATGAACCCGGAGGAGACCCGAAGCCTGGCAAATCTGATCGCGGAAGTCAGGGAAAAGTTTCGCGTGACCATCCTGCTCATAGAACACCATATGGACCTAGTGATGAATATCTGTTCGCCCATAATAGTGATGAATTTCGGAACGCTGCTGGCCAGGGGAACTCCGGATGAGATCCGTGGAAACCCGAAAGTCGTTGCCGCCTACCTCGGGAAGGGAAAGAAAGAAAATGAACGCGCTGAGGGTTGAGGATCTCAACGTCCATTACGGGACCATACACGCTGTGCAGGGGATCTCCTTCTCCGTGCGGGAGGGGGAGATAGTCTCCATCGTAGGCTCCAACGGCGCCGGGAAGTCCACCATCATGTGGACTCTCGCCGGGGTGGTCGCGTCTTCAGGAGGCATTGTGGAGATCCTGGGCAGTCCCATCCCATCCAAACCTCATGAAATTGTGGCCAGAGGACTCGCGCTGGTTCCCGAACGACGCCGTCTTTTTTCTGCACTTTCGGTGCAGGAGAACCTGATAATGGGAGCCTACCGCCGCAAGAACGACCAAAAAGTAATTGATGAGATGGAACGCTGTTTCAAGCTCTTTCCGATACTCAGGGAGCGGCTCAAACAGCGCTCGGGCACCCTTTCCGGGGGAGAGCAGCAGATGCTCGCCATCTCCAGGGCGCTCATGAGCAGCCCGAAGATCCTGCTTCTGGACGAGCCGACGCTGGGACTTGCCCCTCTCCTTGTAGAAACCGTAATGGAGACCATACTCCGCATTCGTGACGAGGGCATGACGGTGCTTCTGGTAGAACAGAACGCGACCAGGGCTCTTGAGATAAGCGACAGAGGGTATATCATCGAGGCAGGAAGATTCCTGAAAAGCGGCCCGGGCCCCGAACTCGCACTGGACCCAGAGATCCGGAAAGCCTATCTTGGAGGATAGACCACGAGCAGGAGGTCATTAAAGCATGAATGATCCTGTCACTCACAACGATAATATCTTCATGGCGCTGCAGGTGCTGGGACGCGCTCCAGAGCCTGTAGGCGCAGGTTACCTTGCCCGTTCGCTTGGAGAGATGGGATCCCCCGTGAGCATGGCCTCGGCCGGACGCATTCTCTGGAAACTCGACGAAAAGGGGTATGTTGAAAAGGTAAGCAACAAAGGGCGGATCCTCTCGGCAAAAGGACAGAAGCACCTCGAGAAGCTTGAGGCTGAAGGCAAGAACAACACGCTGGCCCAGGAACTGCTCGAAGAGCTCTATATGCGGACCCCCGGGGATCTGCTGGACATTCTCGTGGCCAGAAGAGCCATCGAGCGGGAGACCGCCCGACTTGCGGCCATCAACTCAACGAAGGAAGATCTTATCAGGATAAAAGCATTCGCGGAGATACTCGACGGAGAACGGGATCAGATCCCCAGCATATCGGTCATCGACCGGATGTTCCACGAGGCAATAGCCCAGGCAGGCAAAAACAGCGTGCTGCTCGCCACTCTCAAGCTGGTCCGACAGGATGTCCATATTCAGCATGCCTTCGCCTGCATCCGCCGCCAGGAGGGCAGCTCCCTTGGAGGGGACCATATGCCCATCTATGAGGCGATCGCCGGAAGGGACCCGGAGGCTGCTGAAAAAGCGATGCTGAAGCATATCGACAACATCGTCAGGGATGTCGAACACTACGCCAGGGAAGAAAATTTCCCTTCCGGAGAATAACAGGGGCTAAAAACAGAAGGGTCCGCTCAGTCGGGTTTTGCTATGATGGCGGATTTTGCTCCGACAGCCTGCGACAGGTCTTTCGGATCAAGGAATATCTGAACTCCCCTCGCACCGGCGCTAACACAGATGCGGTCAAATGAGAATGCGCTTTCGTCGATATACACGGAGTAGGTCTTTTTTGTGCCAAGCGGGGAAACCCCTCCGCGGATGTATCCCGTCAGCGGCAGGACTTCCTTCATGTGAACCATCTCTACCTTCTTGTTGCCGGATGCGGAGGCCAAGGCCTTCAGGTCGAGCTCCGAGTCTCCGGGAACACAGGCCAGCATTACACCCGTTCTGTCACCCCTGGCGACGAGGGTCTTGAATATCCGCTCCGGAGGGATCCCGATCTTCGCGGCTACGGCCCTCGCGCTGACATCGTCCGGATCAACCTCGTAGTTCCACAGATCGAAGCTCACTCCGCTGCTTTCAAGCATTCGGGCTGCGTTCGTCTTTTTCATTATTTCACTCGCCTCTCCGGATAAATGATAGAGTATTCCTGCGATGTAGGGAACACCCGGAAAAACTGCCTAAAAGATCGGAGGTTCATGGGATGATCACTCCAGGACTTGTGGAAACCCTCTTCTCGGCCGCATCAATGACCAGGTGGAACGACCACGCTCGCCCCGCGCAGTTCACCGAACTGGCGAAGCAGGCGCACAAGATGACCATAGCGTGGGTCATAGCCCGATGCGAAGAGGATTCGGGAAGACCTGTCGACTGGGTCTCGCTTGTGGAGGGTGGACTTTTCGGCTTCTTCCAGAGAGTCGTCCTGACTGACATAAAACCCCCGGTATTTCACCGGATGATGGCAAATCACGGACCCAAACTCAACAAGTGGGTCCTCGAGAAGACGGCTCCCGATCTTTCCGCGCTTTCCGGAGAGTTTTTCGGCCGCTTCAGCCGTTACCTTGAAGAACCGGAGTTCTCGAAGCGTGAAAAACACATACTGAAAGCCGCACATTATCTTGCCACCCAGTGGGAATTTCGCATGGTATACGCCCAGAACAGCATGCTGTGGGGAATCGAGGAAACACGGAAGGAGATCGAGGATCAGGTCAATGAGCACCTTGATCTCTCGGGAGTGAAGGAGATCCTCATGCGCCAGGGAATGGCCGACAAGGGAGTGTTCGCCTTCATAGACCTCTGCGGACAGCTCAGGTTCCAGGTCCGCTGGGCCCAACTTCCGAGGGTGCCTGCGACATCGGTCCTGGGACACCTCCTGGTGGTAGCGGCACTGTCATATTTCTCAGCCCTTGAAGAGGGCGCATGCCCCCGGAGGCTCAGGAACGCGTTTTTCGGCGGGCTCTTCCATGACCTCCCCGAGGTTCTCACCCGTGACATCGTATCTCCCGTAAAACGCTCGGTGGGGGGACTTGAGGATCTCATTAAGGAGTACGAACGCGAGGCGATGGAGACAAGGCTTCTTCCGCTGCTCCCCGGAAAATGGAGAGATGAGATCCGCTACCTGACCGGGGACGAGTTCTCCAACAGGGCGCGCGATATTGCCTCAGGCCATATAAACTCCGGGCTGAAACCGGAGGAGATGAACTCGCGTTTCAACAGCGACGAATGGGACCCCGTCGACGGGTTGATCATAGACGCCTGCGATAAACTGGCCGCTATGGCGGAAGCAGCGCTCTCTATCCGTTTCGGGATCCGCCCTCCTGCTCTCGAGGAGGCACGCAGGGGGATCTGCGAACATTACCGGCATACTGTGATCGGTTCCGTCGATTTCGGGGCCCTCTTCGGCGCATTCATGGACTGAAAGGCGCGGGATCAACCGCGCCTTTCAGAGGCCTCTCTGGCTTCCTTCCATGCCATCGGCAGCCCTTCGAAATCGACATCAAGGTCTACGGGATTCACGGATGGTTCGTCCCCTTTGAATGAACCACAGCACTCCTGTCTCTTCTCTTCTTTTTCCCTCTCCTGCATCTTTCTCTCCTCCTTGCGATAGGTGTCAGACCTACACTTTTGACAAAAACTCACCCCGTGCTGGGGGCGGCGAAAAAATATCTTTTTGTCAAAAGTGTAGGTCTGACACCTTCAGTTCATGCCACCTTCATTACCCTGACAGCCTTTCCCGCGGAGCGCTCAAGCGTTCCCGGAACCAGCAGTTTGAAACCGACCCTTATGCCCAGGTTCTCGTGCAGTTTTTTCAACGTCTCCTTCTCCATCTTCGCCATTGCCGCCTCTTCGAGTTCACACTCGGATTCGCAGAGGACATTCAGCTCCTTCAGACCGTTCGGCTGGAAGACATCAAGGCGGTAGTGAAGTGACAGGCCATCGATCTTTCCGAGGACAGCCTCTACCTGGGATGGGAAGACGTTGACACCCCTGATTATCAGCATGTCGTCGCATCTTCCCTTTATGCGCTCAAGGCGCATGTCGTCTCTGCCGCAGTCGCATTTTCCCGGTATGAACCGTGTCAGGTCCCGTGTGCGGTAGCGGATGACGGGCATGGCTTCCTTGGTGAGAGATGTTATTACCAGTTCACCCTCCTCCCCTTCAGGCAGGACACGGCCCGTGACCGGATCGACGATCTCGAAAAGGAAATGATCCCAATTCGGGTGAAGGCCCGACCTTAGAGGGCATTCCATTGCAACTCCCGGGCCGATCACTTCGGACAGACCGTAGGAGTCAAGAGCTATTACCCCGAGATCTTTTTCTATGCGGTCCCTCATCTCCTCCGTCCAGGCCTCTCCTCCCAGGATCGCAAGGCGGAGCCGCAGCCTGTCTGAAAGACCATTCTTCCGGACCTCCTCGCAGAGATGAAGGGCATAGGACGGGGTGCTTGTAAAAACCGTAGTTCCAAGATCCTCCATCAGCATCAACTGGCGGCCGGTGAAACCTCCGCCTGTGGGAACGACCATCGCCCCCAGATGTTCCGCGCCGTAGTGGAACCCCAGGGCTCCGGTGAAGAGACCGTACCCCAGGATCACCTGGAAAACGTCCCCCCTTGCGACACCGGCAGTACGGAGGCAGTTCTCCATGCACTCCTCCCATGTTCTTATGTCGTTTCTCGTATAGGGAACAACGGTGGGCTTGCCCGTCGTTCCGGAGGAGGCGTGTACGCGCACGACTTCTTCAGTGTCGCAGGCAAGGATCCCCATTGGATATGAGTCCCGGAGGTCGCACTTCGTCATGAAAGGGAGTCTCTGCAGATCTTCAGTCGACCCTATCTCTTCGGGGCTGATCCCCATGTCCTCCATTCGGGATCTGTAAAAAGGGACCTCGTCCCACATCGCCCGTACGGTTTTTCGCAAGCCCTGCGTCTGCATCTCGTCTTTCTCCACTGAAACCCAGCTCCTCTCGATGATGATCATGATGATGTAAAAATAAAAAAAGGCCGGGGTCCCCTTATGGGGACCCCGGCCTCGGAAAGCATAGACGCCTAAGCGTCGGCCCTCAGAGGGGGTCCCACGTTGGCGTAATAATAGGTAAAAGCGAAGCTGGTGCAGGTAACGGAAACGGTTTTCTTTCTCATGCCAGCCTCCATGTACAGGTATTAGAAGGTTTTATATCACTTTTGCAGAAACAGGTCAAGAAGGAAAGTCGTAACTGCAGAAAAACCGTAACTCGTGACTCGTTACTCGTGACTGGGGAAACCTGGAAAACCGTGACTCGTTACTCGTAAATGGAAAACCCCAGGGCATGGTACCTGAAACTTCAATATGAATACACAGGCATTGTTTTTAGGGCTTTTCCGAGTCACGAGTTACGAGTTACATGTTACCATGTCGCCTGAGTCATTCAGCCTCAGCATCTCAAGACGGCCGTCGAGGTGCTCAACCAGTGCCGAACAGTTCTCAACCCAGTCACCGCAGTTGCAGAAGACGACGTCCCTGACTCTCTTTATGACGGGGTTGTGAAGATGCCCGCAGATCACGCCGTCGAGACCGGCTTTTTTTACCTCTCCTATGATCCTGCTCTCGAAGCCGCTGAAGGCTCCGGCCATGGCCTTGAACTTCTTTTTGAGAAACAACGCCATGGATCGTTTCTTCATGCCCACGAGGGGAAGGATCAGGTTCATGCCAGCGTTCGCCCAGAGGGCCATATCGTAGGATCTCTCCGCCAGCGTATTGAGTAGCCCCGATATATGGGCGGCACCATCGAACTCGTCGCCGTGTGACACAAGGAAACTCCGTCCATCCGCGGTCCGGTGAAAAACACGGTCCCGGAAAAGGATCCTTCCGATACTCCCGCCAAGAAAGCGGTCAAGAAAAGCGTCGTGATTGCCGGGAATATACGTTACTTTCGTCTCCCTGGCCAGAGCGCCGAACCGGCGCAGAATTTCCCTGTGGGAGTGGCTCAGGGAAGAGAGACGCGAGATCTTCCATCCGTCGACGACATCCCCGACAAGGTACAGAAAGTCGCACTGGACCTTGCCCAGAAATTCCCTGAGCGGTTCCGGCCGGCTCCATCTTGTTCCCAGGTGCAAGTCTGAAAGGAAAATAGAACGATATCTCGTCACTTTTTTTACTCCTCGCTCAAATTGTTGCTTCAAAACTATACTATTGTAACACCGCCGGCAAGAGGCTTTGCAAAATTGTAAGCCCGCCGGGGATCCCCTCTGTCAGAATTCCCGGATCTCCCTCGTGCCGCCAGCTTTCCTTACGGAGGTGATGTTCTCCATGATCGAGCGGGCGGCATCAGGTCGGTTCATGGTGTACAGATGAATGCCCCGGACTCCCCAGGCGAGAAGATCCACTATCTGTCCCGTGGCATAGGAGATCCCGGCCTCGTAGAGGGCCTCGGGAGAATTTTCATAACGGGCCATGAGCCTGGCGCTCCCTGGCGGTATGGAGGCCCCGCAGAGCGAGACGATGCGGCTGATCTGGCTGACTTTCAGTATAGGCATGATCCCCGCCACGATCGGCACGTTTATTCCAGCCCTGTCCAGGTTCTCCGCGAACCGGAAAAAGATCTCATTGTCGAAAAAAAGCTGGGACATAAGAATATCGACGCCGCGGTCGACCTTGCGCTTCAGGTACTCAATGTCTCTTTCGGGCGAGTCGCACTCAACATGGCCTTCGGGATACGCAGCCGCGGCGACAGAGAACTTTCCCGGGGCTTTTTCGTGAATGTGGCTTATAAGGTCTGCCGCATACCTGAAAGGACCCTCCCCTACAGGAGCGCCGTCTCCAGGCGGGTCACCCCGAAGGGCTAGAACGTTGCGTATCCCAGCGTCTTCAAGCCTGCCCAGAACACCGTCGATCTCCTCCCGCGACGAGCCGAGGCAGGTGAGATGGGCCAGGGGGGTGATCTTCCAGCGGCACTTGAGTTCGGAGGCTATTTCTACGGTCCTGTCACGGCTGCTGCCTCCCGCGCCGTACGTGACGCTGATGAAATCCGGCTCAAGGTCGTGGAGGGCCTCTACGGTTTCATAGACGGTCTCCAGCGGAAAATCGCGCTTCGGGGGAAAGATCTCGAACGAGATCACAGGGTTACGGTCCGAGTAAATGTCCCTTATGAACATTTCACCCCACCTCCTTTCGCGCGGCTATGATACGGGCCACCAGCCCCACCGCTGAAACAGCGTCGGGAGCGTACCCGGCAGCGCCTATGGAATCCGCGAAACCCTGAGTCACGCATGCGCCTCCGACAACAACGGGAACATCAATACCTTCTTTCTCCATGGCCTGGATAACCCGGCCCATTTCAGGCATCGTCGTGGTCATCAGCGCCGAAAGGCCCACAACGTCCGGCCTTCTGTTCCTGACTGCTTCAAGAATTATTGCGTGAGAGACGTCACGGCCCAGATCGACAACTTCAAAACCGTGGCTGGCAAGGATCGTACCCACCACGTTCTTCCCCAGGTCGTGGAGGTCGCCCTCAACGGTGGCGAGGAGAACCCTGCCGGAAGAAAAACCGGCCGCATCGGGATCCATCATTCCGCGCGCGTAGTCGCAGACCTCCTGTGCGGCCTGTGCCGCCGCCAGAAGCTGCGGAAGAAAGAACTCTCCCGCGTCGAACAGGATCCCGACTCTTTCCAGGGCAGGCACGACACCCGCCTGGATCAGCTTCATGGGTGAGAAGTCCCTGGTAGAGGCAATATCTCCGGCAACTCTCAACGAACCTCCAGCATCTCCCTCTACGATAAGATCTTTCAGCCGCTCCATCGGAGCTTCTTGAGCCTGCTCTCCTTTTCTCCCGGCCGCATCTGCGACAGATCCGCTTCGTGACTTTTCAGTCATCGCGATGAATTTCCTGATACCCGGGTCACGGCCGACAAGGGCTTCCGACGCGGAAACGGTCTCCATGATCGCTTGATCCAGCGGGTCGGCGATAACCGCATCAAGTCCTGCTCCCATAGCCATGGCAAGGAAAGTGCGATTAAGGAGAGGTCGGCAGGGGAGACCGTGGGAGACGTTGCTGATGCCGAGTATGGACCGTGCCCCTCTTCTTGTGATCTCCCGGATGGTCTCCACTGTCGCAGAAGGCCCATCCTCCACCGCCCCGGCGGCAAGGGTGAGAGCATCGATGAAGAGAAATTCCGCCGGAAAAGATCGCTGCTCCGCTGCCGCAAGCACACGGTCGAGGATCCGTATCCTGTCGCGGGCAGTTTCAGGAATGCCGTCCTCATCCATCAGGAGTACAGTCAGGCACGCCCCGTACCGGGAAGCGAGCCTGATCCCCCGGTCCAGGTGCTCATTTCTGGCCGTGACCGAGTTGATGAGAGGAATGCCCGAAGAGCATGCAAGCCCCGCTTCAATGACATCAAGACTGTCGCTGTCCAGGGAAAGGGGCAGGTCAGTAGCCTGCTGCACGACCTGTACTGCCTCCCTGATAGCCCGGCCCTGATCTATACCCGGAAGGCCCATATTGATGTCGATAACCCCGGCTCCGGCTGCTGTCTGCAGGGAGGCTTCGTTCCGGACCGCCTCCCACCTGCCGGCGGCAACCTCGTCACGGAGGGGTGATCTTCGCGACATGTTGATCCGCTCGCCGACAACGAGCAGGGGACGACCCGGCCCGGCCGCAACCACACGGCTCCGGCCTGAGAGAAAAGTCCCCTCGGGCCGTGATATTTCCGGCAGTATCGATCCGCCCAAAACCTCCGAAAGGGCCTGGATGTGTTCCGGAGTGGTCCCGCAGCACCCTCCGATCACAGATGCTCCAGCTTCGGCCAGAAGCCGCGAAGCTTCTGAGAAGCTCTGGGCGTCCAGATGATCGTCCTGCCCTGGGACTCCCGCATTGGGGTAGACAAAAACCGGCAGGCCGGAATTCTCTGAAAGCTTCCTGGCGACCTGAATGTACTCCATAGGACCAACACCGCAGTTCGCGCCCACCGCACATGCTCCCGCCCTCCTGGCCCAGTGGGCGGCAACCTCGGGGGGAGTTCCGGTAACGGTCCGGCCGTGAGTGTCAAAGGAGAAACTTACCGCAAAGGCCATCCCCGGAGCCGTATCCTTTACAGCGAGAACGGCTGCCATCGCCTCGCGGATATCCATCATCGTCTCGATAAGGATGAAGTCGGCCCCACCCAGGGAAAGCCCCTCGACCTGGGGGCGGAAGGCTTCCAGCGCCTCATCGAATGAAAGAGATCCGAAGGGTTCAAGCAGTTCTCCGAGGGGACCGACGGATCCGGCGACAAGCGCTCTCCCCCTGGCCGCCTCGACGGCAATGGACGCAGCGGTACGGTTTATCTCCGCGGTACGGCCGGCAAGCTTTCGGTGGGCCAGCTTTCGGGCGCTGCCGCCGAAAGTGTTGGTCTCGATGATCGAAGCACCCGCCTCTACATAGGCGGAGTGAATGGAGCCGACCACATCCGGATCGCTCAGGTTCATCTCCTCGGGCAGTTCCGGGGGCGACCATCCCCGCTCCGCGAGAAGGCTCCCCATTCCGCCGTCCAGGATACCCACTCTGCCGCGGGCCGCCAGCCAGGAGCCAAAGTCTCTGCTTTTCAAAAACGTCACCCCGCTTTGGTAAGGAAGCAAAATATATAGTTTCGTATCATAATGCCTCGATAACAGGCAGGCAAGGAAACATTCCAGAAAAGGGAACGAAGCGGAAACATTTCGAACCAGTATACGATCATTAGAGGGGGGAGACCGCTTCAAACTTTGAAGGGAGGTTTCTCCATTTCTGACAGATCACTGGTTGCCTGTTTTTCCTCGATCTTTTATCGGCCATCTCCCTTTCGGCCCCGGGCATACCGCCAAAAGATCATAAAAAGAGGATCCGGAAGATCCATTTTTCCCGTTTCCCTTCATTATCAGTGCTTCACGAGGCGCTTTGGAAAATCCGGCTTTCTGCAAGTATAATGCTCAATGCACCCGGAAAGAATTCTGCAAAAGGAGAGATATCCGTGGAAAGAATGCTTCACGAAGCCGTAGATGCCGGCCGGCGGGTACTGGATAAGGGAAGCGTGGCGACATATATTCCTGAACTGGCAAAGGCCGACCCCAATGCGCTGGCAGTTGCTTTCTGCGGAGTGGACGGAGCAAGGGCCTCATCAGGCGATACCGGAACAAGGATCACGATCCAGTCCATATCCAAGGTGGCCTCGCTCGGTCTTGCGCTCTCCCTGCTCGGAGAGGATCTTGTATTCTCCAGGGTCGGGGTTGAACCCTCCGCGGACCCTTTCAACTCGATAATGCGGCTGGAGATGAGAGCTCCTCACCGTCCCCAGAACCCCCTGATAAATTCAGGAGCCATTCTGATACTGTCGCTTCTCCCCTTCAGCGACAGTTCCGAACGTCTCGAGGCGGTTCTCGAGATCATAAGGAAGATGACCGGGAACCCCGGACTGCGCGTCAATGAATCGGTAGCGGTCTCCGAAAGGGACACCAGCGACAGGAATCGGTCGCTGGGTTATTTCCTGCGGAGCATGGGAACTATGGAGGGCAACGTTGAGAATATCCTGGACTCCTACTTCCGCCAGTGCGCCATCGAGTGCACGGTAGAGGATCTTGCCGTAATGGGCGCGACGCTGGCGGCCGGGGGAAGCAACCCCCTGACCGGAGAGAAGGTCTTGCCAGAAAAAGCAACTGTTATCATCAGGGCCCTTATGACAACATGCGGTCTCTACGACGGCTCCGGCGATTTTGCCGTAAGGGTGGGGTTCCCCGCCAAGAGCGGGGTCGGAGGGGGAATTACAGGCTCCATTCCGGGGCGGGCAGGATTGGCGGTCGTCGGGCCGGCCCTGGACCCGAAGGGCAATTCCATAGGCGGAGTAAGAGTGCTGGAACACCTCTCCGGATCCATGTCTCTGCGCGTGTTATAAGAACAAAAACCACTCCTCCGATCTTGGACAATTCAGGATCCAGGATACTATGGAAAATATTTTTATTTGTGATACCCTATATATAGCGCTTTTATTTTTAATAAACACCACATGAAGAGCCTCTATTCAAAAAGGGCAAAAGGAGACCTGACAAAACATGTTCGAAACGGAGATGCCGCGCGGAGGAGACCTGCCCCTCTCGGATAACGCTAAAAGGGTGTTAAAGGAGAGATACCTGCTCAAAAACGAAGACGGAGCGGTCATTGAAAGACCCGACGAGATGTTCTGGCGCGTAGCAAGGTTCGTGGCCGCTTCCGAAGGTGGGCAGCCGGATGACACGATCATCAAGATGTTCCACGACATAATGGCCCGCCTGGATTTCCTCCCCAACAGCCCCACGCTGATGAACGCCGGAAGACAGGGCGGCCAGTTGGCGGCATGTTTTGTCCTGCCCGTCGAGGACAGCATGTCCGACATTTTCGACTCACTCAAACACATGGCTCTCATACACAAATCCGGCGGCGGGACCGGGTACAACTTCAGCAAACTCCGCCCCAAAGGCGATGTAGTCTCCAGCACCAACGGTGTAGCGTCCGGACCCATCTCCTTCATGAGCATGTTCGACCAGGCGACCGAGGTCGTCATGCAGGGAGGGATGCGGCGCGGGGCTAACATGGGGATCCTCAACGCCGACCACCCCGATGTTTTTGATTTTATCAGGGCAAAGACAGAAGAGGGGAAACTGCAGAACTTCAACATCTCCGTAGGCGCTTCGGAGAAGTTCATGTGGGCTGTCCAGAACGATGACGACTGGGACCTGCTTAATCCCCGTACCCGGGAAATAGTCCGGACAGTGCGCGCACGCGATCTTTTCGACCTTATATGCGAAATGGCCTGGAAGACGGGCGATCCCGGAATGATCTTCCTGGACAAAATGAACAAGGACAACCCTCTAGCGCATCTGGGTGTTATCACGTCGACCAATCCGTGTGTCTGCGGCGACACTCTCGTTCATACAGCCGAAGGCCCGAAGCGAGCAAAGGACCTCTGCGGCAGAAAGGTCCAACTGCTCCTCAACGGCCGGGTGATGCCCTCGACCGAAGAAGGATTCTTCCGGACCGGAGTCAAGCCCCTACTGCGCCTGACAACACGTGAAGGATTTTCACTCCGTCTCACCGCCGACCATCCTGTGCTCAGGGTGACGGAGAACACCAGGTACAGGCATCGCACCGAATGGACCGCAGCCGGAAGCCTGAAGCCCGGAGACGGCATCATGTTGAACGATCACAGAAAATCACCTGAATGGTCAGGTTCCGGCGACATTGATCAGGGCTACCTGATCGGGCTTCTGATCGGAGACGGGACCTTCAAAAAAGACAAGACTGTCCTTTCCGTGTGGATGCCGGAGGAAAGGGTTTCCGGCGATGAAGATATGGGGCAGGGACCCCGGGCTGCAATGTCGGAGTCGATGAAAGCCGTCTCGACAATGCCGCACAGGAGCGATTTCCAGGGATGGATCCCCGTAATGGGGCGCAGTGAATACCGCCTGGCATCCGGAGCGATAAAAAACCTGGCTTCCTCGCTTGGGATGTCCCCCTCCTGCAAGACGATAACTCCTGAAATGGAGACATCCTGCTCTTCCTCATTCACAAGAGGCCTCCTCCGCGGACTCTTCGACACTGACGGCTCGATACAGGGAGATCAGAAAAAGGGGATCAGCATACGCCTGAGCCAGAGCTCTCTTCCAACACTTGAGGCAGTTCAGAGAATGCTCCTGCGTCTCGGCATCGTCGGCACGATCTACAAAAACCGGAGAGAGGAGAGTTCAGCCATTCTGCCGGACGGCAGGGGCGGCATGAAGGCATACAATACGAAGGCCCAGCACGAGCTGGTGATATCGAAGGAAAATATTCGCCTCTTCGCGGAAAAGATCGGTTTCGCCGACACCGACAAGCAGACCAGGCTTGATGACAGCCTCGGAAGATACAAGCGCAGCCTGAACAGAGAACTCTTCACCGCGACGGTAGACCGGATCCTACCTGATGGAGAAGAGGTGGTTTTCGACGTCAGGGTTCCCGGAGAACACGCCTTCGACGCCAACGGACTCGTGGTCCACAACTGTGGCGAACAACCGCTGCTTCCATACGAGGCGTGCAACCTGGGGAGTATCAACCTGGCGAACATGGTTTCCGAAAACGACGTGAACTGGGAAAAACTTCGCCTTACCACCAGGCTTGCGGTCCGATTCCTCGACAACGTAATAGACGTCAATCAGTATCCCCTCCCGCAGATCGAGGAGATGGTCAAGAAGACCAGAAAGATCGGACTCGGCATAATGGGGTGGGCCGACATGCTCTTCCAGCTGAGAATTCCATACGACTCCGATGAGGCTCTCGAACTCGCCGGAAAAGTGATGTCCCTTATCTCGGATACGGGGAGAAAGGAGAGCTCCGAACTGGCACATAACCGCGGCGAATGTCCCGCCCTCCCCGGATCGGGGTTGAGGAACGGCACTATCACGACGATTGCCCCCACCGGATCGCTCTCCATGATAGCGGACTGCTCCTCCGGCATCGAACCCGTATTCGCTCTTGAGTTCACCAAGGAGGTGCTCGACGGGACACAGTTCTCGTACAGGAACCGCTACTACGCGGAAGCCCTGGAGAAGGGGGAATCTCCAGACGTCATTGAAAGGGTCTTCAGGAGCTCACACGATATCGCCCCGGAATGGCACGTAAAGATGCAGTCCGCCTTTCAGGAGCACGTGGACAACGCCGTCAGCAAGACCATAAACCTCCCGGGTTCAGCAACTGTGGAAGATGTCGAAAAAGCATACATGCTTGCCTGGAAGACTTACTGTAAAGGGATAACGGTCTTCCGTGACGGCTGCAGGGCGGGGCAGGTTCTTTACGTAGAAAAGAGCGCCCGGCAGCAGACGCTGCCGATCCCGCAGGTTTCCGAGGTCGAAAAACCGATGGACCGCCCCTTCATCCTCGGAGGCAAGACGGCAAAGATACCAACCAGTTACGGCAACCTTTACCTGACAGTGAACGAAGTGAACGGACGCCCGGTGGAGGTCTTCACCACGATGGGCAAATCGGGGCACGAGACGATGGCTTTCACAGAGGCGATGGGACGTCTCATCTCGCTCGCTCTCCGGAGCGGGGTGAAGATCCACGGGATCATCAAGCAGATGAAGGGTATCGGAGGATCCCAGCCCGTATGGCACGACAACGGGGTCATCATGTCGGTCCCCGACGCCATATCATACGGGCTTATGAGCATGGGCTACCTGGATCTTGAAGAGAAGGGAATGATGGAATCCCTCTCGGAAACGGATATGTGCCCTGTCTGCGGGGCGTCAATGGCCCGCCAGGAAGGATGCATCAAATGCCCGGCCTGCGGGTTCTCAAGGTGCTGAGGGCTTCCCTGCAGGCATTCCCGAAGATCAGGCTGTCCATGCTGTAGGCTATGTAGCGGAACCCTTCGTCGATACGGCGTTTGGCCTCGTCCACCGATGTCACGAATATTCCAGCGGGCTTTCCGGCGCCGGTAATGGCGTCAAGAGCCCGCGATACCGCCTCCACCATGGAAGGGTGGAATATCTCACCAGGAACCCCCAGTGACTGGGAGAGGTCATAAGGCCCCACGAAGATGAGGTCGATCCCGTCGACGGAAGCTATTTCTTCGAGCCGTTCAAGGCCCTGCACGTTCTCGCAGTGCGTGATCACCATCAGCTCCCTGTTGGCCTCCGCAAGGGCTTCCCCCAGGGGTCTGAGTCCGTATGAAAGCGCCCTTGGAACCGCCACCCCCCTCAGCCCCTCCGGATGATATCTTGCCGCTTTGGCGACATCCACTGCCGTCCCGCGGCTGTTTACCTGGGGGACGTGTATCCCCTGGGCTCCTATATCCAGAACCTTGAGAATGTCCACGGCTTCCGCACGCGGCGCCCGCACTATCGGTGTCATTCCCGAAAGTTCCGCAGCCCGCACCAGGTTCTGGATCGACTCGGGATCCATGGGGCCGTGCTCCGTATCGATAACGCAGAAGTCAAATCCTGCTATCCCCATTATCTCGACCAGGTCGGGGCTGTTGACCCCGACAAAAGGTCCAACGACCACTTCGCCCGCTGCAAGTTTTCTCCTGAGTTCATTTTTCATATTACAACCCCCTTCTCCATGAAAAGTATGAGTGCCGCGCCTGCTTCATACGGATGGTACTTTTTCCCCATACCCGCCTCGGCTTCATCCAGCGCGATCTCCATTCCGAAGCCGGAGCGGTAGGGCGTAGCCCGTCATCTCCTGGAAGCAGCCTTTGACTGCCAGAAGGATCATGTCTGATGCTACAAGCATGTTGACAGCACCCGAATGCTCGAAAAAAACGGACTCGGGGGTGCCTCCCAGAGGGGAGGAGTTGTGGTCCAGGGGGCCTTTATTCTCCTTCACGATCCCATATCCTGACCTGTGATCGTCCGAAGAAATTATACCTTAAAGCCGTCACGCGTAACTCGTTACTCGTAACTCGCAAACCGTTAAATGGGGACCTTGCCAGCCTGCCCGAACACGAAGTCCTTCATCTTGTTCAACACATCTCCTGATCGTACGCATAAGGTTGGATTCAAGCCCTGACCCTAATGGGTTGGTCCTGGTTTTCAGGCGATTCACGATTCACGATTCACGAGTTACGGTCTCAAAACAAAAAACCCGCCCCTTTCGGGGCGGGAAAGAAAGCAAAAAACAGAAAATAAGACGGATATCTAGCTGACTTTGTCCTTGAGGGCCTTGCCGGCGCGGAAAGCGGGGACCTTTCTGGCGGGTACATTGACCTTCTTCGTTGGATCCTGAGGGTTGCGGGCCTCTCTGGCTGCGCGCTGTCTCACCTCGAAGGTTCCGAAACCGGCTATCTGGACCTTGTCCCCCTTGGCCAGAGCGCCTCCGATCTCACCTATTATCGTTGAAACAACATGCGTCGTCTTGCTGTTGCTCAAACCCGCCGCCTTGGCTACGGTCTGGATCAGTTCAGTCTTGTTCACTCTTTTTCCTCCTCTCGAAAAGGTATCTGGTTTGGGGCGATTATCGCATTAAATCGGGCTTTCTGGCAAGTATCCATGAAAAAAGAAGGATCGGGATGCTATCTTCCTGCCTTAAAGAAAAAAAGCGGCGGTATCCTGATATGGAGCCGCCGCAAATACCCTGAATCCTTTTGACATCCCCTCAGTTCAAGTTCAGGAAATCTTCTCTACGTTGGCCGCCTGGGGCCCCTTATCTCCCTGGACCACCTCGAATTCGACACGCTGACCTTCTGCAAGCGTCTTGAATCCATCTCCCTGGATCGCGCTGAAGTGGACGAAAACGTCGTTGCCCTCGTCCGGGGTTATGAAGCCGTAACCCTTAGCCTCGTTGAACCACTTGACTGTTCCCTGCATTTAAATAATGCCTCCCATACAGCAGAATCCGCCGTTCGTATAGCCGGCTTGATAAAACAGTACGTATTTCCTCTCTTTTTGTCAATGCGTCAACCTTTTACGGCGACGACCTCGATCTCGACAAGGGCATCCTTCGGAAGCCTGGCAACCTCCACAAAGGCACGCGCGGGTGGCTCCGTGGTGAAGTATTTCGCGTAAACGTCGTTGACGGCCTTGAAGTCGTTCATGTCCTTTGCGAATACCGTCGCCTTGACAACGTTCGTGAACTTAAGCCCCTGCGACTCAAGTATGGCCCCCAGGTTCTTCAATACCTGTTCAGCCTGTTCAGCAGCGGTTTTCCCGGTCATCTCACCGGTTCCGGGATCAATGCAGATCTGTCCGGAAACGAAAAGAATGTCGTTGGCCCACACGGCCTGGCTGTAGGGACCAAGGGCTGCGGGGGCATCATGGGTTGCTACGATCTTTCTCATCTTCACTCCACCTCCTGTATCTTTTTGTTCCATGCTCCGATCATACATCCTGACCAAAGGCGGGGGAACCCTTATTCTAGTCCCGATCTTCCGGTGCCTCTTTGTCATTCGAAGCCGGTTTATCGTCCGACGCGGTCCGCTGTTTCTTCCCGAAACTGATATCCTCCGGATCCATCGTCAGGGTCAGCTTCAAACCATCTCCCGATGGACGCAATTCTGCCTTGTCAGGGCGAATATCAACAAGGGGGATCTTTTGGAGCACCCTTGTTGTAGTGTCAAGTGTCTTTCTGTCGAACTCCTCGACAAGTTCGCGTGCCTGGTCGGCCGTCTTCTTTACAACAGGATGGATAGTACCGAGGTCAAAAACAGCCGCCCCGGGTTTTTCTGAAATTATCCCGGATGAGGCTGGCTTGATGCCATCAAGATCACTCCGGCTGAACGGCTCTCCTTCTGCGGAACGGAACTGCCAGGTCGCGCCCGTTTCTTTCTTGCGGACAGGCGGTGCTACCTCAGCCTTGATCTTTTCTTCAGGGCTGACTTCGAAGATGTCGGGCTCCGCAACAGATTCAGGAGAGGGACGTTCTACCTGCGCCGATCTTGTCAGCGCCCAGAGCCCGCCCGACAGAAGAGCCAAAACGGCAACAAACGCAATAATTTTCCTCGTCATGCGGATCTTCCGGAAATCGCCATATTCAGCTCAAACCCTCCATTTTATGGCTATTGCCAAGGCTATTTTACATGGTTCCAGAGCGGCGCAAGACCGCCCTGGGAGTTTTTGGCGTACGGGAGCCACAAGAGGCCAAGAAGAACTACCGTCACATCCGACGCCCTGGGGCGGATGAAACTCTCCTCTATTCCGGTCTCTATTGTATCCCCGAAACCTGTGCCGTCGATCTCGTCCTCAAGCTGCCGCTCAAGCTCGGCCATCTCCTGCCGGACTGCCTCCGCCGTCTCCCTTGCCCGGTCAACGTCGCCAGCCTCCTTTTTCAGCCGCGCGGCCTTTGAAACGGCGGTCCCAATTCTTGATGCGGAGTAGGTGTTGACCTTTCTGCCGAGGAAGGCCCCGGCGATGGCCGTCCCGAACGAAATGAACGTCTCCATCTTCTTGTTCTTCGCCTGCTCAGCCTCTCTCTCTATTACCTGCTCCGCCCTCATGAGACGGTTCTGAAGTGTCGTTATCTTCGAAGCATACTTCTTGCGGAGCTTTTCGACAGCCTCGTCTCTGGCCTCACGGCGCGACATGGCCAGCCGGGCGACAAAATCGGCCTTCGACTCACCCGGCCTTGCGGATTCCTTCATGGCGGGGCAGGTCATTATCGGCAACATGCTGTTGTTGGGAAGCCATTTGAGGAAATTTCTTCCCCACTTTGTATAGGACTTCGGGTCAAGTCCCGCAGGCGGTACGGAGGACATCACCGAAGGGGGCATCCCCTGAGAAAGGATAGAGGGATCAACGGCTATCTCGAAAGAGTTCTCCCAGTTGACGGGCACCGGGCCGTCGATCATTTCGACGGCATAGGCCACTGTTCTGGTCTGCTCGATACCCTGCTTTCGGTCACTGAAGTGAACACGGGCAAAAGCTCCGAGGAACGGCGCATAATCTGCCTCGATCNNGGCGTACTTTCTGCGGTTTCTGCCGGCGGTGGCCCCGCCATCAGGCGTATCTGCTCCCTGGTGACGGGTCCTGCGAGGTATGACATGGCCCACCTTGTCTGGAAAAGTACAGGCCGATCCTCGTGAACATTGTGCAGAAGGAAGACCCGCTTGCCGAGGCCGGATATCATCCTGTCCATCTCCTGCATGGGGTACCCTTTATCAGATACGCCTTTGAGTCCCTCCAGGATCCTGGCCTTGTCCCGCTCGGTCTGAAGACGGCCTATGAACCACGTTCCCGTATTCGATATTCCCTTGTAGTCCAGATCCACAGGGTTCTGGGTTGCAAGAAGTACTCCCAGGCCGTAGGCCCTGGCCTGCTTGAGAAGTGTCAGAAGAACGGTCTTGGACGGGGGGTCCTGCACCGGCGGGAAGAACCCGAATATCTCGTCCATGTATAGGATGGCGCGCAGACTGGATGTCCCCGGCTGGGTCCTCACCCACCCGAGGATCTCGTTGAGCAGGAGAGAGACGAAGAACATCCTCTCGCGCTCCGACAGGTGGCTTATCGTAAAGATGGAAGCTCTGGGTCTTCCGTCGGAAGTGTAAAGGAACTTCGCTGCATCGAGCGGCTCTCCTTCCATCCACGGTCCGAAGGAGGGCGCCGCCACAAGATTGTTGAGCCTCAGCACAAGATCCATTCTCGCGGAGGATGGGTAGAAAGTTTCGAGATCCAGCACTCCCACTCCCCGGAAGGGAGGAACTCTAATAAGTTCTATCAGGGATGGTATGTCTAGGGATTGACCACCGCCCCACTTCTCCTCGAGGATCTTCGAGATAAGTATGTGTTCGCGGCTGGTGAGAGGGTCCGCTTCGATCCCCATCAGGGCCAGGAGGCTTGCGGCGGTCGTCTGGATCCTCTCCCTGAAGAGGTCCCCGTCCAACCTTATCGCCTCAGGAGGAGCATCGAAAGAATGAAGTATGCTGACCATCCTGCCTGCCGAACTGCCCGGTGTGTAGATAGTCATGTCCACCGAGTTTCTCATCTTCTCGATCCGGGCGCCGTCTATACCCCACTCGGCAAGGCCGTTCTTCCAGTCCGAGGCTGTCTTCGCGGCAAATTCGTCGGAGGAGAGCCCCTTTCGCGCCGCTTCCTGCTCGCTTATCCATGGTCTGAAATCTTCGGGTCTGAACTGCGGAAAGGTCAGCAGAAGGTTTGGAATGTCCCCCTTGGGGTCGATCGCTATCACTGGAATGTTGTCGATAAGCGCCTCCTCGATGAGAGAGAGCGCCAGACCCGTCTTGCCGCTTCCCGTCATTCCGATGATGATCCCGTGGGTCGTGAGGTCCTTGGCGTCGTAGAGAACCAGATCTCCTGTCATCGACCCTGAGGCATCGTCGACTTCTCTGCCAAGATAGAAAGATCCCATTTTCTCGAAATCCTTCACCTGTTCCACCTCCCAGACCAAAAGTATATACGTTCCAGATGTATTTCAGGAGATAAGTCTTCGCGCCCAGACCCTGAAGGCGTTGGAGAGATATCCGGGAGCGTTGTCGAAAAAGAATCTGAGCCACCCTGGAGCGTTACTGGAGGAATTTCCGGCTTCTGTGAGGGTCATCGCCCCCTTTTTGCATGCTACGACGCAGAGACCGCATCCGATGCACCTCGCGGAATCGAACGCGATGGAACCTCCGGCTATCGACCAGGCCCCCATGGGGCAGGCGGTAACGCATGCACCGCAGTTGATGCATTTTGCGGAGTCGAAGTGCGGCATGAAGGCCGGCGGGCTTATCATCGCAGGGAAGTTNNGGCTGATGCTCCTCATCGCATGGCAGCAGCATCCGCAGCATGAGCAGCTTGAGTTTCCGTGCGGGACTCCCCCCACATTGCTCATCGTCCAGCTTACGCAGCCGTGCTCCTCCGCGTCACGCTTGATCGCCAGGACCTCCGAGGCATCCGTACGCCTCATCAAGCCTCCGTCTATGAACCTGGCGGCTCCCGGCCCCATCACAACACAGTTTTCGAGGGGACGCCCGCATCCCTTGTCCACCAGGTTCATGGCCATGCGGCACTGGCACATTCCCAC
>DFYG01000093.1 GCA_002382605.1 Synergistaceae bacterium UBA4088 | reverse complement strand
TCTTCGTAGTCGTACTTGATGTAGTTGACGGCCATGCTGAACATCTCGTTGAAGTTGAAGTTGAGCCTTGCGCCGTAGATGTAGCGGTCGCTGACAAGTTCGCTGCCAATAAAGTGCTCATCGTAAACGTCGTAATCTGCGCCACCATAAGTAGTTGTGTATTCATAACCATCCCAGAACGGGCCATAGACGTAACCACCCATGTCAGCATTCTCTTCATGTGCGACGTAGAGGCTGAAATCACCCATGGCGAATGCCTTGTTGAGAAGGACGGCGGTGTCTGCACGGTAGTCGGTGATGTAGGCGTCGTTCATGTTGAAGTACCACCAGTCACCGGCATAGAAGGCGTCTTCCCAGTCATNNCCGCCCTGCAGACGCACGTTCAGGGTGACCTTGTCATCGACATACTTCTTGATGTTCAAGCGGAAACGGTTGACCGACCAGTTGTCATCGTCGTCGTTGAAGTTCATATAGACGCGGTAATAGCCGCTGAACTGCCAGCCGCCGATGCGCTCCTCGAGGAGTGCGACCCTGCTGTCGAGCTCGTCGACCTTCACGCCGAGGGCGTCAAGTTCGTCCTTGAACTCTACAACGAGCTTCTTGAGGAGTTCCAGATCCTGCTTGCTGGCCTTGTTCATGTCGACATAGGCCAGTGCGCGCGCAACAACGGAGGCCATCTCGTACCTGGTGGCCTTCCACTCGCCCTTGAAGGCGCCATCCGGATAACCGGAGACTACGCCTCTGGAGGCAAGCTGGCTTACTGCGTCATATGCCCAGTGGTTCATGGGAACATCCATGAACGGATTGGCTGCAAATGCCGGTGCGGCAAATGCAACGAGCGCGAGTACTGCTACGAGTGCTGCAAATTTCTTCATTATTCGTTAACCCCCTTGGGTCATATATTTTCCGGCCTTTGAGGGAGAACAATGCGAAGCAAGTCAGAAGTCTCCAAGTTTCCTTCATCCTCATCGCACATTCTTTCCCGTAAGGTCCGGCTTCTACTATCCGCTCTCCCGTTGTGGCTTAGGGGGTTGCACCTCCTTTCTTCGCCTTCAGGGGTCGCCGCGGAATTGGAAGCGTATCCAGGGTTACGTTTTTAAGGTTCTATTTTCATAACCTGTGTCATGTTACCCGCAAAACTACCGATATGGAATAGGACCAGAGACCCATTTGACAGCTTGCATGCCAGATATATCAACGCATCGAAGTATCTCCATACAGGCATCAAAAACCTCCTCAACGCAGATCGTTCTCATCGGTTCATCTCCTTCACCGGTTTTCGCCGCCAGGCACCTGTGAATATTTCCCCAGGGGCCGAAACGCGAAAGATGCTGGGGGAGATAAAGGCCGACGGAAGGAGTTCCCACAGCGCTGGCAACATGCAGGGGGCCCGTATCGTTGGACACGAAAAGGATCGATCTCTCAACCAGTGCTCCAAGCCTCGTGATGTGATGTTTGCCTGAAAAGTTCCCGCACCTCTCATTGCCGATCTCTCTACATATCCTTGCTGCTGCTTCCTGTTCGGTCTCGGAGTAGCCGGTAACACCCAGGTTTACACCGAGGGTATCAACCAGTCTGAAGCCCAGTTCAACGAAGTTCTCCAGGGGCCATATCTTATTTTTCCCGCCAGCCCCCGGATTGAGCAGTATCCAGGGATTATCCTTCCCTCTTGATTCCATCACCTTGCCAGCCTCTTCTCGCGTCTCTTCGGGAATGAAGAACCTGAGTCTCCGGGAATAGACAGGCACCCCCAGGGTTGTCATGCACCATATGTTCCTCTCGGTTTCGTGCATGTCTTTGGAAAGGAACAGTTCCCTTAATCCCCAAAGGGGGCGATAGCGAGCGCCGGAAAAGAGAGGCATCGCGGAAGAGCGCAAATCTATCAGTAGATCGTGAGGGTATGACCTGACCGTTCTGACCGACGTCAGGCGTCCCCTGGGTCCTTTTTCACGCCGGTATTCCTCGACCCTGTCCCAAAGCGGGTCTAGTTCCAGGACCGGAAATGCAGCAGGTCCGGCAAGAATGGTGAAGTGAGCGTCTGGAAGGTAGCGTCTGAGGTTCCAGAGGGCAGCTGTGGAAAGGACTGTGTCCCCCACGCATGAAAGGCCGATAACAAGAACACGTTCTATCTTTCCAGGGTCTATCCTCAGTCTAGTTCCCTTCCTTTCTTTCCGGTTCCCTGGAATGATGCCGGTCCATTGCAGAGATGACCCCTGAAGTCGAAAACCCTTCCAGGAGCGGTACAATAACCACCTGGCTGGCGAACTCCCCTCCCGCAACCTCGCCAGGCATATAGTCTCCTCCCTTGGTAATTACATCCGGCCTGACAAGCCTGTATATCTCCCTCGGGGTCTCTTCCTCGAAAACACAGACCGCGTCCACGGACGAAAGACCCGCCAGTACTGCTGACCGAGACTGCTGGTTGTTGACAGGCCTCCCCGGGCCCTTCAGGGACCTTACCGAATCGTCCGAATTGACGGCAACAATAAGCCGATCTCCCAGTTCTGCAGATCTTTCAAGATAGGCGACATGTCCCGGGTGAAGGATGTCGAAACAGCCGTTCGTCGCCACAACCCGCAGACCCTCGTGTTTCCAGCGCTCTACCAGCCTGGCGGCTTCATCGCGGGAAATGACCTTCCTCATTGCGGAGCTGTGCGTGTTGCCGGCAATGGCCTCAATTAGTTCAGAGGCCAGGACAGGCTGGGTCCCTGCCTTGCCTACCACTATGCCGGCAGCGGCGTTAGCTAGCTTAACAGATGTCTCCCGCGACAGATCCGATCCCAAAAATACCGCCAACGAAGCCACTACGGTATCTCCTGCTCCCGAAACATCGAATACCTCACGCGCCTCAGACCTTACATGCAGGACTCCATCTTGCGAAATTAGTGTCATTCCAGCCTCGGAACGGGTAACGAGGAGGTTGGGGATCCCAAAGATGTCACGGACTCTTTCCCCGGTGACAGTCACCTCGAGGTCATCATTTTCGATCCTGGAAAGGCCGGCAGCCTCGGCCAGCTCCTTCAGGTTGGGGGTGATCCAGGAGGCTCCCCGGTACTTGTTCCAGTCAGGCCCCTTGGGATCTACTATCACTGTAGTCCCTTTGTCGAGTGAAGTCTCAATGACCCTTCTGCAATTATCAAAAGAGCATACCCCTTTGCCGTAGTCCGAAATTATAGCAACGGGGAAGCACGGCAACTGCTCAAGAAGAGGCCCGATCATGAAGGTTGACTCCTCCGGGGATGCCGCACTGTGGGTCTCGCTGTCAAGCCGGATCATCTGCTGCCTTCCGGACACTACGCGGATCTTATGGGAGGTCTTCCTGCCCTGCGAAACATGCACCCCTTCGGCGGAAATGTCCCTCCCTCTGAAGAGATCCAGAAGAGAGTGACCCTCCGGATCATCTCCAACAAGGCCAAATGGAACTCCCTGTGCCCCAAGTCCCAGGATGTTCCATATAACGTTCCCCGCACCTCCCGGGACAAGTTGTTGCCCGTGGAGCTTCACGATCGGGACAGGGGCTTCAGGGGAAATCCTTTCTACGTCACCAAAAAGGTATCGGTCCAGGATAAGGTCCCCCAGCACTGCTATCCTGACATCCTTCAGGCCCAAAAGAACCTGGCGGGCATTATTCTTATCCAAGAAAGACAAAGGAGATCCCCCCGCTGCTAAAAGAGGTAGCCGCCATTACCCTGAAGGATGTGAAGATAACTTTCAAGGGAATCTTCCAAAGGTTTGAAAGGCTCATCGAACCCGGCCCTCCTCAATCTGGAGATATCTGCCTCGGTGAAGCTCTGGTAAGTGTCCTTCAGTACTTCCGGGAAAGGTATATACCTGGTCTCTCCCTTGCCCATCAGCGAGATCAGGATCCTGGCGACATCGTTGAAGCTCCTGGGCTGTCCCGTTCCGCAGTTGAAGATCCCAGATACCTCACGGTGTTCAAAAAGGAAAAGGTTCACCCTGACCACGTCCTCGAC
>DFYG01000140.1 GCA_002382605.1 Synergistaceae bacterium UBA4088 | reverse complement strand
TGAGGAAGAGCTTTTCAGGCTGGACAGGAAGACTGCAGTTATCACAGGCGGAGCCTCCGGCATCGGTCTTGGATGCGGAAAATTTCTTTCGGAAATGGGAGCCTCGGTGGTTCTCGTGGATCTTGATGAAACAAAAGGGCGTGCCGCTGAGGCGGAGATCGGCCACAACTGCCTCTTCATCAAGTGTGATGTTACCAAAGATGAGGATTGCCGCAACATGGCCTCCACGGCAGTGACCCGCTTCGGGGGAGTTGACATACTTGTCAACTGCGCGGGTGTTATCCGCAGAAAGAATGTAGTGGAACTTGGCGAAAAGGACTGGGATCTTTCGATAGACGTAACCCTGAAGGGGACATTCCTGGTCTCCAGGCACCTGATCCCGTTCATGGCGAGAGCGGGGGGCGGAAGTATCGTCAACATCGGATCCGGATGGGGGATCAAGGGAGGTCCGAAGGCGGTATCCTACTGTGCCGCTAAAGGGGGTGTCATCAACATGACCCGGGCAATGGCCATCGACCACGGGGCACAGAATATCAGGGTTAATTCGGTCTCTCCGGGAGATACCGACACGCCGCTCCTGAGAGACGAAGCAAGGCAATTGGGAATAGATGAAAAGGAGTGGCTCGAAGAGAGCGCGCAGCGGCCGCTTAAACGCCTTGGGCGTCCGGAAGATATTGCAATGGCGGTCTATTTTCTTGTAAGTGGTCTGTCTCCCTGGATCACGGGGGCCAACCTTGTTGTAGACGGCGGCGGTACAGCCTAGATATTCAGAGTGGAGGTCTCGCAGGAATGATCGAAAAACAGAGAGTTTACCCCTATATACCCAATTCGGATCCGGGAACGCGCGAAGCGATGCTCCGGGAGACAGGAGTCCGGAGCGTGGAGGAGTTGCTGAAGGATATTCCGGATGCGCTCCGGATGAAGGGAAAAATGAACCTTCCGGAGGCCTTGCCGGCAGAAGCCGACCTGAAAAGGCACGTTGAGGGGATCCTTGCCAGGAACATCACGGCGGAAGAGTGCCTGAGCTTCCTTGGCGCCGGCTGCTACAACCATCATGTGCCCGCGGCCGTAGATGAGATAATCGGCCGTTCGGAGTTTCTTACGGCATATGCGGGAGAGCCCTACGAAGATCACGGGCGATTCCAGGCGCTCTTCGAATACCAGAGCATGATGGCAGAACTTCTGGATTTTGAGGTCTGCAATGTTCCCACCTACGATGGATCTCAGGCGGCTGGCACGTCGCTGCGCATGGCCTCGAGAATAACGAAAAGGGGCAAGGTCCTTCTTGCCGGCAACATGAACCCTGACCGCCTCCGGGTCGTCAGAACATATCTCGACCCGGTTTTGGTATACGAGAAGATCTCATGGTCTCAGGAGACCGGCCTTATCGACCTTGACGATCTCGGATCCAGACTTTCATCCGATGTTGCCGCAGTCTACTTTGAGAATCCGTCATATCTTGGCGGGATCGAATACCGGGGTGAAGAAATAGCCGGGATGGCACATGAAGCCGGCGCACTGCTGGTGGTCGGCGTCGACCCGTCATCGCTTGGCGTTATTCAGCCGCCTTCCCGTTACGGGGCTGACATAGCCTGCGGTGATATCCAGCCTCTCGGCATCCATATGAACTACGGCGGCGGTGGGGGCGGATTCATCAGCACCAAGGGAGATCCCGTCTTTGTCGAAGAGTACCCGTCACGTCTTTTCGGGATAGCCCCAACAAGCGAAGGGGAGTGGGGCTTTGGTGATGTCGCATGGGAGCGGACTTCCTTCGCGAACAGGGAGACCGCCAAGGAGTTTGTGGGGACCCACGCCGCTCTCTGGGGGATCGCTGCGGCGGTCTATCTCGCCTCAATGGGACCAAAGGGCATGGCTGATCTCGGAGAGGTCATCATTCAGCGCTCTCTTTACGCCCGCAAGGTCATGAACTCTCTTCCCGGAGTTTCTACGGAAAGGCTTTCAAATGTATGTTTCAAGGAGTTCGTGGCTGATTTCAGCGGAACAGGGAAAACCGTCGCCTGGATCAACAGCGAACTTCTGAAAAGGGGTATCTTCGGAGGGAAAGACCTATCGGGCGATTTTCCTGAATTGGGTCAGAGCGCTCTTTATTGCGTTACTGAAAAAGTCAGCAGACAGGACATCGACAGGCTTGTCTCTGTCCTTGAAGAGATCATCGGGTGAGTGCAGGTCGCCAGGAAAGGAATGATGACAAATGACTGATAAAACGAGACCGTTCCACCAGATGAGATGGAACGAACCGATAATTTACCAGAAAAGCGTGCCCGGGCAGAGGGGGATACTGATACCGGAGGTTGAGGATGAGATCCGGACGCTGGTCGGAGACGGTATATCTTCCATCCCGGACACTGTCCGCCGAAGAGACCTTCCCAACCTTCCGGAGATGGGCCAGCCGCAGGTTGTCAGACATTTCAACCATCTTTCTCAGGAAAATCTCGGGGCTGATTCCAACATCGACATTGGCCAGGGAACCTGTACTATGAAGCACAGCCCGAAGATAAACGAGATCTTTGCCAGGTCTCCGAAGCTTGCCGACCTTCACCCCCTTCAGGATACTTCTACCGTCCAGGGGATCCTGGAGATCTTCTTCCGTGTTGGAGAACTCTTCCGGGAAATATCGGGGCTTGATTGCTGCAGTCTTCAGCCGGGAGGGGGGACCCACGGTGTTCTGGCTCTTGCCTCTATTGTAAAGGCCTGGCACCGTGACAGGGGAGAGGATGAAAAACGCGATGAGGTAATAACAACGCTCTTTTCCCATCCCGCGGACGCGGCGGTGCCGAAGGTCAAGGGATACAAAGTCATTATTCTCCCCCCCGACGAGGAGGGACAGCCTGACCTGGATGCATTCAAAAGCGCAGTGTCGGACAGGACGGCAGCAATTTTCTTCACAAATCCGGAAGATACGGGCATCTTCAACTCCAGGATCAGGGAGTTCACCGATCTGGCACACGAGTTCGGAGCGCTCTGCTGCTACGATCAGGCTAACGCCAACGGCCTTCTCGGTATAGCCAGGGCAAGGGAGGCCGGCTTCGATATCTCATTCTTCAACCTTCACAAGACGTTCTCGTCGCCTCACGGATGCGGGGGACCCGCGACCGGGCTTGTGATGGCAGACAGAAGGCTTGCCGGATACCTTCCGGTCCCTGTTGTGAAACGTCACGAAGACAGCGGACTTTACTACCTTGACTGGAATCTTCCCAAAAGCTGCGGAAAGGTGAAGGAATTTTTCGGGGTCGCTCCAGTAGTGGTAAGGGCTTACGCCTGGATCATGGCTCTGGGAGCGGATGGACTGGAGGAGGCTTCCCGGACCGCCGTTCTGAACAATAACTATTTCATGAAAAAGATGCTTCAGATCCGTGGATGTTCGCTGAGCTACCCGAACCATCCTGCCAGGATAGAGCAGGCGCGGTACAGTTGGGAGAAGATGAAGGATGACACCGGATTCGGCACAGGGGATGTCCAGAGGCGAATAGCGGATTTCGGGACACACTATTGGGCCAGCCACGAACCGTGGGTTATTCCCGAACCCTTCACGATCGAGCCGAGCGAATCCTACTCGAAGGAGGACATCGACGAATATCTCGATATCATGGCCCGGATATCCCGGGAGTGTTACGAAGATCCTGAAACGATAAGGAATGCTCCCCATAACAGCACCGTCCACCATATAGATCACGACTACTTCGATGACCCCGGGAAGTGGGCGATCACCTGGCGGGAGTACAACAGAAAATACGACGGCTATTTCAACAGGAGATGAAAAGGAGAGGCGATCCGGCGTGAAGAGGCTGGGGCTCATAGTTAATCCCATCGCCGGTATGGGTGGATCAGTCGGGTTGAAAGGGACCGATGGGGATGATGTTCTGCGGCAGGCGATAGCGCTGGGCGCGTCTCCCCGGGCCCCTCTACGGGCATCTGAAGCTCTTGAGGCGCTTGGCCTCCATAAGGATGGAATTAAGATCTTTGCTTTTTCCGGAGATATGGGGGCTTCTGTATCTGAAGGTGCCGGTTTCAGGACCGTTCTTCTCAAGGACGGGGGAGAAGGCCGCCGCACCTCAGCTGACGACACGATCATGGCAGCCCGCCTGATGGAAGAGTCCGGGGTGGACCTGATCCTTTTCGCAGGAGGGGACGGAACGGCTCGCGATATCTACGCCGCTCTGGAGACAAGGGTTCCGGTCATCGGAATACCGGCCGGCGTCAAGATCCACTCGCCTGTTTTTGCCAGAAACCCGCTTATGGCGGGGAAACTTGCCGGTCTTTTCCTCTTTGGCCCTCCGATGGGTACCCGTGAGCTTGAGGTCATGGATATCGACGAAGGATCATTCCGGAGCGGATCGGTTCGTGCGAGCCTTTTCGGATATCTCCTTGTTCCCTTCGAAAGAAGGCATCTGCAGGCCGGGAAATCTGCGGGCGGGAAAAACGAGATGGTGGAAATCGATGGAGTTGTCCGAGAGGTCTCCGGCCGCATGCTCCCGGAAAAGCTTTATCTTGTAGGGCCCGGGTCGACTACTGCGGCCGTTATGAGGCATCTGGGTTGCGAGGGTACTCTTCTTGGAATTGACGCCATCCGTAACGGAAGAACGGTGGGGAAGGATCTTTCCGAGAAGGAGATACTGCGAATGATAGAGCCGGGCAACACGGGGCTGATAATAACGGTCATCGGAGGGCAGGGTTTCATCCTGGGAAGAGGAAATCAGCAGATCAGTCCTGAAGTATTAAGGGCCATTGGGAAAAAGAACATCATTATCATCGCTACTCCGTCAAAACTGGGATCACTTGTCGGAAAGGCGCTTTTCGTCGATACAGGGGATCGTTCTCTCGACAGGGATCTCTGCGGTTACATGCGAATAGTGACAGGTCTCGGTGAGGAGACGATCTTCCGGGTGGACCGATAATGGGATAAAAAATAGCGGGGCTGCCATCAAAGAGGCAGTCCCGCTGGATGGTTTAAAGCGACCGGCCCAGATCTTCGGCCCTTGCGATCCACTTACCCTTCAGCGCATCCCCCTTGTTATAGACTCCGTGAGCCAGAAAGGGATCGCGGTGATTAATGCCGAGAAGGTCACACGATGTCTTGAAGGAGAAAACGAGGCCGTCGAAAGCATCGACTTTGTCGTCGCCCGCAGTGGCAACAAGAATAGCCTCCTTCCCCTTGAGGTCCCAGGCCGCCTTTTCATGAACAAAGGGCAGGAAACGGTCCCATACAGGTTTGATCTGTGAGCTCCAGGTATACCAGTACAGTGGTGTGGCGAAAACAATAACGTCAGCCTCATGGATCTTGCTGTGAACTTCGGCCATCCCGTCCTCGATAATGCAGGGAGTTCCCCTGGACCAGCACTTTCTGCAGTCGATGCATCCGCCAAGAGGCATTCCCTGGAGGCGCACAATGTTTTTGGAGTATCCTCTCTCTTCGGCACCCCGGAGCACTGCTTGAGCGAGCGTTTCGCTGTTTCCTCCGGTTCTGGGGCTTCCAAGCAGAGCAATGATCCTTTTCATGACAATTCCCCCTCGTAATAGGATCTGAACCTGTCGTATGTTCCTGCTATTTCAGTTCTGACATCCTGACTCACCGGAAGTAGAGGCTCTCTGACAGGACCTCCGAAAAGGCCCGCGTGGTCCATGGCTGCTTTCAGCCCCGGTACTCCGAACTTCCTGGTTACCGCCTGGTTTATGGAGAGGATCCCAAGCTGCAAACGCATGGCCCGGTCGATGTCCCTGTTGCGGTAGGATGCGAGAATGTCTCTGCACGCTTCCGCAAAGAGGTTTGCGACTCCCATTGTCCCGCCCGAGCATCCCACGGCGAGAGAGGGAAGGAAAAAACTTCCGGATCCGGCGAATACTCCGAAATCCTCAGGTGTGTCACGGCAGATAGTGGCTATCTGTACGATATCACCTGAGCTGTCCTTTATCCCTATAATGTTGGGGTGGGAAGAAAGTTTGATAACTACCCCCGGATCCAGGTTGAAACCCGTATTTGAAGGCATGTTGTAAAGCACAACAGGCACCGGGATCGAGTCCGCCACGGTCCTGAAATAGATCTCCAGGCTCACGGGTGTATTCTGACCCTTGTAGTAATGGGGAGGAAGGACAAGCACGGCATCGACTCCCCCCGCCGCGGCCTCCCTGCCGAGGTCCACTGTTTCCCGGGTCGAGGCGCAGTGGATCCCCGCGATTATTCGCATCTTGCCCCGAGCGAGTTTTGCCGATTCGCAGAACAGTTCAACTCTTTCCGTGAAGGAGAGCAGGGGACATTCGCCGTTCGATCCGCTGACGACGATCCCATCCATGGGGAAAGTCAGCCATCTGTCGAAGTTGAACGCAAGAGCATCAAGGTCAATGTTGCCGCTATCATTGAACGGTGTCGGGACAGGTGCGTATATCCCTTCAAGCCTCATTCGGGCACGTCCTTTCTGCGAATTCCTGATCAGGGGTGAAAATATCCTGTTGACCCCCATTATAGAATAGAATCGGTAAAGGATGGTAAAATTTCCTCTGGAGCGCGGATGATGAATGATCTCAGGGTAGGAACGTGTTCATGGACCGACAGATCACTTCTTTCTAGCGGATGGTATCCCCAGGGAGCCAGGGATGCCTCCTCGAAACTTCATCACTACTCACAGTTTTTCGACACAGTTGAAATTGACAGCACCTATTACGCGATCCCGGACGAAACTTCCTTTTTCCAGTGGGCCTCGCGCACCCCCCCCGGATTTATCTTCAATGTCAAGGCATTCGGACTGTTCACTTTTCATGCCCTTCCTTTTTCGGCTCTTCCACGGTCGATAAGACCGAAAGATACCCCGAAGGGATCCAGGGTCCGCATCTGGGAGATACCGAAAGAGAGCAGGGTAGCGCTGTGGGACACTTTCATCTCCCGGGTGATGGTGCTCCACCGGATGGGGCGCCTTGGATATCTCCTTTTTCAGTTCCCTCCCTGGGTCACTTTTTCGGAGAAAAATCTCAACTGGTTCCGCAGGATCGGAAATCTTGGTGCCCCTCTCAGGATGGCTCTGGAAGTCCGGCACGGATCCTGGCTTGAGGAGAGCAACGGCAACCGCGGCCGTTTTATGGACGTGCTCAGGGATCAGAACATGGCCTATGCGGCTGTTGATGAACCGAAACTGGATTGGACCGTTCCTCCCGAGTGGAACATAACAGCGACATGGGGGACCGTGATGCGGTTCCACGGAAGGAACGCTCCCGCCTGGAGCAGAAGGAACGCCACTGTAGCCGAGAGGTTCAACTACCTGTACGATATTGTCGAGCTGCAGGCTTTCAGCAGCCTGGCAAAAAAAATGGCGGCGGATACTGGCAGGATCTTCCTGATGTTCAACAACTGTTTCCGGGACAACGCTGTCAGGAACGCTCTACAGATGAGAGCGCTGCTTGGTCTCGACCCGGACCTTCCCCCGGGACAGGAATTCCTGGATCTCGGTGAAGCTCCTCCGGCCTAACCCATTCAGAAAGGACGGAACAATATGTATTTGAAAACCGAATACTCATTCGACGCTGCCCATAACCTGGTCGCCTATCACGGCAGGTGCGAGCGCCTTCACGGGCACACCTACAGAATGGCGTTAACTCTCCGGGGCGAACCTGACTCCGAGGGGATGATCATGGATTTTCTCGAGATCAAGAAGACAGTCCGCGAAAAAGTACTGGACATTCTGGATCACTCATACCTGAACGACCTTATTTCGCAGCCCACGGCGGAGAATATCTGCATCTGGGTCTGGGACAGGCTTTCAGGTGCATTCCCGAAGGAAGGGAAAGGCCCTTTTCTTTATGAGATACAGATATGGGAGACGGCTGGCAACTCGGCCATTCTGAGGGAGGAGTTCCCCGATGAGGGATGTCCAGAGCGAGCGTGACAGGCGGAACATTCCGATCGACAGCGTAGGGGTCACCGGTCTCGCTTACCCGATAGTGGTGAGGGACAAGCACGAGAAGACCCAGCATACCGTAGCCACTGTAGAGATGGCGGTCTCGCTTCCTAAAGATTACAGGGGCACCCACATGAGCAGGTTCATAGAGATCCTGAACTCCTGCAACGGTCATGTCACACTCCAGAACCTTCAACAGATAGCGGAGGCTCTCAGGGATCATCTGGATGCCGAGCGGGCAGAGGTGGAGTTTCGTTTCCCCTATTTTGCATCCAGGCAGGCGCCCGTGAGCGGATCTCCCAGTTACACCCGGTACGATGTTGTCTTCTGGGCCGCCAGTGACGACCGCTTCGATTTTACTCTAACCGTTTCTGTTCCGGTCAACACGCTCTGTCCATGCTCCAGGGAGATATCGGAAAAGGGAGCTCACAACCAGCGTGCAGAAGTCAGGATCACCGTCCGGATGAATCATCTTGTCTGGATCGAGGAACTTGCAGTCATTGCCGAGGAGAGCGCCTCCTCTCCCGTCTTTACCCTTCTGAAGAGGGAGGACGAAAAGTTCTTAACCGAGAAGGCATACGATACCCCGAGGTTTGTAGAGGATGTCGTTCGGGAGGTCGCGGAGCGTCTCGACCGCGACTCCAGGATCGACTGGTACTCCGTGACAGTAACAAGTCATGAGAGTATTCACGCCCACGACGCGTTCGCCAGCCTTTCACGGGACAAGAACCCCATGGAAAAAGATCCCCGGAAAGGAGGGACCTGCCTTTGAAGATACTCTTCTCACCCAAGACCTTTGAGAGGCTTCACCATGTCATAGGGCCTTTCTTCGCAGGGCACGACATCGAAATAGCGGATCCGGCGGATGTCCCGGAACTGATCGCGAAAGCGGAAGTACTCGTGACAGGTCCCATGAATGTCGACGGACCACTTCTGGAAAAGGCACCCTCACTCCGTCTGGTGCACCAATGGGGTGTAGGTGTAGAGATGGTGGATCTCGAGGCCTGTTCGGCAAAAGGAGTCGCCGTCTGCAACGTGCCTTCGCGAGGCACGGGCAATGCTGAGGGGGTCGCAGAGATAGCCCTGCTGCACATGCTTTTGCTTGCGCGACGTTTCTGCAAGGCGCAGGAGAACATACGAAGCCGCAGACTCTACTCTCCTCAGGGAATCTCTCTCTGGAGGAAAAGAGCCTGCGTGATCGGCCTCGGGAACGTCGGCCAAAGCATCGTGGAACGCCTGAAGGGCATGGGAATGCAGATAACAGGGGTGAACAGGACCAGAAGAGAGAGCTTTTTCGAAATTGGGATAGACGAATTTTTCACCCTCGACGAGATCCTGTCGGCTCTTCCCGGCTGCAGGTTCGTAATACTGGCACTGGAACTCAACGAGATGACCCGGGAAATTGCCGATGAAAAATTTTTCAGGGCAATGGATGCCGATTCCTTCCTGATCAACGTCGGAAGGGCGGAACTGGTCTCCCGGAGGGCTCTTGAAGATTCGATGAACGAGGGGAGACTCGCGGGGGTAGGGCTTGACGTTTTCTGGAATGAGCCGGCCGATCCGGAAGACCCGCTCCTTGATGAACCATCTGTAACACTTACCCCCCATATCGGTGGACTGACAGATGAGGCGCTGATGGGTGTTGCACGTTCCGTATCCGAAAATATATCCAGGCTTGAGAAAGGAATGGAATTGATCAATATGCTCAACAGACCCTGCGTCAATGGTGAATGCCATTGATCAGGGCGGTTCTGTTCGATCTCGACATGACCCTCATCGACAGCAGCCGGGGAGTAACCTTCTGCCTGAACCGCATCGCTGATCTGTTCGGGCTTCCACCAGTTGAAAGGGATAGAGTTCTCAAAACGATAGGTTACCCGATGGAAGAGGCCATGGAGATGCTCTGGGGTTCATTTGAGCATCGGTGGATCGAACACTACAGACGTAACCTGGTGCCGATGGAGCTCGAAAGACTCGTCCCTCTTCCAGGGGTGGTAAATACCCTCCGTAAGCTACGTGAGAAGGAAATTGCCATGGCTGTAGTTTCCAACCGCAGGCGGCTTCTCTCTGCGGTATCGAGCGTTGGTCTGGAGTGTTTTTTTTCGTGCCTGGTGGGAATGGATGATGTTGTCATGCCCAAACCTCACCCCGAACCCGTTCATATCGCTTTGAAAATGCTAGAAGTGGCTCCTGAGATGGCTGTTTTTGCAGGAGATTCCGAGGTGGATGGGCGTGCCGCAACAAATGCAGGCGTAAGGTTCATCGGTCTGACGACAGGCGGACGTTCCCGGCAGGATCTTTTTTCAGTGGGAGCATGCGCCGTAGTGGACGATATCCAGAAAATCCTCAACCCGATATTTGAAGAAAACTCCAAAGAGACAGACCTTGCCGGCCGGGGAGTGTTATGATTTCGTTATGAAACAGGGAAAGCTTGTAAAAACCCTTTATTATTTTTTTACGATCTGCATCATCGTCGGCGCGGTTTTTATTTACAAGGCCTGGTGGAACAGGTATTTTCGACTCAGACCCGAACTGGCGGTGGCCGAACCGGCTGTCCTTCCGATAGACGCACCTGTGGAGGGGGCGCTGGTCTGGGAAGAGGAAATACTGATCGCCCCGGCCGAGGGGAGCGTTTCCTTCCCGAAGGGAGGCGGTCCAGTTTTCTGCGCGCGAGGAGATACGGTTGCCGTCCTGTCCGCTTCGTCCGGCAGGAGGGTGATCCATGCACCGCGACCGGGGTATTTTATGGCCGCTCTTGACGGATCCGAAGGCAGCTGGTCCTACGGTGATATCTGGCCGGGCAACTCCAGTCTGCCCACTCCCGGGCCGCTACGCTTCATGAAAGAAGGGGCAAATGTCCATGCCGGTGAACCTCTCGGAAAGATGATCCCGCAGCCGCAGAAGCTCAGGTGTGTGGCTTATCTGGACAAGACAGCCTATACGGAAGACCTCCATTCAAGGAAAGATCTGGAATTGAAAAGGAACTTATCAGAGCTTCCGTTCCGCGCTGAGATCCGGACCGTCAAGGATCTTGGCCCTGCGATCAAGGTCTACCTTTCCCTGCCGTTCTTCTCCGGAGAGGATCTGCGATCGAGAAGAGTCTCCTTCCTTCTTCACTCAGGACAGGCAAGGGGGGTAATGATACCTGAGAGTGCGGTTATCCTGAGGAACAGAAAGAAAGTGGTTTTTCTCGTAACAGGGGACAGATCCAAAGCCGTTGAAGTTTCAGGCACGCCGGTATCCGGGAAACGCTTTCTTGTGGAATCCGGTCTCGCTCCTGGTGATCTTGTAATTATTTCAGGTGCGGATGCGGAGGAGGGAGAAGTAAGATTATGGTGACCCGGATCCGGGAGAATATTCTCAAGATACGTGAAAGGATCGCGAATGCGGCCTTCCGTGCGGGCCGCCGGGGGGATGACGTCAGGCTTGTCGCGGTCACCAAGACCCGCCCGGTAGAAGAGATGCTCGAGGCCTGCAGATGCGGTGTTGACGCTCTCGGCGAGAACCGTGTCCAGGAGGCTCTTTCAAAGATCTCCTCCTGGCCGCCCGACATCGGGGTTCCATGGCATCTGATCGGACACCTCCAGAGAAACAAGGCCAGAAAGGCGATCGAGGTCTTTCGATGTATCCATAGTGTCGACTCGTCATCAATTGCCCTCGTTCTGCAGAATATCTGCTCTCCGATCGGAAGAACCCTCGAGATCATGGCGGAGGTCAACATCGGCGACGACGCTAACAAGTTCGGTGTCCACGGCAAAGATCTTCCTGCTCTCATTGAAACCATACTGTCGGAGTGCCCCTCGCTTTCGCTGTCGGGTTTTATGACCATCCTGCCCATGGGTCTTAATGAGAGTGCTTCCAGAGCGCTCTTCGCGGAACTCCGGGGTCTGAGGAACGAGATGGAAACGCGCTTCGGGCGTTCTTTCAGAAATCTGTCAATGGGCATGAGTGGAGATTTCGAGTCTGCAGTGATGGAAGGGAGCACAATGCTCAGGATCGGCAGTGCGATCTTTGGAGAGAGAAATTATTGAACCTGCCTGTGATCATTATTTAAAAAGGAGGATGAGGTTGTGGCTGATCTTTTGACTGTCCTTGACATTGAGAACATTAATTTCAAGAAGGCTATAAGAGGGTACAGTACCAATGAGGTTGAAGAGTTCCTCGAAAGGGTAGCCGAAAGCCTCCAGGTTTATTCTGAAAAGATTAAAATGCTTGAGATCCAGACATCCAGGTTCGACGACCAGTTAAAGGAGTACGCCGATCTGAAGCGATCCCTGCAGGATGCCCTTGAACTCGCCCAGAAGAGTGCGGAAGAGCGGGTCAGCAGCGCGGAGAGCAAAGCTGAGGTCATCATTGCCGAAGCCGAGGCACAGGCTCACAAAATCATCATTGGATCGAAGGACAGGGTTGATGAACACAAGCGCGAGATCGATAGACTGCGGCAGGTCCGTTATCAGTTTGTTGCCGAATTCAAGGGACTGATAGCAAAGTTCGGATCAATGCTGAATGTACTTGAAGCTCCGCCTGATGGAAGAGAGAGGGAGGAGCAGGCGTGACGGAAACCCTTACCAGGGATTCTCCGGTGAGGTTTCTCAAGGGAGTGGGGGCCGCAAGGGCCGCCCGTCTGGCAAAGCTTGAGGTAGAGACTATAGAGGATCTTCTCTACTTTTTCCCCAGACGTTATGAAGACCGCGGAAACCCGACAAGCCTTGCGGCCCTCAGGCCAGGTTCTTTCTCCTCATCGATCGCCACTGTCGTATCGATAGAAAGAAGGCCTACGCGGAGGAAAAATCTCTCCATAGTCACCGCGCTTCTCAGTGATGGCGCGGGCATGGCCCAGGGCATCTGGTTCAACCGCAGGGGACTCGAGAGGGTTCTTGCGCCTGGTACGAAGGCATCTTTTTACGGAAAGATAGAGAGCAAGGGCGGGATCATTCAGCTGACAAACCCCGAGTTCGAGATCATCGATGACGAAGATGATGCCGGCGCAGTGGGCCCCGGAAGGATCTTCCCGATCTATCCGGGGACCGAAGGACTCTTTCAGAAGTGGCTAAGGGTTTTGATAAGGGATGCTCTTGCTGTTTTTTCTGGCGAACTGGAGGACCCTTTGCCGGAGGGGATAAAACAGAAGCTGGATCTGGTCCCCCTTCA
Organism: Synergistaceae bacterium UBA4088; assembly: GCA_002382605.1. Taxonomy (GTDB): domain Bacteria; phylum Synergistota; class Synergistia; order Synergistales; family Thermovirgaceae; genus UBA2252. The sequence continues at coordinate 1,169 of DFYG01000140.1, read as the reverse complement.
GGAGGCCCTGGGGGTAATGCATTTCCCTGTCGACCGGGACGGCTGGGCCAGGGCCAGGAAACGGCTTGCTTTCGATGAGCTTTTTCTTCTCCAGACCGCTCTGGCGCTCAGGAAGAGGGCTTATGCGGCTGAAACCGGGGGATCCCCCCTTGACTGGGATGGACCGCTGCTTCAGAGGTTCAAAAAAGAGATCCTTCCGTTCGAATTGACCCCATCCCAACAGAGAGTTCTGGAGGAGATAGCCTCCGACAGCCATCAGGAAGTTCCAATGAACAGGCTTCTGCAGGGAGATGTCGGCTCCGGCAAAACGATCGTTGCCCTTATGTTTCTCCTTGCCGCCATGGACAGCGGCTTTCAAGGCGCGATAATGGCTCCTACCGAGGTTCTGGCAAGGCAGCATTTTCAGAGAATATCGGAGTGGCTCTCGGGTTTGGGAGTTCCTGTCCACCTTCTCTCCGGGTCTCTTTCAAACTCTCAGAGATCTGATGCTCTGGAAGGCATATCATCCGGTGAGCCCTGCATCGTTGTCGGGACACACGCACTTATACAGAGGACCGTGCGGTTCGGGGATCTTGCGGCTGTCGTAATAGATGAACAGCACAGGTTTGGCGTGCTCCAGAGAGGAACTCTCACTGAAAAGGGAAACCACCCGCACGTCCTCGTCATGACAGCTACCCCGATCCCAAGGACGCTCACTCTTTCGGTCTATGGCGATCTCGCTGTCTCGACCATTGACGAACTTCCTCCAGGAAGAGTCTCCCCTGTCACCCGCCAGATATCGGGCGCTGGCGACCCCCGCCTGTTGAAGTTCATCGCTGAAGAGATCGGTGAGGGCAGGAAGATCTTCTGGGTGTGCCCTGTCATCGAGGAGAGCGACACTTTACCTCTCATGCCTGTCGTCAGACGACATGAACTCCTGTCAAAACGCTTCGGACCCGAGAGGGTCGGTATACTTCACGGGCAGATCCCCGCGGATGAACGGGACCGGACCATGGATCGCTTCTCGAACGGGGAAATTTCCATCCTTGTTTCGACCACGGTGATAGAAGTCGGGCTGGATGTCCCGGGCGCATCGGTGATGGTCGTGGAGGATGCCCACAGATTCGGGCTTTCCCAGCTCCACCAGCTTCGTGGGAGGGTGGGGCGGGGCTCGGACCGAGGATAATGCT
>DFYG01000018.1 GCA_002382605.1 Synergistaceae bacterium UBA4088 | reverse complement strand
CCCGAACTTAACGGCAAGCTCAGGGACGTATACAGGGAACTCAAGGGACATCCCGGACAGGCCTGTGTCCTTCTCGATGTAGTCAGGAGAGGAAGAAGAGCTATCATGAAGGCCCGCGGTCTCAAGGTGAACCCTTCGGAAGANNCTGGCCCGGAAAGTTTTTGAGATTTCCGGAGGCGGGGTTGAAGTGGTATAAATAATAAGTGATTCATTTTCAGAAGATGCGTCCCCGGGGGGGAAAACCATGAATGAAGAGGATCGAACCGATCGCTCTGTGCTTTCTGATTTTATTGTGGTAAAGGCTCATGAGAACGGCGTTTCCGTGATCGGTCTCACCAGAGGGCATGAGACCAGGTTCGCGCATTCAGAAAAACTGGATGCAGGTGAAGTATGGATAGCCCAGTTCACGGAATTTACCTCGGCCATGAAGATCCGGGGAAGGGCGACCATCCTGACCGCTCACGGAACTCTTGAAAGCGGGAGGTCAGAAAATGAAACGGGCTAAGATAGTATGTACAGTAGGGCCGGCCTGCGCGGATTACGATGTTTTAAAGAGAATGGCTCAGGCGGGCATGGATGTTGCCCGCCTGAACTTTAGCCACGGAGACCATTCTTCTCATGGTCTTCATCTTGATAATATCCGGCGGCTTGAGTCCGAGCTGAAACGACCCTTCGGCACTATGATAGACACCAAGGGACCGGAGATCAGGACCAGGGGGCTGAAGGGGCATTCTCCCGTATTGCTGGAAAGCGGTATGTACCTGACCCTGACTACCGAAGATCTCGGGGCAGGTGACTCCGCGAGAGTGGGCGTGACCCATGCCCCCCTTGCGACCGAGATCTGCCCCGGGCAATCCATCTACATAGATGACGGTACTCTCCACCTTACTGTCGAGAGTGTATCGGGAAAAGAGATCAAGTGTAAGGTGGTCGTCGGGGGGGAACTTGGAGAGAACAAGGGTATTTCAGTACCGGGGGTAAGAACTTCGCTTCCGGTCCTGACAGCGAAAGATATCGATGATATCCGGTGGGCCCTGGAGAAAAGGATGGATTTCATAGCTCTCTCCTTTGTCAGGAACAGGGCTGACATAATGGACGCGCGGCGCGTGCTTGAGGATCTTGGAGGAAATCTCAGGATAATCGCAAAGATCGAGACCCGTGAGTCGGTTGACAATCTGGATGAGATCATCGAAGTGGTGGATGGAATGATGGTGGCCAGGGGGGATCTGGGAGTGGAAATACCCCTTGAGGAAGTTCCTGTCACTCAGAAGAGGATAGTTGATCTCTGCAGATCTCACGGTAAACCGGTCATCGTTGCCACTCAGATGCTGGATTCAATGATACGGAATGTCCGTGCGACCAGGGCCGAAGCTAGCGATGTCGCCAATGCCGTCTTCGACGGGGCTGACGCTCTGATGCTTTCGGGGGAGACGGCAAGCGGGGCACACCCCTTACTGGCGGTCGAAACTATGTCCAGGATCATACGAATGACCGAGGAGGGGGATTTCCCCTGGTGCAGGAAGTTGTCTCCCCAGACGTCCAGTATCAGCATTCCGGATGCCGTGAGCAATGCCGCGGCGACCATTTCCGACCAGATGCGCGCTCATGCGGTGCTCTCCCTTACACAGAGCGGGGGAACAGCGCAAATGATAAGCAAGTACAGGCCCAAAGCGCAGATAATCGGTGCCACCCCTCTTGAGGACACGCTCAGATACATGACCCTGGTATGGGGGATCCATCCGCTTTTTGTCCCGATGGAGAAAAACCTTGAGTGGGCACTGGCGTCTGCCGTAGAGATAGCTCAAAAAGAATCTCTTCTCTGTGAGGGTGACATGGTCGTTGCAACTGCGGGATCGCCGATCGGCAGTGCGGGGACGACCAACTCGATCCAGGTTCTAACGGTGGCAAAAACGATCCTTAAGGGTCTTTCCCTTTTGAAACGGGACGCATCGGGTGTTGTGGTCAAAGCGTTTTCTGCCGCGGAAGCAGCCGAAAAGATGACAGAAGGGGCGATACTGGTAACTAAACAGACGGAAAGAGAGTATGTCCCCGCCATGAGAAAGGCAGCCGCGGTGATATGTGAGGAGGGTGGGCTTACAAGCCACGCAGCCATAGTCGCTCTGGAACTCCAGATACCCTGCATAGTAAGTGCCGCCGGAGCCCTTTCCGTACTTGATGAAGGTATGACCGTCACTGTTGACGGAACACGGGGAGTTGTCTACCGTGGCATTGTCAGACTTCACTCCGATGAAAATTTTGAATGACTGGCGGTCGGCGCCACTGGAAATACTGTCAAAAATTCACTGCGGCGCAAGCAGAAGAACGTGGAGGGATGTGCCGGGTCCCTCTGAAAGGCAAAGCGCAGTACTTGTGCCTTTTTTTACCAGGAGGGATGACCTTTTCCTTCTCTTCGTAGAAAGATCTTTTTCTCTTCGCCGCCACCCTGGGCAGATAGCTTTCCCGGGTGGGGTCCGCGAAGAGGGAGACCTGGGGCCGGAGGAGACCGCTCTTCGCGAGTTCGAAGAGGAGACCGGCATATCATCGGACAGTGTCGAGATCCTTGGTGCTCTCCAGGAAGAGCGCGCATATTCCAGCGATTTTCTCCTTTATCCGGTCGCGGGTTTTATAGACAGAGAAATATCAATATCGGATCTGGTCCCGGACCCGGTCGAGGTCAAACGTTTGATCGAAGTGCCATTCAGGGAAATTGCCGTTAACCCGCGGATGGAGAATTTTGTGCGGGGTGGAGATTCTTTCCAATACCCCGTTTTCCTGGTCGATGGAGATGTCCGGATATGGGGAGCCACAGCCTGGATACTCTGGAGGCTGATCCAGAAGCTGGAAGAAGGATCCGGGAGTCCTGAATGTCTTTGATAGGGACCCATGTTTCGGTTGCCGGCGGAGTATGGCTGGCTCCGGAAAGAGGAGACTCCCTGGGGTGTGAATCGATCCAGATCTTCACGAAAAACCAGCTCCAGTGGCTGGCGGCTCCCCTCTCCGACTCGGCATGTGAAAGGTTCATGAATGCCTGGAGACAGAGCCGGATATCAAAGATAGTTGCACACTCGTCATACCTCCTGAACCTTGCCTCTGAAGGCGAGACAAGAACCAGGAGTCTTGCGGCTCTTGCGGATGAGATCCGCCGTTGCGAACAGCTGGGAATAGACGAGCTGGTCCTGCATCCCGGTTCCCACCTTGGAGAGGGGATCGGACCGGGAAGGGCTCTTGTGGCGGAAGGCCTTAAACAGGTCATTGATAAGACAGGATCCTCGAGGACCAGGATCCTTCTGGAAACTATGTCGGGGCAGGGAAATACCCTTGGATCAAGCCTTGAAGAACTTGCCTGGATAATCGAGAGCCTGGATGACAACTCCCGGCTCGGTGTATGCCTGGATACCTGCCATCTTTTCGCCGGTGGGTACGAACTCCGTGGTCGTGTCTCTTATGAACGGATCGTCCGTTCAGTTGAACGGCTTTTCGGGATAGACCGCGTTGGGTGCTGGCACCTCAACGACTCTAAAAAGGATATGGGCAGTCATCTCGATCGCCACCAGCATATTGGCGAGGGGCAGATCGGAGTTGAGTTCTTTTCGTGCATCGTCTCCGATCCAAGATGGGGAGACACCCCATGTCTTTTGGAAACTCCCAAGGAGGGTTCCGGCGACGAAGGAAATCTTGCACTTCTAAGGAAGTTGAGAGGATTTTAAAGCTCAATATCATGCCAGGGAAGCGAGGAAGCCGGTTTGAGATATCCCGAGATAGTAATTCGCACCAGTGTGATCGCTGAAAACGCGGAAAAAGTAGCGGTCCTGTGTTCGGCGATGGGCATCCGTGTGTGGGGAGTCACAAAGGGAGTCAGTGCCAACCCGCCAGTTGCAAGGGCCATGCTTGATGGCGGCTGTGCGGGACTTGCTGACAGCCGTATGGACAACATTCGCAAGATGCGCCTATTCGGAATTCGTGAACCGATGATGCTTCTCAGGATCCCGATGCCGGGAGAAATGAAGGAATTGGCGGCCATGGCCGATGTTTGTCTTATTTCCATGCCCGAATCGGTTCTGATGCTTGAACAGGCCTGCAAAGAAAATGACAGTGAGATCGGGATAATTGTAATGGTCGACCTTGGCGACCTCAGGGAGGGTATCTGGCCCGACGAGGTCTACGTCATGGCAGATGCCATTGCAAAGTGCCGCCGTTTAAGGTGCCTGGGGGTCGGGAGCAACCTTGGTTGTCTCTCCGGCGTCCTCCCTACCGTAACGAATCTTTCGGTCCTGGTATCGATTGCGCGTGAGTTTGAGTCATTTCTGGGGTATCCTTTAGAGGTGGTGTCAGGGGGGGCCACGTCCTCGCTGCCTCTTGTCGAGGACGGCAGCATGCCGCGGGGTGTCACTCAGCTCAGGATCGGTGAGGCCATACTGCTGGGCACCGACATTTCAGGAGGGAGGTCCATCCCGTATCTCGCACAGGACGCGATAAGGATCTCCGCCGAGGTCGTGGAAGTCAGGAGCAAACCATCCCTGCCAATAGGCGAGACAGGGTCGGATGCCTTCGGCAACAAGCCTGTCTTTGAGGACAGGGGGGTCAGAAGGCGCGTCATTCTGGCGATCGGAAGGCAGGATACAAGGCCCGAGGGTCTTGAGCCACTTGAAAAGGGGCTCTCCATGATCGGCGCATCGAGCGACCATCTGACCCTCGACGCCGAGGAGTTCGCTGGCCCCATCAGACCCGGTGATGTCATCTCCTTTTCCCCTGACTACGGAGCGACTCTTGCGGCAACGACATCACCATATGTCAGGGCGAGAATAATCGCATCCTGAAAACACGTGGAGTGATAGATTGACCGGGATCGTCGGATCCATCCACTGGCAGGATTTTGTTGATATTGCGGTAATAGCCTTTATCGTCTACAGGCTGCTGTTGCTGCTTGTAGATACCCGCGCCATGCAGCTTGTGAAAGGTCTCCTGGTTATCGGCCTCCTCTTTGCCATTGCCCGCCTCATGCAGCTTGAGGCCCTTTCGTGGATACTGGGAAGGATGCTGGGTGTTTTTATAATAGCCATACCGATAGTTTTTCAGCCCGAAATAAGAAGAATGCTTGAGGAGCTGGGAAGAGGAAATATATGGCGTCGCCGCCAGGCGGAAGAGAGGGCAGCCCAGCTGACGGATGAGATCACAAGGGCGCTTCTGTTCCTCCAGAACAAAAAGATAGGGGCGATCCTGGTATTCCAGAGAAATACCGGCCTGAAGGACATTTGGCGTTCAGCTGTTCAGATAGGGGGCGATATCTCCCAGGACCTCATTGTTTCCATCTTCTGGCCGGCCAATCCTCTCCACGACGGAGCGGTGATCATGGACAGACAGAAAATTATCGCCGCAGCCTGCTATCTCCCATTGACTGAGAACAGCAATCTTTCAAGATGGATGGGGACGAGACACCGTGCAGCCCTGGGAATAACGGAGGTGTCCGATGCCATGTCTCTCGTTGTTTCTGAAGAGCGCGGAGAGATAGCCCTGACCATCAACGGACATCTTTCACGTGGACTCAAGGAAGGCCAGATAAGAAAGCTCGTGATGCACTTCTTTTCGGAAGCTCCCGAATCGGTTGCGACACTCGAGGGGGTCAGGGAAAGGTTGGGATCAATGTTTTCAGGTGGAGGCAATAAAAATGATGAGATCGATTGATCGCCTCCTTGCTTCCAGGCTCTTTCTGAAAGTAATTTCGCTTCTTGTAGCGACGCTCGTCTGGTACTATATCGCCGCGGACAGAGGTACAGATGTTGTCAGAACTGTCACAGTCCCCCTTGAGTTCCTCAACGTGCCGGCAGACATGTCGGTAACGAGCAAGGTCCGGGATGTTGATGTTCAGATCTCCGGCACAAGGGAGTCCGTCTTTTCTCTGAGCGGTACAATAGCTTCGCAGATCGATCTGAATGGACTGGTTCCCGGGGTCCACCGGAAGCCGATACAGGCGATACTCCCTTCCGGAGTCAGGCTTGTGGCGGTATCTCCGCCATATGCGGATCTGGAACTTACGAGAATGGCGTCCAGGATGCTGCCTGTGAGGATGTTGACTCCAGAAGACCTGCCTCCCGGGTACAGGATCGAAGATGTATTTATTCGACCCGCCGAGGTCTCTGTAAAAGGCGCCGAGGAGGAGATCGCTCCTCTGGAAAACGTCTGGATAATACCCACTATGGATCAGATACAGGCCGGAAAGGAGATCGTCCTGCCTATAGTCTTCACAACCGATAGTAACGGCAAGGATGTTTTCCTGGCCGAGCCTGGCCAGGCGACCCTTTCATTCAATCTTATAAAGGGGCTTCCGAGAAAGGTGATCCCTGTAAGGATCGGAACAGCTGGAGATCCGGGAAGGGATTTCCAGATCGATGCCATAGCGGTCGACCCCCCCGAAGTCACGATACAGGGTCCCCTGGAGTCGATAGAAAGGATCGACGAGTTGTTTCTGGGGTCTTTTGATGTTGAGGGGATAACAGCCGATATCATCAGATCAGTTCCTTTGGAGAGGCCGGCTGATGACGTGGAGATCGTCCTCGATAACTCAGTGCGCGTGAGGGTCCTTCTCGCTCAAAGGACCGAAAATCGACTCTACCGTGGGATCCCGATAAAAGTGTCCGGCAGGAGCGTTTATCCAGGTTGGAGGGTAGACCCGCCAGAGGTCAACGTGTTTATTGAAGGGTCCCCATCCGCACTTGACGCCGCTGAGAGCGCAGGCAGCCCGATCGAGGTTTTTGTCGACGTCACCAACCTCGTCTCAACGAAGATCAGAGTTCCACTACAGTTCAGGATAAAGGATAAAGGGCTGAAAATGACCGTTATGGAACCTGCAGCAGTGACGTTGTATGCCCTTACGGAATAGAATCTGTTGCGAGGACGGGAATGGGGTGGAGTCATGCCGGGATGTGAGAGGAACCGTTGTCTTTTCGGCACCGACGGTGTGCGTGATGTTGCTAACAGGGGTCTGATGACCCCGGAGATGGCTCTTCGCCTCGGGAGGTCCTACGTTCTTTTTCTGATCGAGAACGGTATTTCAAGACCTTCCGTAGCTGTCGGGCGCGACACCCGGAGGTCCGGCCCAATGATAGAGTCCGCCCTCATATCCGGTTTGACCTCCGCAGGGGCCGATGTATCCGAACTTGGCATTATCCCCACTCCCGGAGTCAGCTTTGCCGTCTCGAGACTGTCTTGCAGCGGGGGCGCCGTGGTGAGTGCCTCCCACAACTCTTCCGAATACAACGGAATTAAATTCATTGGCCCGGATGGATGCAAACTAAGCGATGACTCCGAGGCAGAGATCGAAGATTATCTGGGGGATATTCTGCTTGACGAGTGGAGACCAACAGGCCCATCCGTGGGATGCGTTCTTTCACGTCACTCTTTATGCAAGGAATATGCGGATTGGATCGTGAACACATGTTGCATAAATGTTGACAGGGAAATGTCTGTTGTTGTCGATTGCGCGAACGGGGCAGCTTCACCTGTGGCCGCTGAACTTTTTCGCAGATGCTTCAGAAACCCTGTTGTGATAGAGGATAATCCGGATGGGACCAATATAAACGAACAATGCGGAGTCATGCACACAAACAACCTGATCTCACAGGTTGTGGCCGGTGGGCATGATCTGGGTATGGCTCTTGACGGTGATGCCGACAGGGTACTTTTCGTCGATAGGAAGGGGCGGCTCATTGATGGGGATATCATGCTCTGGATCATCGGGAAATGGCTCTCGAGAGAGAACAGGATAGGGGGCGGTGTAGTTGCGTCTGTTATGAGCAATAAGGCACTGGAGGAGCATTTGCATGAAGAGGGTGTCCCCGTGACCAGGTGCCCCGTCGGAGATAGATACGTTCTTGAAACGATGCGGACCATCAATGCCCGTCTGGGAGGGGAACAATCAGGCCATGTAATAGCAAGTGAATATTTTGCCACCGGGGACGGACTCTGCTCGGGACTTCTTTTTCTTACTGCCTGCAGGTCCCTGCGAGAGGACACGGAAACGCTTGTGGACAGATTCGGCAGGTATCCACAAGTCCTGAGGAACTTCCATTCGCTCGATAAGGACGAGTTCCTGAAAAGAGAGAGCGTTGAGGAAGCGGTAAACAAGGCGAGCCGGGATCTTGGTGAATTTGGAAGAATTGTCGTTCGCCCTTCCGGGACCGAACCCCTTGTTCGCATCCTGGTCGAGGCCAAGGACGACCAGATGCTAAGGTCGGTCTCTGAAAGCCTCTTTGAAACGATCCGCAAGGAGGAAAGCGGAAGCAGGCCTGATAGATCAGCGGAGGTGAAATACCTATGACAGCATACCCGGTGACGAAATGTCTCTTCCCAGTGGCGGGTATGGGGACAAGATTTCTCCCTGCGACCAAGGAGATCCCTAAAGAGATGCTGCCCCTTATCGACAAACCTCTCATCCATTATGGAGTGGAAGAAGCCGTAGATTCCGGCTGCCGTGAGATTGTCTTCGTTACTGGCAGGGGCAAGAGGGCTATTGAGGATTATTTTGACCGATCCGTTGAGCTTGAACAGATCCTGACGGAGAAGGGAAAACCAGAATATGCAATGATGGTCAGAAGGATCAGCGAGATGGCTGAATTCGCCTACGTCCGTCAATCCGAGCCGCTTGGATTGGGCCATGCGGTACTCTGTGGCGAGTCATGCTGCAGGGACGGTTTTTTCGGGGTCATTCTTCCTGATGACGTAATGGTTGCACCCGCTGGCTTCTCTCCGGTTCTGAAACAGCTCATCGACGTACATCATCGCCTTGGAGGATCTGTAGTGGCCATTGAGGAAGTCCCCGTCGAAGATACGCCCCGGTACGGAATAATCAGCGGAGAAATGAAAGAAGATGGGCTTTTCCGTATCACCGATCTTATAGAGAAACCCTCCCCTGGAACTGCCCCCAGCAGACTTGCGGTTATGGGAAGGTACGTACTCTCTCCAGCCATCTTCCCCCTTTTGAGAAATTCGCAAAAGGGCTCAGGAGGAGAGATCCAGCTGACCGATGCCATAAGAACGCTTTCCGCCAAAGAACCTGTCTGGGGGATAATGTACAAGGGCGAAAGGTTCGACTGTGGGACCAAAGAGAGCTGGCTCAGGGCCACCATCGCGATGGCGCTCCGCCGGGATGACTTCAGGCAGATAGTAATGGAGGAAGTCGGCTCTCTGGTCCTGAAAGGAGGGGAGGCAAGGAAGGCCGATATTGGGGAATAGCGGATAATCCAAGCGCCAGGACTGGCTCTTTGCCAGTTGACGAGGTCCGGGGATGATCGATATTTTCGGCGGGTGCCCCGGGGGCCTGAACGGTAAGGCCATCAAGCCGTCCCACAAATCCGGAGAGCGATCTCCGGGACAAAAGGCCGGCAGCCGTTCCCTGCGATGAATGAAAGGCGGTGCCCATACATCGATGTGTGGGATAGTTGGTTATGTAGGTAAAAGGAACGCCGCGGAGATCCTTATTGACGGACTTAAAAGACTTGAGTACAGAGGTTACGATTCGGCAGGCCTGGCGCTAAAGAGTGATAAGGGTCTTCTCATTTTGAAGGAAGTCGGCAAGGTGGCCGATCTCGAGAACCTTTTGCTAGGGAATGCCCCAGTCTCCTACCAGGGAATAGGCCATACGAGATGGGCGACCCACGGAGGGGTGACGCTGGCCAACGCACACCCTCACCGGGACGGAAGCGGAAGATTCGCGATCGTTCATAATGGGATAATCGAGAACTTCATGGAGATCAAAGAGGAGCTCGAACGAGACGGAGTTGTCTTTCTTTCCGAGACAGATACCGAAACCATTGTTCATCTGATCGCGAGGTCATACCATGGAACGGGTGATCTCCTTGAAACGCTGGTAGAAATGCAGAAAAAACTCCACGGATCATTTGCCCTGGCGGTAATACAGCAGGATTTCCCCGACAGGATCTACTGTGTCAGAAAAGGATCTCCCCTTGTAGTCGGTCTGGGAAAAGGAGAAGCATTCTGCGCCTCGGATGTGACCGCCTTCCTCCCTTACACCCGGGATATCCAATACCTTGAGGAGGGAGATATTGCGGAAATATCCCGCCAGGGGGTAAAGATATGGGACGAGAACGGAGAGCTTTCGGAAAAGCCGGTTGTAACAGTGGACTGGGACGTATCAATGACAGAAAAATCTGGATTCTCCCACTATATGCTGAAGGAGATCCATGAACAGGGTATGGTCCTGCGTTCCACCCTCAAAGGAAGGATCATCGACGGAAGGATAGCCATTGAACAGGAACTTGGATGGGACTGCGGGATGGTTTCCAGGTGGAACCGGATCCACATCGTAGCTTGCGGAACTTCCTATTATGCGTCCCAGGTAGCGGAAAGGGTCCTGGAAAAGTGGACCGATCTCGATATCAAGGTTGACATAGCATCGGAGTACCGCTACAGGGACATCAGGTGTGATACTTCAACTCTTGCAATTTTCGTGTCTCAATCCGGCGAGACGGCAGACACAATTGCCGCGCAAAGGAAGGCCAGGGCTTGCGGGGCCTATTGCCTGGCTATAACCAATGTTCGCGGATCCACGCTTGCCAGGGAGGTCCACAGCGTCCTGCTTTTGAAGGCCGGGCCAGAGATCGGAGTCGCTGCCACAAAGACATTCACCGGCCAGATGGCTGCACTCTTTCTCGTGGCACTCCAGTTGGGGAGGCTTGGAGATACTATCTCTTGCGAAGAGGAAGAGCGCCTGGTCAACGAATTCCTTAACATTCCGTACAAGGTGGAAATTCTTCTTGAAAGGGAACAGGAAATAAGGGATATTGCCAAAAAATATGTCAACAAGAGCAACTTCCTTTTCATAGGAAGGGGCATCTCGTTTCCGGTAGCACTTGAGGGCGCTCTGAAACTGAAGGAGATCTCCTACATTCATGCGGAGGCCTACGCTGCGGGAGAGATGAAGCACGGCCCCATAGCTCTTCTGGAACCTGATGTTCCTGTAGTGGCTGTGATCCCCAGGGATGGTCTCTACGAAAAGACACTCTCGAACATTCAGGAAGCCAAGGCAAGAAGCGCGCCTATTATCGCCATCTGCACAGAAGGTGATACCCATATAGGCAAACATGTCCAGTCATTGATGGAGATACCCTGGACCGACGAGGAGTTTACTCCGTTCCTGACAGTCATTCCCTTGCAGTTCCTGGCGTTCCATATTGCTCTTTTAAAGGGCAAAGAGATAGATCAGCCGAGGAATCTCGCTAAAAGCGTCACTGTCGAATGACCGTCAACCATCGCGGGAGGGCGTGATCAATTGCCGCCCTCCTGCGGTTCCCCGGTGAAAGGAAAGTAGATCCGAAGATGAGTGACTCCTTCAAGAGAGTGATCCTGCCTCCCGGATATCACCGGCATGCGGATCCAGGCTCCTCCCCCGATCCTCACGAGAACAAGAGGCCTTCTTCCGTAGGTAGCCCAGAGATCCCATAGAGATTCTCCTTTGCCAGGACCGGGAAGCAAACCTCCGGAGAAAAGGGGTTTTGTCCCCTTAAGGGCTTTGTTTCGGGTGGCGGGAGCGACTATCATCCATTGCGTCATCTTCCATGCGCCCTGCATTTCGCTGGAAGAGGCGTGTTCAAGTGGCATTATCTGGAAACCTCCGACAAGACCTTCCGGCGAAGTGCTGATATCAATGACGCCGGGGTGATTGGCGCGCACCCTCCCAGGCTCCTGAAAGATCGTTCCTTCAAATCGTCCTGTTCCCCCAACCGGCCGTATAACCCTCGCGATGATCTCAGGGCCGCTCTCATACCAGGCTGTCACCCTTCCTCCAGGTCTGTTCTCGATCTCAAGGAAATACGGATTCTTCAAGGGGATCATTGCGATACGAAGGGTTTCTCCCGACAGTGGAGTATGAGCCTCTCCTTCAGTTACTCCGTCAGCCAGGATCACCCTTACTGAGCTTCCGACTGCCGGAGCCCAGGCTCCGAAAAGTGCCCGGCCTGCTTCCATGTCAGTAATTATCGATGCACCCGGCCCTGCGGCAGGAGCAACGGTCTCCGCGGGAAGAATGCTCATGGTTCTGCCCCTCCCCTTTTCCACAGAAAGAAGGATGTGTATGGCGTTGACGGCAGTCGCAACGACGGTCCCTTCCTCTCCCCATGCGGAGGCTGTGAAGCTTGGCCACCTGGTACTGTCGGGGATAGCCAGGACCCTTCCAATGGTCACGGAAGGTTTTCCTGCTCTTTCAACGGAGATGATCCCACCCGGACGGCAGGTTATCGATACGATGAAAGGCTCGTCCAGAGCGGAGCAGGAGTGCGCAGATAGAGTTACAATGAAAAGTGCCATTATCCAGCGTAAAATGAGCGCAGACACCCTTTTGGAGGAAACGCCATCCTGTATCTTGCGGTTTTTCAGTCGCATCTTCCCTCCCTGCCAGGGGGCGCATGGCCGGTCCTGTGAAGGATCAAAAGGATAAGGACTACTGCTATCGCGGGGGCGAGGGCGATCCATGGAGGGGCTATCGAGAGTAGAAAAAGCGAGGACGACGCAAGAAAGAGAAGCAGCGTTATCCAGAAAAATGTCGAACAGAATGAACTGTTGCTCCTTGCGGCCATGATCCCGGAAACCATAGAGAGCAGAAAAAAGAACGCGACTGAAGATACGGAGATCCAGTTCATTTTCAGCAGGAGAGGTCCTGCCCTGGGCTGGCCGATCCTTTTGCCTCATCCGCAATGCAGCTTCCGCATGTGCCGTAACAGTAGACCTGNNATGGTATCTATCTCATTGTCCGAGGACTCCAGGATCTTTTTTATGATCCCTGAAGATATATCGATATCGGAGACGGATCCGCACTTGCTGCAACGGTAGTGCGCATGGGTTGATGGGTTGGGGTCGAAGAAGACTCTCTGTCCGTCTATGGTAAGTATCTGCATCAGACCGGCCTCCTGCAATATCTGGGCCGTGCTGTAGATCGTGGCGAAAGATATCGTGGGGAAAGACTGCTTCATCTCCCTGAATATCTGTTCGGCGGAAGGGTGGTCATTTCTTCCCTTCAGCAGTTTAAGGATCCCTATCCGCTGAGAGGTTATCTTGAGCCCCCGGTNNGCGAATTCTTTCTGTCCCTTCCTCGATGGTCCACATGTGAGCTGGGCCCCCTTGTTCGAATCAGTAATCATTCGAATTTTCTGTTTTCAAAAAGATAATAAACCAAAATTGGCCAAATGACACGAAGTTGTTATATGTGAACCGTCGCGCCTTGACATTTTTCCCAATGATGAGGATATAATTGCGGGGCCCTGGGGATTGGGGTGTAGCCAAGCTGGCAAGGNNTTCTATGTTAATCATCTGCGGCTTCTGCCGTGATAGAATCTTGTTGGAAAATCTTTATTGGGAGGGATCGCGATGCCTGAATCGGGAACGGGGGTTCTCATCCTGGCTGCAGGCAAGGGTACACGCATGAAGAGCGAAACTCCAAAAGTTCTTCTTCCCCTGCTTGATGAGCCTCTGTTGTATTACCCCATGACATCGACATGTTCTTCAGCCTTTTCAGGAAGAGCGGTCGTAGTCGGACACGGCAGCGGTTCCGTTGCGGAGTATCTCGAAAAGACCTGGCCGGGGACTGATGTTGTCATTCAGGAAGAGCAGCTCGGAACGGGGCATGCTGTAGCCGTAGCGAGAGAATGGATCGCCCGGTTTGAACATGTTCTGATCATGCCGGGAGATGTTCCGCTCATAAGCAGGGAGACACTTTCCCTGATCCACTCCAGGCACCTGGAGGGCAGTGAAGACTGCTCATTTCTGGTTTTTGAACCGACTGATCCGACCGGGTACGGCCGGGTTCTCGATACTGACACAGGGATCAGGATCGTCGAGGAGAAGGACGCCATGGAACACGAAAAGAAATGCGGACGCGTCAACGGAGGAATATACGCATTCAGGACCTCGATACTGCTGGAACAGCTGGACTTCATCAATAGAAACAACGCTCAGGGTGAGTACTATCTGACCGATATCATCCATAATCTCTGCAGTTGCGGGAACAAGGTCAGAATGATCCTGTGCTCCGATCCTGAAGAGATCGAAGGAGTCAATGACCCTGTCCAGCTTGACAGGGTCTCCAGGGCCCTGAGAAAGCGAATTCTGGCAAGACATATGGAAAACGGTTTGAAATGCGTGGACTCCGAATCGGTCTGGATAGGCCCCGGAGTCACTATTGATGGAGATGTTTCAATGGAGCCCTTTGTTCAGATCTGGGGGTCATCCCGGATCGGGACCGGTTCGAGTCTGGGAAGTTTCTCTATTGTCAGGAACAGCTTTATAGGGGAGAATGTCCATTTATCGAGTCATGTTGTCATACAGGACAGCACGGTAAGGAATAGTGCCTGTTTAGGTCCGTTCGCCTTTATCAGGGACGGGTCGGAGGTTATGGGCGGGGCATTTGTCGGGAAGTTCGTGGAGATAAAAAAGAGCACGATAGGAGAGGGCTCCAAGGTTCCTCACCTCGCCTATATCGGTGATGCTGTTGTGGGAGTCGACGCCAACATAGGTGCCGGAACTATAACCTGCAACTACGATGGCAACAGGAAGAACCCTACCTTTATCGGAGACAGGTGTTTTGTTGGAAGCAGCACCATGCTTGTTGCTCCGGTCTCTCTTGGGGATGGATCATACACTGCCGCAGGTTCCGTCATAACAAAAGATGTCCCGCCAGGAAGCCTTGCGATTGGCAGGGCAAGGCAGAAGAACATAGAAGGATGGGCCTGTCGGCGGAAGAAACCCGAGGAGGGGGGAGAATAAAGATGGCCTCAAAATTGCGGGAACTGAAGATCTTTTCGGGTTCAGCCCATCCTCAGTTCACCCGTGCTATCTGCGAAAATCTGGGGGTAGGGGTTGCGACCGCAAACCTGTTCCGTTTCTCCGACGGGGAGATAGGCGTGTCCGTAGAAGAGAGCGTCAGGGGAGCCGATGTTTACGTTATCCAGCCAACCTGTTATCCCGTGGACGAGAATCTCATGGAACTTCTTGTCATGCTGGATGTAATGCGCCGGGCTTCTGCCTACAGGGTCAACGTTGTGACGCCGTATTTCGGCTATGCCCGACAGGACAGAAAGACCAAGGCCAGGGAGCCGATCACTGCCAAACTGGTTGCAAACCTTATTGAAAAAGCCGGAGCAGACAGAGTGATCGCCGCTGATCTTCATGCGGGCCAGATACAGGGGTTCTTTGATATACCTGTCGACCATCTCACCGGCATTCCGCTTCTGGCTGCACACTTCAGGGAGGTGCTGAAAGGCGATCTGGAGAAGGACAGGATCGTCGTTGTCTCTCCCGACATTGGCGGCGTGGTCAGGGCCAGGCGTTTTGCGGTTCATCTGAACGCGGACCTTGCGATCGTGGACAAACGGCGCTCGCACGAGGTCGCCAACTTCAGCGAGGTAATGGAGATAATCGGGGACGTCAAAGGTAAAATAGCTATTCTGGTCGACGATATCATAGATACGGCAGGAACCATGGCGCAAGCCGCTGAGGCTCTGCTGTCGAGGGGGGCCAAAAAAGTTCTTGCGTGCGCTACCCATGGAGTCCTTTCAGGTCCAGCCATAGAAAGGATCAGCAGGTCTCCTATACATCAGATGGTCCTTACCGACACGATCCCGCTCCCCGAGGAGAAGAAGATAGACAAGATAGCGGTTCTTTCAATAGCCCCGCTTTTCGCGGAGGCGATCAGCAGGATACATTCCGATCATTCGGTCAGCATTCTTTTCAGGTAGATATGCGCAGATTCCGCGCCAACAACGAGGAGGGAATTTTTATGGATACAACTGACAGGATCAAGCTCGAAAAAAGGGAAGGAACAGGAAAACAGTTCTGCAGAAAGGTTAGGAACGAGGGAAATATTCCGGGAGTTCTTTACGGTCCCGGTTACCCGGCGTCGGTGCCGTTCTCCATCCCGGCCGTAAAGATCGCACCTCTTGCAAACTCCGGGCGTTGGGAGACCGCCAGGCTTGAGGTAGAAACTCCCGGCGGGAAAAAGGAACTCTGCCTTATGCGAGATCTTCAGAGAGATCCCCTTACGGAAAGAATCCTGCATGTGGACCTTCTGCAGCTGAAAAAAGGACACAAAATATCGGTCAACGTCCCTGTAGAAATAACAGGAAGGGAAAAGTGTATCGGGATCAAACAGGGCGGGGTCTTCGAACTTTTGATACACGAGATAGAGATGGAAGTTCTTCCTAAAGAGATACCTGATTCTTTCCTTATCGACATTTCGTCTCTTCCTCTTGAAGGGGTGATCCGGATAGCGGATCTTGCTATTCCTGAAAGCGCTGTTCTTGAGCTCGCTCCGGAAGAGATAGTTGTTACGATAGGCCATGCACGCATCGCTGAGGAACCGTCGGAGGAGGAGATTGAGGAAGAACCGGCCGAGGTCAAGGTTGTTTCGAAAGGCAAACCCAAGGAAGAAGAGGAGTAGTCTTTCTTGAACCTGGTGGTCGGTCTCGGCAACCCGGGAGCTCGATATTCAAAGACCAGGCACAACGCAGGATGGCTTGTAATTGATCGTCTTCGCGAACGGCTGGCGGCTCCCGAAAAGAAAAGATCCCCGGAGGGGATAATCTGGGGGCCCTGCTTTGTGTCTGACAAGAAGTTTTTCCTGCTTAAACCGATGACCTTCATGAACCTTAGCGGCATTGCCGTAAAGAGCGTAGCCTCCGTGATGGGTTTGAGTTCGGCCGATATTCTCGTTGTCTACGATGACATTGCGCTTCCTTTCGGAAGGATACGGTTGAGGCCCGGCGGATCAGCGGGAGGGCACAAGGGTATGCTTTCCATAATCGGACACCTGGGTTCAGGAGAATTCGCCCGGCTTCGGATAGGGATCGGGGGGGAAGATCCCGCTGGAGATCTTTCTGATTATGTCACCGAGCCTTTTTCACCCCGGGAGAAAGATGCTCTTCCGGAGGTGTGCGAAAGAGCCGCCGACGCAGTCCTTCTTTGGCTTTCCCGCGGCGCTGAGGGCGCCATGAGAGAGACCAATGCTCCCCCCGAAAAGGGACAGGAGGAGAATTGCCGCCGATGACAAGCCAGGGGTGGTTCTGCTTTTAGAAAAAACGTCATGAATGCCAATTACGGGAATGTGCCAATAATGATCAAATCCCTCGGGAGCATGACACCGGACTCTTCCGGACTTGTCCATGGCGTACACCTTCCGGCAGGTCCTTCTTCCTGGTGCTGGGTTCTCAGGGACGTGAAGGGTCCACTTCTGGTCGTAGTGCCCGATCAACAGAGACTTTCTGAATTCGTTTCGGATTGGGAAGCACTGATGGCTGGACGGGAATTGTTTGTCCTTTCCGAGATCCCCCTGACACAGGAACTCTTTTCAAGCGAAGCTATCAGGATCGAAAGAGGCCATACGGCCATGAACTGGAGAGATTCAGGGGGGTGCATGGTCGCAACCCCTCCCGGCGTTATGGCTCCTTTCCTGATATCCTCCGACAGTGTTGAAGTCGGAGAGGGACTTGATATCGAGAGGGACGGACTTCTTGAATGGGCATTGCGATCCGGCTACAAGCGTTCAGACCTTGTCTGGCAGGGAGGACAGTTCGTCAGCCGGGGGAGCATAGTTGATATTTTCGATCCGTCCTATCGGTATCCTTTGAGGATCGAGTTTTTCGATGACAGGATCGAGAGTATGCGGCTGTTCGAACCGCAGAGCCAGAGGAATCTGTCGCCTGTAGGCGTCACACGCCTTCTCTCTCTGGCAGGGGGGGAAAGCGGGCAGTTCCTGCAGATGATCGCGCCTCAGGCAAAAGTGGTGTTTTTTGAACGTACCGGCATCGAAAGATCGGCAGAAGCCTACAAATGGATCTGGGACAGAATGGCCTCTGAAAAGGGAGCTCCAGGTTTGAACTCATGGGAGTATTTCGAGTCGGAACTCTCGAAATCCTGCAGTCTTTCTGTTACTAGGGCAGTGAAAGATGTATCCTTCCGGGTAAATATCTCCGAAATACCCTCCTTCAGGGGAAAACTGGAGGCCGCAGAGTCCTTCATCCGTGGCTGGACCTCAGACGGTTACCAGGTGACGCTTTTCTCTTCAAGCGCTGCTCTCCACGAATGGGCAAGGGGTATCGGGATCAGATCAGGAAGTGGAGTAATTTCAAGGGGATTCATTGACAGGGGAGTAAAGAGAGTCTTCCTCTCGGACAGCGACCTCGTGGGAATAACCCCTGTCTATTCAAGAGGGAAAACCTCCCGTCTCCCCCCTCGCGAGTGGGAGGAAAGGATCGAGGAACTGGATTATCTGATCCACGAGGACTACGGCCTCGCCAGGAATCTCGGGATCGAACGAGTGACATCCGGCGGAATGGATCGAGATTGCCTTGTCCTCCAGTTTTCCGAGAACAGGCGGCTTCTGATGCCTCTTGTCCAGCTTTTCAAGATAGCTCCATATCCTGTTCCCGCAGGAGAAGAGCCTGAGCTGGACAGTCTGAGGGGCGGAGTGTGGCGCAAGGCGGCATCAAGAGCCAGAGAAAAGGCGCGCGCGGCGGCAAGGCAGATAATTGCGCTGTATGCCGAAAGGGAATTGACCAGAAAGGATCCCTGCCCTCCAGACGGAGATCTGACAGCAGGGTTCGAAAAAAGCTTCCCCTTTACAGAGACCGCTGACCAGATATCATCTATCCTTTCCGTTAAAAGAGATATGAGCAGCCCGGTTCCCATGGACAGGCTGCTTGTTGGAGATGTCGGATACGGGAAGACCGAGGTTGCATTCAGAGCGGCCATAAAAGCCGTTGAAGCCGGGCGTCAGGTGGCTTTCCTGGTTCCAACCACACTCCTGGCGGGGCAGCATTATGAGTCCTTCAGCGGAAGGATCGCCAATCTACCGGTAAGGGCTGAAGTCCTCTCGCGCTTCGTTCCTAAAAAGAGACAGGATGCCATCAGGCGGGATATAGAAGATGGCAGCGTGGACGTCATCTTTGGGACGCACAGGCTCCTTCAGGCGGATATAAGGTTCAGGAGGCTCGGTCTCGTTATTATCGACGAAGAGCACAGATTTGGAGTCCTTCACAAGGAAAGGCTGAAGGATCTGGACTCCTCGGTGGATGTTCTGAGCATATCGGCAACCCCTATCCCGAGAACTCTTCACATGGCTCTTGGGGGATTGAGGAACATTTCCCTGATAACATCTCCCCCCTACAGGAGAAATCCGGTTATGACCTATGTTGGCCCCTGGCGCGATGACCTTTTCAGAGAGTCCGTTCTCAGGGAGATGGCCAGGGGCGGGCAGGTCTTCTTTGTTCACAACCGGATCGAAACCATCCAGAGAACGGTTCAGGAAATGCAAGCGGTTTTTCCTGGAGTAGCCGTGGATGTCGCGCACGGAAGGATGGACGAGAGATCCCTCGAAAAAGCCATGCTCAGGTTCTCGGAAAGAGAGACAGATCTGCTTGTGTGTACGACCATTATAGAAAGCGGTCTCGATCTGCCGGGAGCAAATACCCTGATCGTGGAAAACGCACAGGATCTTGGGCTGTCCCAGATGTACCAGTTAAGGGGAAGGGTCGGGCGCAGGGAAGAGCCGGCCTTTGCACTTTTCTTCTATCCCCCCGACCGCCCTGTGCCGCATGAAGCAATGGAGCGTCTGGAAGCTATCGCCGAGATGAACGATATTGGCGAAGGTTTCTCGCTTGCCAGAAGAGATATGGAGATCCGTGGTGGAGGACAGATCGCCGGTACCAGGCAGCATGGGCACATTGAACGCATCGGATACCACTCGTATTTCAAGATGCTTGAAGAAGAGATAGAGGAACAGACGGGGAAGGGGTCCCTGAAAGCCGTGAAGATGGACATCCGGCTCCCGGTAGTGCTGCCAAGTACATACGTGCCGCAATCAAGTGTCCGGATCGTGATATTCAGAAGGCTTCTGAGGGCCGGTTCGATCGAGGAGATCTCCGAACTGGAGAAGGAGATCCGTGAACGCTTCGGGCCGATCCCCCAATCGGTGGCATTCATGATCGCTTCCGCCAGGGTCAGGTCTCTGGGGGCCGCTCATGGGTTACAATACGTTCGTTGCAGTCTGAAGGAAACAAATGTAACGGGAGACAACGCTTCTCTTGCTGTATTGGCCAGGAGTGCTGGGGGATGGTTCGTTTCCTCCGGCGGTTCCCTGTCAGGCCCGGGCGGATATAGAGGGATGCTCGAACTGGCAAAAATGATGTAGAGTTTACGAAAAAGGCTGCTGGGGGAATTTGCATGGAAAAGATCCCGAAACTGAATGAGCAGATCGTGCAGCTCATCAAGATAATGGAAAGACTGAGAGGCCCTGATGGATGCCCCTGGGACAGGGAACAGACACTGGGATCCCTCCGTCCCTGCATACTCGAGGAAGCCTATGAATTGATCGAGGCGATCGAAAGAAACGATCCCGCCTCCATTTCGGAGGAGTGCGGGGATCTTCTGCTTCAGGTGGTTTTCATAGCCTGGATCGGAATGGAAGAGGGACGGTTCGACCTGGCGGATGTTGTCAGGGGATTGAACGAAAAACTGTTGAGAAGACACCCTCATGTCTTTGGTGACGTCAGGATAGAGACAAGTGAGGGAGTCATGAAGAACTGGGATCTGATCAAGCAGGGTGAGAGACGGGAAAAGGAGCATGACTCATCGATCTTTGCTGGAATTCCTCCGAATCTTCCGGCCCTGGTCAAATCTCACAGGATCCAGGAGAGGGCCGCAAAAGTGGGTTTCGACTGGAAGAGGGGAGATATCGAACCGGTCATCAGCAAGATCAGCGAGGAGGTTCGGGAGTTTTCCGAAGCGGTTGCCCTTGAAGAGCCGGATCATATCGAGGAAGAGGTGGGAGATCTCTTCTTTGCCCTTGTTAATCTGGCCCGGCATCTTAATATAGAGGCAGAATTCAGTTTGCAACGGGCAAATCTCAAGTTTATCGAGCGCTTCCGCCTTATCGAGACTTTCGTCGAGGAGAGCGGACGTGAATGGTCCGAATATTCCCTTGATGAGCTTGAGGATCTCTGGCAGAATGCCAAGAAGACTCTTTCTGCAAAAACTTTCTGAGGTACGCCACCCTTACCGGAGGTGACACCATGAGCGGGAAAAGAGATAGAAAGGCCGTCCCTGCGATGATCGAAAGTCAAGGGTCCGGGAGCGGAGAAAGGCCTGGAAAGATAGCAGGATCAAAAAATCGCAGGATCGGGATCACAGAAACGGCTCTCCGGGACGCGCACCAGTCGATAATGGCCACCCGGCTTCGAACCGCGGACATGATACCGATAGCCGAGAAGATGGATGAAGTCGGATATCATTCACTTGAGGTCTGGGGAGGAGCTACGTTCGACTCCTGCATGCGCTTTCTTGATGAAGACCCCTGGGAACGGCTCAGGACACTCAGGAAATGCTTCAAAAAGACAAAACTGCAGATGCTCCTGAGGGGGCAGAACGTTGTCGGATACCGGCACTACGCGGACGATGTCGTACGCGAGTTCGTTAAAAGAGCCGTCGGGAACGGTCTCGATATTATCAGGGTCTTCGATGCCCTGAACGATCTCAGGAACATGGAGATCGCGGCGGATCAGGTCATAAAGGAGGGTTCCCACCTCCAGATGTGCATATCTTTTACCATTTCCCCGATGCACACGCTCGATGCCTTCGCCGGCCTGGCCCTCAAAATGAAAGAAATGGGAGCCGATTCGATCTGTATCAAGGACATGGCGGGTCTTCTGGGCCCTGTAGATGCCTACAAACTGGTTGGTGGGATCAAGGAAAAGACGGCTCTTCCTGTCCAGGTCCACTCGCACTACACCAGCGGGATGGCAGCGATGGCCTATTACGCATCGATCCAGGCCGGAGCGGATATCATAGATTGCGCCATTTCGCCTTTTGCCATGGGCACAAGCCAGCCAGCCACAGAAACAATGGTCGCCGCTCTGGCGGGGGGGGAATTCGACACAGGCATTGAACTCGAAAAGCTCATCCCCGTTTCGGAACATTTCAAGAGCGTCAGGGAGAAGTACAGCAAGCTGATAATGGGTCTTGAGGGTGTCGACATCAATGTTCTCATCTACCAGATCCCTGGCGGGATGTATTCGAACCTGGTGAGTCAGCTCAGTGAGCAGAACTCTCTTGAAAAACTCCAGGCCGTTCTAAAAGAGGTTCCCAGAGTCCGCAAGGAGATGGGTTACCCGCCCCTTGTCACTCCTACAAGCCAGTTGGTGGGGACTCAAGCCACCCTGAATGTGCTTACGGGAGAGAGATGGAAGCTGGTTTCAAAAGAGGTAAAGAATTACTTTCTGGGATATTATGGAACTCCCCCCGGACCTCTGGATCGTGAGGTGCAGGAAAAGGTCATCGGGGACGAAAAACCGATCACTTGCCGCCCCGGGGAGGTCCTGGAGCCTGAACTTCCGGGGGTCAGAAGGGCTATGGGAGCCTGGATCACCAGCCCGGAAGACGCTTTGAGTTATGCCCTTTTCCCGGCCGTTGCCAAAGACTTTCTCGTGACAAAATTCGCCCGGGATAACCTTCGAGACGTAGGACTCGAACCTCTGGTAGAGGATTCCGGCTATCCGCTCTAGCTTGTATTTTTCGGGAGGCCTAAACGTTGAATAAGGAACGAAGGTGCATGGGATCGAACCCGTTCAAATTCAGAAAGACCCGGATGAACGAAAGGGCCGATCTGCTTCAATGAAAACAGAGAGCAGTGAACCTGATGGAATGAAAATCATGCAGGATCAGGATCCGGCTGTTGTCGAGGTCTCAAACGAGGAGACTCTGGCCAGGCTTCTGGGGCTCAGGGACGATAATCTCAGGCTTATTGAGGAGAGATATCCTGTTCGCCTGGTCGTGAAAGACCTTTCCGTTTCCGTTCAGGGTCCGGATGTAACTGTGATCAAACTCGTCACGGGGCTGCTGAGACAGCTTCTTGGAATTGCGAAAAAGGGACATGTCCTCAGACCGGCGGAGGTATCGTATGCGATGAATATTTTCGCCGAAGAGGGGCTCGTTGATCTAATGCCTGTTTTCGAGGATGTAATTTGCATAACCTACAGGGGCAAACCGGTTCGCCCCAGGACCGTGGGACAGAAGCGTTATGTCGATGCCATCAGGAGCAATGACATTCTTTTCGCCATTGGTCCTGCAGGAACAGGGAAGACATACCTCGCCGTGGCGATCGCTGTCTCTGCGCTCAAAGAGGGCAAAGTCAGCAGGATCGTGCTGGTCCGTCCGGCTGTCGAGGCTGGCGAGAGTCTGGGTTATCTTCCCGGAGACCTCAGAGAAAAAGTCGAGCCTTATCTTCGTCCTCTTTACGATGCCTTTTACGAGATGTTCTCCCCGGAAAGGTTCATGAAATACGTGGAAAAGAAAGTCATCGAGATAGCCCCTCTTGCCTACATGAGAGGAAGAACCCTGAATGACAGTTTTATTATCCTCGATGAGGCGCAGAACACCACTCCCGAACAGATGAAAATGTTCCTCACAAGGCTGGGCTTCGGATCCAAGGCTGTCGTCGTCGGCGATATTACGCAGATCGATCTTCCTTCGGGTAAGGATTCGGGCCTGAAGGTTGTCAGGAATATATTGAAGGCAATTCCGGGTATCGACTTTGTTGAGCTCGACAAGAATGATGTTGTCAGGCACGAAGTAGTGCAGAAGATAGTGCAGGCATACGAGGATTATGAACAGAAACGGCAGTGAAGGCTCATTACTGTCCCTGTCCGCCAGTGTCTCGGAGCGTCTTGCGCGGGCGGCCGAATACCGCTTCCGGTGGTTTGCCACTATTGCAGTGGCCGCGGCGGCAATCCTGATATTGACCTGTGCCTGGTGGCTGAGGGACGGTGAGGATACGTTCCATGTTGGATCCCCTTCCCCCCGGACCTACTTCGCTTATTCGAGGATGAAGATAGTTGACGAAAGCGCTACGAGAGCGCTCAGGGAACAGCGCATGGCCGATATTGGAGGAGTTCTGATAAGGGACCGCGCTATTGTAGGAGATATTCGCAATAAGCTCCTGATGATAGAACGAGGTGATTTTTCCGATGCTCTGCCAGAACCCCTTGTAGCAATACTCAACAACCTCCCCGATGATTCCAGGAACCGTGTAGCATCGAAATCCTCGTCCATCGGAAGGAAGATCCTCGAATCGACGGACCCTCCGGAACAGGGGATAGACCCGGTCTGGAGTGCTCTTGAGGTATCCGGTCTTTCGATTCCCGAACAGAATCTATCCTTCCAGATCCTTGATCACGTTATGGGGCAATCCATGATCGCCGATCCCGATGCAACGAGAGAGTTCAGGAACCAGGTTGCCACTGGAGTCATACCAGTGGAAAGGGTCCTCTCGGTAGGAGATACCATCGTCCGGGAAGGTGAGGTGATCTCTCCCGAACTTGCGCTTATCCTCAGGGCCCAGGGGTATCCTGAGAGAGAATTTCCCATGAATACGCTGATCTTCGTCGTTCTTGCCGTTCTGCTATGGACATCCTGGATGTTCTGGTATGTCCGGCGAAGGGAGTTCAACTTCGACTCCCGCGAATGGGGGTATATTTTCTCGATCCTTTTGGCAGGCTGGTCCGCGATGTTCGTTTCGGCCCATTTCGGAGGGAATGGTCTCGGAATTCTTGCTTTGGCCGGGTGGGCATATCTGGGTCTCCCGGGTTCATTCTCTTTTCACCTCGTCCTTTGGGGGGGTATAATCGGCTCCATAATAACTTCCGGGAATTCCTCAATGGACCTCCTGCTGTCTGTTTTTGCCTCAGGGATCACCGCGAGCGTGGGATATGTTCTCATGAGAAAGATCACAAACCGTTTTGACCTTGTGCGGAAACTCTTCCTGCTTGGAATGGGGCTTTCACTGGGGGCTTTCATGATAAGGTGGGGTCTTTATCTTCCCTCCGATTGGGGGATACTCTTCTACCACCTTCTTTCGTCACTTGTCTGGGTACTTTTAACCCTCGTAGCCCTGCCGGTCTGGGAGAAGTTCTTCGATATTCTGACCCCCATAAGACTTATCGATCTCACCCACCCATCTCACCCCCTGCTTAAAAGGCTTCAGATAGAGGCTCCAGGCACATACCATCACTCTATCATGGTCGGCACCCTGGCCGAGGCGGCGGCGGAGAGGCTGAAGATGAACGCTCTTCTTGTAAGGGCAGGCGCATCTTTCCACGATGTCGGAAAACTAAGGCGCCCTCAATTTTTCGTCGAAAATCAACTGGCAGGACGTAATCCTCATGACGATCTGGCGCCGACCCTTTCAGCCCTGGTCATCATTTCTCATGTCAGAGATGGACTGGAAACAGCAAGGCAGTACGGAATTCCCAAGAAGATCAGGATATTTATCCAGGAACATCACGGGACGACCTGCCTTGGCTATTTTTTCCGCAAAGCCGTTATCCTGGATCCCGAGCTTCAGATCGAACAGTTCTGCTACCCGGGAGTGCGTCCAAGTAGCAGGGAGTCCGCGGTCGTAATGCTTGCAGATTCGGTCGAGGCAGCGGTTCGCGCCGCGTCAGACGCCATTACCGACCCCGCAGAGCTCCAGGAGATAGTCAGAGAAGTTGTCGATACAAAGATAACCGAGACCCAGCTTGATGAAGTGCCCCTCACTTTCAGGGATCTTACAAACATCAAGGCCGCTTTTATTGATACGCTTAAGCATATGTACCATACGAGGAAGGTCACTCCCCTGGGAGAGGGCGAGAAAACGGAGGTTCACTGATGCGTGTTTTAATTGACTTTGCCGCAGAACCGTTCGAGTCTCTTTTTCCGGCCGGATTTTCAGAAAAGATGAACGAAGCCCTGGCTCCGGTCATAGAGGAGCTCCTTGAAACCTTTTGCGGCGAGCTGCCCCTTCCTGAAGAGGTAGCTTTATCGATCAGCCTTCGTGATGAAGACGCAATGAGGGAACTGAACAGAAGGTTTCTTGATGTAGACGAGCCAACCGACGTTCTGGCATTCCCTCTTCACTCAGAGGCTGATGGTTTCTGCATTACCGCTGATGTCCCCTTGCTGCTTCTTGGAGACATTGTTGTCTGCCCTCCACTGGTCCAGGCAAACGCGGCCGAAGCAGGCCATGTTTTTTTGAGAGAATTGTCCCTGGTTGTTATTCACGGACTTCTTCATCTTTTTGGAATGGATCATTACTCCGAGGATGGCAGAAGGGCAATGTGGGGAACACAGGAGCGATATTGGGATACAATTGAGAATGTCCTCTCTTCCCTGAAAAGCAGGGAAGAGAACAGTTGATGAAAGGATTGATCTTCTGGTGAGCGGTGAAATTGCCCAAAGTATTGTTATTCTTGTAGCCCTTCTGGCCTTATCGGCCTTTTTCAGCAGCAGTGAGACGGCCATAACATCAATAGGCAGAGGGAAACTTCTCGCCATTCAGGAGATGAACCCCCAAAGGCAGAGAGGCATCGAGTGGCTGGTCGCCGATATGCAGCGTGCCCTCACCGTTATACTCATTGGGAACAACCTGGTCAATATTGCGGCCAGCGCTGTTGCAACCTCTCTTGCCATTTCTCTTTTGGGGTCAAGGGGATTGCTGGTGGCGGTGGTTTCAATGACCGTTGTCATTGTGATCTTCGGGGAGATACTTCCTAAAAGTATCGCCATAGTCAAACCGGAGGGGATAGTATCTACATCCCTTCCCATGCTCAGGGTGATCAATGTCATTTTCTCTCCGCTGATATGGGTCACGGTCGCTATTGTTAAATTTCTGGGGTCTATCATGAGATTGGATCTCTCCTCCAGGCTCCCCTTTGTGACACGTGAGGAGATCGAACAGATGGTAAATATGGGTGAGGCTTCAGGAGTCTTTGAGGAAGAGGAGCGAAGGATGATCCATGGAGTCATATCCTTTGAGGAGACACGGGTATACGAGATCATGATACCCAGGACGGACATGGTGGCGGTGCCAGGAGACATCAGCATAGAGGAATCCATCCCGATCTTCCGGGAGTGTGGCCATTCCAGAGTCCCTGTTTATCAGAAGAATCACGATCATATTTTGGGCATTCTTTACGTTAAGGACCTGATCGGAGCTTTTATCTCCGGCCAGACAAATACACAGGTAGCCTCGCTTGTCAGAGAAGCGCTGTTCATTCCCGAGACGATGAGTATCGCTGATCTTTTCGATATCATGAGAGGCAAAAGGGTTCACATTGCGATAGTCGTCGATGAATACGGCGGAACGGCAGGTCTGGTTACCCTTGAAGATCTGATAGAGGAAATAGTGGGAGAGATACAGGACGAATACGATGATGAAAGCGCACTGTTCCAGAAAGAACCCGATGGGAGCTATCTCGTCAAGGGGCAGATGGGACTTGAAGACCTGAGCGAGATGCTTCACTATCCATTTGAATCCAGTGATATGGACAGTATTGGCGGGNNCCGGATGAAGGGCAGAAGCTTCCCTACGGGCAATGGGAATTCCAGGTCCTTGAGGTTGAGGATCACAGGATAAAACTTGTCCGGATCGCTCCGATGGATGACCTTTTCAAAATTGGGGAGATAGAGGAATGACCCTGAAAATGTGCGAATGGGATTTTCCGGGGGTATCTCCTGAAGACATTCTTCGTGAGGCAAGAGTCGCCCGAAGCCGGGCATACTCTCCCTATTCGGGATTTTCTGTAGGGGCCGCCCTTCTGGATGAAGACGGCAGGATCTTCAACGGATGCAATGTCGAGAACGGCAGCTATGGGTTGACAGTTTGTGCCGAAAGGAGCGCCATCTCGGTTATGATCGCAGCAGGAGGACGAAAACCCCTTGCTATTGCCATTGTCTGTGATCCCGGTGTCCCATGTTTTCCCTGCGGGGCCTGCCAGCAGGTACTGTCGGAATTCAACCCTGCCATGACCGTCGTTGTTGAGAAAGGAGAAGACTCTTTTTCTCTTTATTCTCTGGAGGATATCTTCCCCATGCCCTTTCACCTGAGTGGGGTGCGGTAGATGACGGTCGCCGGTGATCTCAGATCAGGCATTGTGGCTGTAGTAGGAAGGCCTAATGTAGGGAAATCGACACTCGTCAATGCTGTTGTCGGCGGCAAGGCTGCCATAGTATCCGACAAACCGCAGACGACCAGGAACAGGATCCGCGCAGTCTTCAATGACCCGAGGGGGCAGATTGTTTTCGTTGATACTCCGGGACTTCACCGTCCCCTTCACGAGCTGGGACGCTTCATGAAGCGCCAGGCCGATGAATCCCTTGGGGGATCCGATGCGGTATGCTACGTGGTTGAATCTTCCGATACACATATCGGCAAGGCCGACGAAATAATCCTCAAATTACTGGAGCTTTCTTCCGTACCGGTTATCCTTGTTGTCAACAAGATCGATTCCAGAGTATCTGCCGCTCCTTTGGATGGATGGAAAGTCTACCTTGACAGAGTTGACCCTGTGGAGACAATTCTGGTCTCGGCTCTTAAGGGCACCAACCTTGATATTCTTGTTGACAGTGTTTTCTCGCTTCTGCCTTCAGGGCCTCCGATATTCGATGATGACCGGCTGGTTGACTGCACTGAACGTTTTCTAGCGTCCGAGATAATAAGGGAACAGGTATTGCTGCAAACGGAGCAGGAAGTTCCGCACAGCGTAGCTGTCGATGTGGAAGAGTTCAAATCACCCGATGAGTACCCCGATAGAAAGAACCTCCTCATCAGGGCAACCATTTATGTCGAGAGAGATGGCCAGAAGGCCATCCTTATAGGCAAGGGTGGCTCAAAAATGAAGAGCATAGGCGGTCAGGCAAGAAAGGAGATCGAGAAACAGTTCGGCCAGGATGTGTTTCTAGATCTATGGGTCAAAGTCAGGCCCGGCTGGAGAAATTCCGAGAGAGATCTCCGCAGGATGGGATACGTCTAGAGGGGATGAAGTGTGGATAGCAGAGCCGGACAGGGTCTATTGCGCCAAAGAGGTGTAGTGCTGAGGCGCAAGGATTCGCCTGAGGGGAACAGAAGCGTTTACGTACTTATGGAGAACGAGGGTCCGATGTGGCTTCTGGCTCCCGGCGCCGCAAGGGGCAAGGTCCGTTTCGGTGGTTCTACGGATCCGCTTGTCTGGGGGACATTCCACGTTTACAGGGGGCCGAACAGGTGCTATCTGCGGGATGTGGACGTGCGCCGGGACTTCTGGTCCCTGAGAGCCTCATCCCAAAAGATACGCCAGGCCGTAAAGTGGTCTGTATCCCTGGTCAGGCACACTCTTCCCGGTCACGCGTGCGACGACCTTCTGCCCGTCTTCTTCTGGTCGCTCTCTCTTCTTGAAGAACCCGGAATTAGTGATGATCTGTCGGACTGGAGATTTTATTGGCGATGGCTCCGCAGTTGGGGCCTGGCACCCGATCTGAACAGATGCCAGGGTTGCGGGGTTTCGCTTTCAGGGGCCTTTTTCTCCGGAGAATCCCTATACTGCGGAAAGTGCGGTCAGAGAACAGGAGCCGGGATCAGACTTGAGGCTCGCGATCTTTGTGTGCTGACAGCGGCGGCTTATTTGAGTTACGATGATCTTCTGAAAAACGCCGGACAATTAATGATCCAGCCTGAAACGGTAAGATCCTGTACAAGACTTCTGGAAAACACGCTTGCCGAAAGGGCAGGATGAAACAATCAAAGGAGGAATATCCTGGTGAATCTTCAGGAAATAGTAATGCGCCTCGAACGCTACTGGGCTGAGCAGGGGTGCATAATCCAGCAACCGTATGACATCGAGGTAGGGGCCGGTACGATGAATCCCGCCACTACGCTCAGGGTTCTCGGACCGGAACCCTGGAGGGTGGCATATGTGGAACCATCCAGGCGACCAGCCGACGGCAGGTATGGAGAGAACCCCAACAGGCTTCAGCACTATTACCAGTTCCAGGTGATCATCCAGCCTGCACCCGTGGAGATACAGGAGATGTATCTGGAAAGCCTCAAGGCGCTCGGCATAGAGCCCGGCGATCATGATATCCGCTTTGTGGAAGACGACTGGGAATCGCCCACCATAGGGGCGTGGGGTCTTGGCTGGGAGGTCTGGCTTGATGGAATGGAGATAACCCAGTTCACTTATTTCCAGCAGGTTGGCGGAATAGACATGGATCCTGTGGCTGCGGAGATCACCTATGGGATAGAGAGAATTGCAATGTTTGTTCAGAAGGTCGACAACGTGTACGATCTGGAATGGGTCGGCAAGATCAAATACGGCGATGTACATCACCGCGGCGAGGTCGAACATTCAACATACAACTTCGAGGTATCCGATGCCGATATGCTCTTCAGGCTTTTTTCCATGTACGAGGCCGAGGCGGAAAGAACGCTCGGTAAGGGTCTCGTAATGCCGGCCTACGACTATGTGCTGAAATGTTCACATGTCTTCAATCTTCTTGATGCCAGGAACGCCATAAGCGTCACGGAGAGAACAGGTTATATTTCGAGAGTGCGGGCTATTGCAAGCGAGTGCTGCGAAGCTTATGTCAAACAGCGTAAAGAGATGGGATTCCCGCTGATGAACAGGTTCGAAGCAAGGAACGGGAGGTAGGGGGATGGAGAACAGGGACTTGCTTCTGGAGATAGGCACCGAAGAGATCCCTTCGAGATTCATCTCTCCCGCCTTGAGAGATGTGGTAATTAGTGCCGGCGAAGAACTCAGGTCTGAGAGGCTCGCATTCGAGAAGATCCAGGCTTTTGCAACGCCAAGAAGGCTTGCCGTTCTTGTGCGGGGTTTGGGAGCAAAGCAGGAGGATCTTACAGTGGAGTTCAAGGGACCCTCATGGTCGGGAGCCTTTGATGCCGGCGGAAACCCCACCAAGGCCGCAAAGGGTTTCGCCAGGAGCAAGGGCGTAGAGGTCGAATCTCTTGAAAAACGGGAGATAGGTGGCAACGAATTCGCCGTCGCCGTGATCCGCCAGGAGGGAAAAAAGACACTTGAAATACTTCCTCCGATCATGGAGAGAATTATTAAGAACATATCCTTCCCCAAAAGCATGTACTGGGATAAAACCTTCATAAGGTTCGCAAGGCCGGTTCGCTGGATCCTTTCGATCTACGGAAATGATCCAGTACCGCTTGAATTTGGATCTGTCAGCTCGGGAGTCGTGACCCGCGGGCACAGATTTATGGGGATCAAGAACATTGAGATCAAGGAGGTCGGTGAATACCTTGAAAAACTGTATGACAATTTTGTCATCGCCGATCCGGAAAAACGGAAGGAGAAGATGCTTTCCGGCATTGCTACTCTTGAGAATGAGATAGGCGGGAAAGCTGTTCTCGACGAAGAACTTGTTGAAGAAAATCTGTTTCTTGTGGAATATCCAGTACCGTTTTACGGTTCATTCGACCCGGCCTACCTGGAAATGCCCGAAGAAGTCCTCATAACCACGATGAAGAATCATCAGCGTTATTTCCCTGTCCGCGATACATCCGGAGCCCTTCGGCCCTTTTTTATCGGAGTGAGCAACAACCGTGCCACAAACATGTCCGTCGTGAGGGAGGGGAATGAGCGAGTGCTCAGGGCCAGGCTCTCCGATGCTGCATTTTTCTGGTCCGAGGACCAGAAAGTGCCTCTTTCCGGCAGGGTAGATTCGCTGAAAAAGGTCGTACATCACGAAAAACTCGGTACTGTCTATGAAAAGGTAGGACTTGTCCGGAAGCTGAGTGCCTCTCTTTGTCAAAGCCTTGAACTGGGAAAAGAGGAAAAAAAGCTGGTGGACCGTGCAGCCATGCTTTCAAGGGCGGATACCGCCACCGACATGGTCTACGAGTTCCCGGAACTCAGGGGAGTAATGGGGAGGGAGTATGCTCTTAAGAACGGCGAGGACCCGCGTGTTGCACTCGCCCTTTACGAACAGTACCTTCCGGCTTCCTCGGGAGACAAAGTCCCGGAAGACCGTGTCGGGGCGATCATCGGGATATGCGACAGGATAGACACGATAACCGGAGGGTTCAAGGTTGGATTGCAACCCACAGGATCTCAGGATCCGTACGGAATACGCAGGGCATCAAGGACGATGAACGAGATTTTGTGGGGAACAGAGATGGACGTTGACGTAACGGATCTGGCTACGGAAGCAGCCAGGAACCACGATCTTGCCGGAGATCAGTTTGTGGCGATGATGGAATTCCTCACGCAGAGACTTCATCATCAGTTGAGGGAGAAGGGGTTTTCCCATGGCCTTACAACACTTGCCGTGTCAGTCTCCGGCACTAGACCACTGCAGGCTCTCAGAATGCTCAATGAATTTTCTGTGATCCAGGACGAGGATTGGTTCCGCGGTCTTGTAGTTTCAGCGGTGCGAGTGAGAAACATCCTTCAGAAGGCGGAAAAGACCCGGAAGGCCATAGACCCGGACCTGTTCACTGAGGAAGCGGAAAAGGAGCTCTATGAGACAGTGGAAATGCTCTCTCCGGGTATCCGGGAAGCCGTATCCGGTTGCGACTGGGATGGACTTACCAAGATGCTTGCCAGACTGGAACCTTTCATAACCTCGTTTTTCGATCGCGTTCTGGTGATGGACAAAGACGAGGCCGCAAGAAACAACAGAATAGCGCTCCTGGAGCGCTGCAACGAACTTTTCAAATTGGCCGGCGATCTGGGCATACTGAAATCCTGAATCGCAGAAGCGTCATCGGGGATGGACAGGAGGAAAAAGTCATGCCGTACGCAGGTGACCGCGTTCCGCTTCCAGTATTCATCGTTTCGGATTTCACCGGGGAGACCGCGGAACATGTGGCAAAGGCAGCTATAAGCCAGTTTGCCTCAGATGCCGTATCCCTCAATCGATTCAGATACATAAACAACAAGGAGAGGGCAAGGGAGGTCCTGGAACAGGCTGCCGCGGAAAACGCACTGGTGGTCTGCACGCTGGTAGACCATGACCTGAGGCGCTGGTTCATGGAAAAAGCCCAATTGCAGAAGAACGAGACCGTGGATATTCTCGGGCCGATCCTTGACATGCTGGAAAAACGGCTTGAACACCCACCGCTTGAAACGCCGGGCCTTATGAGAAGAATGGACGAGGAGTACTTCAGGAGAGTAAAGGCGATCGAATTCGCCATCAAGTGCGACGATGGAAGGGGTGCGGAGTACCTTCACATGTCGGATGTCGTTATCCTCGGAGTTTCTAGGACCAGCAAGACCCCCCTTTGCATGTATCTTGCCCATAGAGGTTTTATGGTAGGCAACATCCCGCTTATTCCTGAAACGGAACCTCCTAAAGAGATATTCGAGATAGCTCCCGAGAAGGTTTTCGGACTTACTGTCCAGCCCGAGAAGCTCGTTGAGATCAGAAGGGAGAGACTGCGGCTACTGGGTCTGGATTCCGAATTATCAAGCTATGCGCAATGGGAGAGAGTCGAGGAGGAACTACAGTTCGCGAAGAACATAATGCGCAGGATCGGATGCCGGATACTCAACGTCACGAACCGGGCCATAGAGGAGACGGCCCAGGAGATCCTTGATTATCTCCGGGCTTAAGCAAAACCAATAACAGAGGAGGCAGAGCGAAATGGCGCAAGCTGAAAAAAAACAAAAGCGTTATGTATTCAACTTCAGCGAAGGCCGGGCAGACATGAAGAAGCTTCTTGGCGGGAAAGGTGCCAATCTCGCGGAGATGCTCCGCATAGGTCTTCCCGTCCCTCCCGGGTTCACCATTACCACAGAAGCCTGTCTTGAGTACCTTAAAAATGAGGACACCTTTCTGGATCAAATCTGGGAAGAGATCAGGTCATCAATTAAAACCCTTGAAGGGGAGACTGACAAGATATTCGGGGGCGACAGAACACCCCTGCTTGTTTCGGTTCGTTCGGGAGCCGCCATTTCGATGCCGGGAATGATGGATACAATTCTCAATCTCGGTTTGAACGATGTTTCTGTCAAAGCGCTTGTTTCCGAGTCAGGCGACGAGAGGTTTGTCCTGGACAGTTACAGAAGGTTCATTCAGATGTTCTCCAACGTTGTTCTTGGACTTGACGGCTCGATCTTTGAAAACGTGCTCCATCAGGCCAAGAGAGACCTTAAGTTGACTTATGACTATGAAATTGGTCCTTCCACCTGGAAGGACCTGATAGGAAAGTTCTTAAGGATCGTTGAGCAGGAATCCGGAAGCCCCTTCCCGTCAGACCCGTGGGTACAGCTCAGGAAATCCATCGAAGCTGTCTTCCGCAGCTGGAAGAATCCGAGAGCGGTCACTTACAGAAAGATCAACAGGATACCGGACGATCTTGGTACAGCCGTCAGCGTCATGACAATGGTCTTCGGGAACCTTGGTGATGATTGCGGAACAGGGGTTTGTTTCACCCGCAACCCGTCAACTGGAGAGAAGAAGCTCTACGGGGAATTTCTTGTCAACGCGCAGGGTGAGGATGTGGTCGCGGGGATACGGAACCCCAACCCCATTGATACTTTCGGGGAAAAACTTCCCGAGGCCGATCGGGAACTTCACCGCATAGCGGGACTTCTTGAAGAACATTATAAGGACGTTCAGGATATCGAGTTCACGGTAGAACGCCAAAAACTATATATGCTTCAGACCCGTAACGCCAAAAGGACCGCAAAGGCTGCAGTGAAGACAGCTGTAGACATGCATTCAGAAGGGCTCATCGATGCAGTTACCGCAGTCTCCCGTGTAACTCCCGAACAGGTCGAACAACTGTTGCACAAGCAGATAGATCCGGAAGCAAAATACGATGTTATCGCAAAAGGCCTACCGGCTTCTCCGGGGGCGGCACTCGGGATCGTGATATTCGATGCCGACGAAGCTGAAAGAGTGGCAAATTCCGGACAACCCGTGATACTGGTGAGACCTGAGACCACTCCTGACGATATTCATGGTCTTTACGCAGCCCAGGGAGTCCTGACCAGCAGGGGTGGCATGACCAGCCACGCAGCTGTCGTGGCAAGAGGCCTCGGCAAACCTTGTATCTCAGGGTGCGAAGCGGTCGTGATCGATCTAGCCAGGGAAGAGATGAAGATAGGCGACAAGGTTATCCGAAAGGGAGAAAAGCTTACACTTGATGGAACCAAAGGACACGTCATTCTGGGAGAGGTCGCTCTGGTCCAGCCGTCATTTACTGACGACTTCCGTACTCTCCTTGATATTGCAGACTCTATCTCCTCACTTGAAGTCTGGGCCAATGCCGATACTCCGGAGGATTCCCGGAGGGCCCGCTCCTTCGGAGCCCGGGGCATAGGGCTCTGCCGCACCGAACACATGTTCATGGCGCAGGAGCGGCTTCCTGTAATGCAGGAGATGATACTTGCCAAAGACAAGCCATCAAGGGTAAAAGCCCTGGATAGACTCAAGGTTATGCAAAAGGAGGATTTTCTCGGCATATTCGAGGCTATGGAAGGTCTTCCTGTGACGATAAGGCTTCTCGACCCACCGCTTCACGAGTTTCTGCCGAAGGAAGAGGAGTTGAGAGAGACGATCGACTCTCTTAAAGCCGGGGACCCGTCTTCCTCAGTTGATCTCAAGCGGGCTGAATCCGTTCTGGAAAGGGTTCTTTCGCTGAAGGAGAACAACCCCATGCTTGGGTTCAGGGGGTGCCGTCTGGGGCTTGTTTACCCTGAAATATACGAAATGCAGATCTCTGCGATAATAGAGGCCGCCTGCGAGATGAAGAAGATGGGCAAAGTCGTCATCCCCGACATCATGATGCCTCTTATCGGGACCCGCGAGGAGATGAAAAGGCTCCGTGCAATGGTCACCGGTCTTGCGGAAGGATTGATCAGCCAGCACGGCCTCAAGGAGCTTCACTACCTCGTAGGGACAATGATAGAGGTTCCCCGCGCGGCCCTGATCGCAGCCGATATAGCGGAATTCGCCGAATTTTTCAGCTTCGGGACCAACGATCTTACACAGACCACTTTCGGATATTCCCGAGACGATGCCGAGGGCAAATTCCTTGCTCAGTACGTGATGGATGGCGTACTCAAGGAAAACCCGTTCCATGTTCTCGATCGTGAAGGGGTTGGAAGGCTGATGAGGATCGCGGCGCAGGAGGGCAGAGATGCCCGTCCGGGTATCCAGATAGGAATTTGTGGAGAGCATGGCGGAAACCCGGAGAGCATTGCCTTTTGCAATGAACTGGGACTGAACTATGTGAGCTGCTCACCATTCAGGGTTCCGGTCGCAAGGCTCTCCGCAGCGCATGCAAAATTGGGATTGATCAGCTGATCCTGCCCTGGACTTTCTCTATCGCTGGATCAGACCGATCGGGGCCGGGCTCCTTGCGAGCCGGCCCCGATTTCAGGGAGGCACCCATGTTTGAAGAATCGCCACGCGGCAGATGGGAAAAGATCGAACGTCTTATACTAAGCCCTTATGCAGCCTTCAGTGATTCCAGTGGGGGAAGGGCGCTTGAGGAGCCTCTTTGCCCCGTAAGGACCATCTTTCAGCAGGACAGGGACAGGATCATTCATTGCAAGGCTTTCAGGAGGCTTAAACACAAAACACAGGTCCTTCTGCTCCCCGAGGGAGATCACTACAGGACCAGGCTTACGCACACACTGGAAGTCAGCCAGGTTGCAAGGACAATTTCGAGAGCGCTAAGACTCAACGAGGATCTCACTGATGCTATCGCGCTGGGGCACGATCTGGGACACACCCCCTTCGGTCATATGGGTGAACGGGTTCTCGACAAGATCGCACGTGAGAGGGGCATGGACGGATTCGCTCATGCTCCCCAAAGTCTGCGAGTAGTGGAGCTTCTCGAAAAGGACGGCAGGGGATTGAACCTTTCGATAGAGGTCAGGGACGGCATTCTTCGCCACTCTAAAGGCCAGGTGGATGTTCGCGAGGGTTTCCCTGGAGGGGAGGCTACGCTTACGCTGGAGGCTCGCGTGGTCCGGATATCCGACTCCATAGCTTATCTCAACCACGACCTGGATGACGCGATCAGGGCTGGCATTGTAAGGATCGAGGATATTCCTGCCGTGGTCATTTCGGTATTGGGATCGACCCATGGGGAACGTATCGGCCGAATGGTCGAAGATGTCGTATCCGTCAGCGGTGGGATGAAAGTCATTTCGATGAGTGCCGGGCTTCTCGGAGCTGTAGAGATGCTGCGATCGTTCCTTTATTCAAGAGTCTACGCTTCTTCAAGAGTTCTCAGGGAGGAGCCAAAAGTGGAGCATGTTTTGAGGACTCTTTTTGAGAACTTTGAAAAAAATCCCATTGGGGAGAAGGATACAAAAGATCTTTGTTCCGCTCTTATGGCTCTTGATCACATCTCTGGCATGACCGACCGATATGCTCTTCAGCTTTTTGAAAAGATAGCCGTTCCGAACCCCTGGCCATGATCCCCGGATCAGTCAGAAAGCCCGTACTCTTTGAGAAGATCCTGGTATCTCTGCTCGATCTCCTGCGGGGAGCGTTCCGGAGTCCTTTCCTTTGGGAGGCTGGTAACTCCCGGTTCCCCGGGGATCGGAATAACCGTGGGGGATTCTTTTGTTAATTTCGGATAATAAGGTGCCTGATAGGGGACTTCCAATTGAGGCTTTTCGGTCATGCCTGAAATGGAGATCCCGTATAGACGAGCCATACTTGCCGGGATGCCGATGATCTCCTCGTCACGGGGGGAGAGGAGAAGTCTGGGGATGTTGGGGTCACTGTTCGCAACTGCCCAGGTTCCGCCGTGCAGGGGGCAGATGCTTGTCGGGGCTGTCCCCTGAGGAAGAATGATCACGGAAGCAGGGCATCCGCCAGAGGCTAAAAACCCCGACTCCTTGCAGACAGTTACGGTATCGATATTAGCTGATCCCGGAATGGAAAAAGCATCCCGTACGGGCAGAAAGTTTATGGCTTTGCTGACGAAAGCCTGCCAGACAGGTGCCGCGATCACGCCCCCCGTCCCTGGCCTGTCCAGGCTCTTGTGATCGTCGTTGCCCGCATACACGACCGCAACGAGACCGGGAAGCCCGCCTGCAAACCAGGCATCGCCGTAATCATTGGTGGTTCCCGTCTTACCGAAAATTTCGTAGTCCGGAATCCTGGCCCTGGTTCCGGTTCCCGAGCGTACTACTTCCATAAGGACAGATCGCATCGACAACATGATCTCTTCCGGGAACGCCTGGGTCAGTTGCGGACCGTACTGTTCCAGGACCTCTCCTGTGCCGCCGGTGCTTACCTTTCGTATGGCATAGGGGACGACCCTCGATCCTCCGTTGGCGAAAACGCTGTAGGCCGAGGCCATTTCGAGCGGCGTTACGCTTGCGGAGCCAAGGGAAAGAGAGAGGTCTGCCGGAAGATGAGGC
The DNA here is from genome assembly GCA_002382605.1 of Synergistaceae bacterium UBA4088. Taxonomy (GTDB): domain Bacteria; phylum Synergistota; class Synergistia; order Synergistales; family Thermovirgaceae; genus UBA2252. The sequence continues at coordinate 1,582 of DFYG01000018.1, read as the reverse complement.
GAGGTAAAACCGGCTTTTCTGGCGACATCAAGAACTCTTTCTATCCCCGTCATATGAGCAACTCTGACGGCGACCGTATTGTATGAGTGGACCAGCGCCTGCAGAAGGGTAACCTCGCCCTTGTATTCCCTGGTGTAGTTTCCCGGATTCCAGATATTTCTTTCGCCGCTTTCGTCAATGCCGTTGTCGTAGGAGACAGGGGCGTCAAGAGCGTGATCGACAGGCCTGAGGCCCTTCATAAGTGCGGCCGTATAGACAAAGGGTTTGAAGGAAGAACCCGGCTGTCTGAAAGCCTGCGTTGCCCTGTTGAACTTCGTGACTTCGAAGTCCTTTCCTCCGACCATCGCAAGAATTTCGCCAGTTTCGGGATCCAGCGCGACTATAGCACCCTCGCTCTTGAGACCCTTGATGGCCTCTTCCGCCGCGTGCTGAACATCTATATCCAGAGTGGTATGAACTCTTAAACCTCCCCGGTACACCATGTCGCTCCCGTATGTTGGCAGAAGGTGCTCGAAGAGGATAAACGATATGAAGTAAGGAGCTTCGTCGAACATCAGTGCGGGTTTCTTGAGCGAATGAAAATCAAGCTCTATCTTTTGGGCTTCCTGGGCTTCCTCCGGGCTTAATTTTCCGCTCTGCACAAGCTGACTGAGAACATATGCCTGCCTGGATGCAGCCCTTTCAGGATGGCGGATCGGAGTGTAGTACTCCGGTGCCTTTACCAGACCTGCCAGGAGAGACGCCTCAGAGATGGTGAGGTCGGAAGGTTCCTTGTTGAAATAAAGTTGCGAGGCCGAATGGATGCCCCAGGCTCCATGGCCGAAGTAGATCATGTTCAGATACATTTCCAGTATCTGATCCTTTGAGTAGATACGTTCCAGGCGAAAAGAAAGTATCGCTTCCTTGATCTTTCTCGTAAGCGTCCTCTCGCTCGTAAGGAAAAGGTTTCTCGCCAACTGCTGGGTGATCGTGCTTGCTCCCTGTTTTGCCTTGAGATGCAGTGTGTCTACCCATAAGGCTCTGATAATGGCGGTCAGATCAAGTCCTCCGTGGCGGTAGAAACCGCTGTCCTCGGCAGCAACCACCGATTCCTGCATCGATTTTGAGATATGGGAAAGGGGAACCCAGGTACGGTTTTCGAGGAAAAGCCGGGTGATGACTTTATCGTTCCTGTCATAAACTATCGTTGACAGATCCGGTTCATAGTTCGCCATCTCTTCGAGAGAAGGAAGGGTCGAAGAGGCATAAAAGACCACAACTGCCCCGATTACCGAAACCACTGCCATAACAGCCAGAAGAAGCAGAGCTGCAAAAGGGAGCAACTTCCTAAAGGGGCCTCTCTTTTTCGAGGATCCGCTTCTTCTTTCCGGAAATGCAGAACGACCGTTGTTCTTTTCTCTGTTTTTGCTGAAAAGATCCAAAAAAAACTTTCTCATCAGAACTCCTCACTTCAATGTCAAAGCAAATGTTTTATCCGGGACTCTAGAAGAATATCAGAAAACAGTAAAATCACGAACCTGAAAATGAAAATGAAAGCAAGCCCTTGCACATACTGCGGATGCGTGGTATATTTTTCGCCGTC
>DFYG01000080.1 GCA_002382605.1 Synergistaceae bacterium UBA4088 | reverse complement strand
TTTATGAACGTTACAGGGTACTAGCTTGCTCATTATCAATTTCTTTCTTGGATATTCTCGATTTCATATACAAACTCCTTTTTAGTGATTACTTGTATTCATGATCATTTTTACAATCTCCCGCCGCCCAGAAGCTTGCGAAGGGTCTCGATAGGCTCATCCTTCCTGTGATGGACTATGGTGAGCGCGTCGATAAGTCCCCGAACGAGCTTAGCCTGTCTGGGATTCCTCTCCCTGAGGTGCTGGATGTAAGAGTTGAAGTTGGCGGACCGGGCGTAGAGCTCTCGACCCAACTGCTGAATGACGTAATAGTTGTGGTATCGCAAAAGGGCGGTCTTCTCAGGACCGGGAAGGTGCTTGATCTCTGTGAACGAGGTTCGGGAGCACCATGGGCAATCGCAGGGAAGAGCCTGTCCTTCGTCGAAAGACGCATCTTCCCTCACACTGATCTTGAAGAGGTCCTGAGGGCGCAGATAGTCGTGATACTGCGAATCCATCCGCCAGGTCGTCGCATCGACGGAGCACCAGTCGAACACGTGCTGCGCGAAGTAGGCTGCTAGGGCGATCCCCGTGAAATTGGAAACGCTGAGAAGGTGTACCTTCCGGACACCTATCTGATAAAATTTCAGCAGAAATAACGAAATGCCTGCGGCATCCAGGTTCCGGGTCGGGAGACTCAATCCATCGTAATGCAGCTCGCTCAAGGTGGGTTCTATTAAGCCGAACTGATGTAGATCGTAACACTGTATGGGGATGAACAGCTCGATGCTCGGGCAATATTTCGACCGTAACCTCGCTGTTTCCCTCATCCACTTCAAGTTTAGGGGCAGCTTCGTTTCAAATTCCCGACGCTGTTTCTCTAGACCGGACACCTTGAGTACTGGAGCATCCAGTGCCGTGACAATACCTGGTTGAACTTTCACCGCTGTCTGGATGACGTGGATGGGAGCAAGGTTCATTTCGTGCTTGCGGCAAATGAGCGGTCTTGATGAATCCGCGGTAGATACGCCGCCCTTGAGCTCGTTGGTGAGGCGCTGATAGCCACCCGAATCCAGCATTGAGTGCTTCGTTCGGGTGGCCACCAGCATCTTCAGGCTTCTGCGAATATCTGCTTCGGTTCCTGCATTGCGGGGGACGTTGATGAGGATCGCTTCCATTTTCCTCGATGGAAGGATACCTGTGTGAACCCCCGCGCAATAGTTAACAAAATCGCCCATCTGACCGCCAGCCTCCTGGTCTTCAGCTAGCCATCAGAAGGCTTTCGGTCTTGCGGAGAAGGTCAGACAGATTAGCCATCTCCCGTTCGAAGCAGCTCTTGAGCTGCTCGGGGCCAAGATCCGCCTCCATGTGAGCGTGAAGGCGCATCGAAATGCCGCGGGCGGCATTCTTGATGTCCTCCACAGTGAAAGGGCTGTCTAGGTCTTCGTCCCTGATAACACCATCTTCCAAGTCGTTATTGTTGATGGTTTGGGCTTGCGTTCCGGGGTCAGGTTCCGGACCGCGAGCGGTGTTGTTGCCGTTGGTACTGCCGGTTCTGTGGTCCTCGGGAGCAGGACTTACGCTCTTTGGATCAGGAACATCCTGACCATTCTCCTTGGCGGACCGACCACTTCGCTTAGTCCTTTCGGTGGGCTGCTTTTTCTCAGCCGCTTGGGCATCTTTTTTCTTTTTCTTGTCCGATGAGAAGCTGGCATACCGAGTGATCATCTTTGATGACACTGCCGCGGCTATCTGCTCATCGGATTGACCTTCCTCGATTAACTTTGCGACGAGCTGACGTTTCTCCACACGCATGTCGTCGAAATATTCCTTTTTAACTCTGTTAACGATAAAGAAACGGACGGCTTCGGCGGTGAGGTACTTGATATGATCCACGTACCCCGCGATCGTCGTTTCACTCTTGCAAAGCAAATCCGAAAGAACCTTGTATGCATTATCGAGTGCGTTGCTCGTAAACTCTGGTCCTCTCCTCCTGCCACCATGCGTGTTGACCTTCAGGTTGGGGTTTGATGACGTATGCCAATTAAGAAGGAACACGGCATTTCGACAAAGTTCCATGTGCTCGGCTTTACCACCTCTGGTCGCGGACCTTATGGTGGCCTTGCGAACAACGAGATCATCGTCATCGTGTTCCGCAAGAGTATCGACTGCACAGGAGACAACAGAAGAAGATCCACTCTTTGCTGCCGCTGTAGCGATCTTGTCGGAACCATCAATGCAAAAATAACCTTTCTCGGTCTTGGCCAAGTAGGGTCTTTCAGCCGAGGTGGGGTTGATGGGATCGGGGATACGATTGATAGACTGTATGTCCTCGATGCGGACATCCTCGATTGACCGACCGACAGTAGGGAACAGGTGTCCTGGGACTTTGCCTGGTCGGGTGAAGGGTTCGTGAGGACCCCCTCCGCTACGTCGTTTTTCAAGGCTCTCAGGGGAGCCTTGAATACGATCTCCGGTTACGACGGGTACTGCTTGGGATAGACTCTGACTTTCCATAAAAACCTCCTAGAAAAATTTTGTGTGGCCCGGTCACCCGGTGATGACGATGGGAATGGTCATCATCGGATTTGGGCGCTACACAAGACGACACAGCTCAAAGCTGGTCACTGGAGGCTGCGGAACGGAGATGGATATAGATATGAAAAAGGATAGGGATCTGGGTAAAGATTCGGGTGGAGTTATTTCTTGATCAGCTTGGCGAGTTCGCGAACAATCAACGGCAGGTCTTTTTCGTCGAAGAGATTGGATATCCCGTCTTTGCGGACAGGAATTTTATTTTCTTTTACAAGATGACTGAGCTTATTTCTGAGGCTGGTTCGACTCAGTTGCATCCCTGCCTCCTGACATTTTTTTATCAATTCGTTCTGGGTCAGGTGGTCTTTCGCTTTATGTCGCTGTTTATATCCTTTGTCTTCCTGAATATCTTTGATTTCACTCTTGTAAAGGTCATTGGGATGACGGACACCCGAGGGACGCTTGGGGTCAGGAGGAATATCAATTTTACCTTGCTGGATGTCTTGTAGTCTCCTCTTCCAGGTAGACAGGGACATCCCATAACGTGCCTCCAGTTTGGTGGAGAAGACATTGAGTACTATCGTCCGGCTCAGATTGTTGACAGTCGCGAAAAGATAATGGGTAACCTTGTCAGGGTCTCCCCAGAGCCTGTGCGCCATGAGAAGCCCCTGGAGCTCCATCCTCTGCTCGAATAGGTTTAGCACCGTGACTTCAGACAGGAGCACTTCCTTTTCCTTGTACGTCTTTATTTTAATGTTGCTATCCGAATCGTCACCGACGCCCTTTACATTCTTTGCGATCTGCTCGTCGATCCATTCATCAAGGGAGAGTTTCCCGCCTTCTTTTTCCCATTTCTCCTTGATTGCTTCGATGCGCATCATACGTTCCTCAGGATCGAGCATGTCCAATCCATCGTAATCCAACTCTTTATTTGAACTATCACTGGTTTCCGGTGAGGAATCCTCCGGTTCATCACTTGCCTTTCGTTGTGCGTATCTTTCCTTCGGCATCCTTGCCGTATGATCCAGGGGACTCAAGGGATAGTCGACCTTACGCTTGTCTTTCTTGACGGCGATTCTGGCGGATCCGACGACAAATTGCTGAAAAGATTCAAGTAGCCATTCAAACACGGGGAACTCCTCCTTCATGTATGATCTGAGATCCCCGCGGCTCCCGATGCACATGATCCGCCGCTCAAGCTCCGAATACACAGCTGTATGGATGAGATATTTCCGTGCCTCCTCCAACCCGAATGTCCTGAAATTTCCCAAGACATTCAGCAAATCGACCAGCCCGACCATGAGCATGACCCAGTAGGATTCGACAAGAAGATCGAGAATATTCTTCCAAACGCTTGCCAGCAGTTCATCTCTCCGATCCTCGGCGAGGGTTGCGGGAACAGGATAGAGCAGATAGGCGGGCAATAAGGGTTGATGCTGGGGCATCGTAATAAAATCGCCAATTCCTGTCATCAGGACATACATATTGTGCAGGGAAGGGACGGGAACCCCTTTCTCATGGCTTATTTTCCGCAACCCCCCCACAAACTCTTCCGATAGCGACATGATCTTCTGAACAATCCAGGATTCTTTCTGGGAGTAGTATTCCTTCGCCATCCGGAAGTGGGTGCCTGGCGCCCTGTCTTTAGATATCCACTCCTTTAGTAGCCTGTCCTCAGCGGGGTAAACAGGATCACTGCTGTCGAGGTACATGGGCAAGAACATGATTCGATCGTCATGAAGCGGCAGAGGATGGGAAACAAACTCCGGCAGGAGATCGGTTGCAGAAGTGCCAAGGTCGGGATTGATGGATTCCTGCAGCAGGGTGATTTCACGGCTGATGCAATCGTGAAAGAAAGCCGCATAGTGATTGTTCTTGCCCAAGGCTAGGGCCAGCTCGTTCAGCCTTTTTGTGAAATTGCAGGAAATGTCTTCTAGCGCCGTGCTCATCAGATGTCTGTCCAGACTCTACTCAGGTTCCATGCTGACCAGCTATGAACAGTGACTGCCTATATCAATTTTAGGGGTCGCGGCAATCATATCCTTTTAAGCGAACGCGTTCAAGATGATGTTGCCATCGCGATCCCGGAAGGTAGGCTGTGTAATGAAAATTCGAAACTGTTCGCCGCTTTATGTAAAAGATCCCCATGATTATCACGCAGTTGTTGATACTTGGTATCTAATTGTTATTGGCGGCTGGGACTCCGAGACCGCTATTCCTTGGGCGGTCGCAAAGTTCGAAGCCGACGAAGGCGTGGTCAGGACTCACTGGCGGGCAATGGTCTCTCAGGGCCGCTGGATGAATGGCAAATACGACCAGGAGCCTGCGCGCTACAGCCTGGTTGCGGTCTACGGCGTCTGAGCTGAAATAGAGATCCAGACCGAGGAATCAATCCTATACTCCTTGTGCGAGATGGCCAAGGGAACAGATGCCCCAACCGCATCAGCTTGGATCTTATGATGTGGGTTAGCGACAAAAACACAATAATATCATAAGGGAACAGGTTTTTCGATAAAGTTAAGAGTGATGGGGCAGGACGCCCTGCCTCATCATGAACCCGATGATGTTACTCCCTCGTTCCCGGAAGGGAGAGCATTGCGATGCAGGAAGCGTTTAGAGGTTATCTTACAATCAACGATGTCTCAGCCTACCTCGGCATCAAGCCCAAGACCCTTTACGCCAGGGCCAAGGAGATCCCCCACTATAAGGTTGGACGCCTGATCCGATTCAAGCGGGAAGATGTAGGTGCTTGGATGGAGAAGCATAGGGTAGTCAAGGAGGACACGGTAAAGGATAAGGGGCAGGAGCAGGAATCTTCTATCCCTGCCACAGAACCTGCCCCAGAGCCCCCCAAAGTCCGTAGATCGAGAAAAAGAAGGGGGCCCACCACAGACATCGACCGGATGATCAGCAAGGCCATTGACCAGGTTAAGGGGGAAGGCTATACTGCTTCCCACGGGAAATCAGACCAAGTCATGGGCTCCGGAAAGGAGGTCTGACATGGGACTCTACAAGAGGGGCTCGGTCTGGTGGATGAGTTTTATAAACCCCAATACGGGCAAACAACAAAGGCGTTCCACGGAAACAGAGGATAAGGAACAGGCTAAACGGATCTTTGACAAGATAAAAGGGCAAATAGCGGAAGGGAAGTGGTTCGAGCGGCTTCCGGGTGAGGATATCAAGTTCAGCGAGATGATCGAAAGGTACCTGGAGGAGTATTCGGCAGTCCAGAAGGCTCCGAGATCGTACCAGCGCGACAAGAGCTTGAAAAAGCATCTGTTCAATCACTATGGAAACCTGGTGCTGACGCAGATCACGCCGAAGCAAATAGCGGAGTACAAGCTCAAGCGTCGATCCGAAAAGGCTTCCCCCCGAACTATCAATTATGAACTGGCGCTTTTAAGTCACGCATTCACCATTGCCATTAGGGAATGGGAGTGGGTGTCAGAAAATCCCGTCAAAAAAGTGACGCGGGAAAAAGTTCATAACCAGATGGAACGATGGCTCACGTCGGAAGAAGAGGGCAGGCTCTTGAATAGTTCACCCGAGTGGCTTCGCGACATCATCCTCTATGCGATTCATACTGGATTTAGGCTGAGCGAGGTTCTCGAGCTGAGATGGAGCCAGATCGATTTGTCCCGACGGACGGTGACCATCTCAGAGCAGAAGAACGGGGGGGTGGACACCCTGCCACTGAATGAGACTGTGATGAATATCCTGGCGCGGAAGGAGAAGGGTAGGGTGGAAAGCTCAGAACTCGTTTTCCCCAGTCTCGCCGGCACCAGGATAAGCAACCGGAACCTCTTCCGAGCCTTTAGTGGCGCTCTGGAAAGGGCCAAAGTAGAAGGATTTCGCTTCCACGACCTGCGACATACCTTTGCCACGAGGCTCGTTCAGAACGGGGTTGACCTCTATGCGGTTCAAAAGCTTGGCAGATGGAAGAACACCTCGATGATCATGAGGTACGCTCACCATCACTCCGAGAGCCTGCGCCCCGGTATTGAGACGATGGACAGGATCAAGAAGGGAAATATCACAAATCTAGCACAATCACAAAAAAAGAGGGGTCACAAACCCTGTCTCAGGCTTGTAACCCCTTGATTTTCCTGGTGGGTCAGGGCGGAGTTGAACCGCCGACACTCGGATTTTCAGTCCGATGCTCTACCGACTGAGCTACCGACCCATGTGTGCTTTGAAGAATGACTTAAGTCAACTTTCTTGTGTAAATTGCCTGTAAGCCATCTCCTGGAAGAACGGCAGGCTCTTGCGCACTTTCCCTACA
>DFYG01000082.1 GCA_002382605.1 Synergistaceae bacterium UBA4088 | reverse complement strand
GATTGCCTTCCGTGGCTCCTTCCGGGAGACTTTGACGGTATGCCGATCGCCGAAGCAACGGAGTTGATGGAGCATTCTCTCCGCGACCTGCCCCGCAGGATCGAGGAGATCGACAACAACCTTCTTAAGACCAGGAATCTATGGGGACCCAAGATCGCCGCTCTTTACATTCTTCTGGATGAGAAGATAGAAGAGATAATGATGGAGGCCGGGAGCAGGACTTCAGGTGAAATGTTCCGGATCGACGGCTGGATCCCACGTGATGAAAAACAAAGAGTTATGAAAACTCTCGAATCGAAATTCCGGGAAAGAGTTCTTGTTAGATGGCGCTTGCCTCATTCGGATGAGTGGCCCCAGGTTCCCACAGATCTGAAAAACCCGACTTATTTCCGGCCGTTCGAGCTTTTTTTGAAACTCATGCCGGTGATAAGCTACAGGGGGCTGGACCCGACGATTCTGATCGGAGTTTTCTTCCCCTTTTTCAGCGGATGCATGATAGGGGACATCGGTTACGGCTTAATTTTGATGGGCCTTGCTTTATGGCTCAAGGGAAAGAAGCAACGGCCGCTTTTGTGTGACGTTGGTTCCATTCTCTCTTTTACGGCAGTCTGGTCAATATTCTGGGGTCTGGCCTTTGGTGAATTTTTCGGAGATCTCGGTCATCGATTATTCCACCTCCAACCATTTTGGCTCGAGAGATCCCAGGTTGTTCTGCCGTTAATGTTCTTAACCGTCAGCATGGGTTTTGCTCATGTCCTGCTGGGTTTTGTCATGGGAATGATCCAGGGTATCAGGACAGGGCACCGCCACCTCTGGATTGAAAGACTGGGCAATATTCTGATCCTTGTTGCCCTCCTCAGCGCGATGATCGTCGTCAAAGGATGGCTTCCCAGCCAACTTTTCACAATGACGTTCATTCTGCTTATGGTTGGTTTGGCTCTCCTTCTGGCAGGAGGCGGAATGGGAGGAGTGGTTGAGTCCCTTGGCTCCATCGGGAACATCCTCAGTTATGTCCGAATAGCTGCTATCGGGCTTTCTTCAGCAATTCTTGCAATGGTGGCAACGAGTTTCGTTGATTCAATTGGGGTATCGATCGTGGGAGTTTTTCTGGCCCTGATGATCCACCTTCTTAATTTTGTTCTTGCAGTGGCAGGATCGGGTCTTCATTCGGCCCGTTTGCAGTACGTTGAATTTCTGGGTAAGTTCTATTCAGGAGGCGGTACACAATACAAACCCTTTTCGAGGAGGAAGCCCGAGCTATGGAAAAAGCGATAATTGCGCTGGCTGCGGCTCTTGCGGTGGGCATACCTGCCATTGCGACAGCTTACGCCCAGGCACGCATAGGAAGTGTCGGTGCCGGAACCATTGCGGAAAAGCCTGAAACAGGAGGAATAATCATTATTCTCGAAGCTATTCCAGAGACAATGGTTATTCTGGGCTTTGTGGTCGCGGTCATGCTGATCCTTCAGTTTGCCTGATTCTGACCGAACTGCTGTGAAGCCGGAAATTGGAAGTGCAGGCAACAAACCGGATGACCTTTCCGAACTGCTCCAATTCAAACGCTCCCTGCAGAAGGAGTATGAAAAAAGGTCAACAGAGCTGAGAACAGAATCCGAGAAGTTTATCTCAGAAAAAATATTTCTCGCCAGGCGTGAGACAGAGCACCGCGTTCACTCCCTGAGACAGGAACAGAAGAAAAGATACTCGGAGTTGCTTGAGCGGGAAAAAAGACGCGTTCTTCTTGAGGTTCGCGGAGAGCTCCTTCTTGAGATAGGAACACTTTTTGATCAGGTTTCTGAAAAGATCGAAAGGCATATCTCTGATTTGCGGAAGGACCGGAAAAAGTACAAGCCGGTCCTTCAGGCTCTTGTGCTGGAAGCGCTTGACGTGCTTGGAGAACCAGCTGTCGTCAAGGTTTTTACTGGCGAAGTCCCCTTTGTTCCTTCTGACAGCCGAATCCAGGCAGTCGAAGAAGAAGAAGGAATTACGTTCGGGGGATGTATTTTATATGATTCCAGAACCCGGTCCCTCGTTATTGACAACAGTTTAATGACGCGGTGGAAACGTTTTCAGGGGGTTTTTATCAAGGAATTTTCGGAGAAATTCAATGATGTACTTCAAGGATTTGACAGATTTACCCGAGAACTACGGATATCTTAATGCAAGGCTCAGAGCCCACTTCCCCGACTTTCTCGGGAGAGAGGATTACAGGAGTCTTGCCGGTAAGACACTTCAGGGTATTGAGGTCTTTCTTCTTGATACCAGGTACGGAAAGAGTTTCAGGAAAGGGCTTGTAGAGCTGCCTCTTTCAATTCACAGAAGGATCGAGATGGCTTTGGCCGAGACAGCGGCCGAAAGCCTTAACCATGCACGAAAGATGGCTATGGGCGAACCGGAGGATCTGCTCAGGGTCCTTCTTTCAGGTGCAGATCTTCATAACGGAAGATTGCTCCTGAGATTTTTTTTCACTGGAGCGATCTATGAGGGGAGCCCAATGTGGCACGGCTACGGGACACTCCCGGTTTCTTTCTTCCGCAAGTTATGGAGCAGCAGTCACTCGATCGATCAGGTTATCGACAGATGTCTTGCTTTTCCCAATCCCTTTTCCCGTCCTCTCGGAAAGGCATGCTCTGAACTCAGGAAAGGTGCAACGCTCCCTGCAAGCGAGAGGGTCCTTCTGTCCGGAATACTGGCTTACCTCTATGTTGTGCTGGACCGCCACCGCTCGAAAAACTCCGGTTTAGTAAGGGAATTTCTGGGGAGATCCATTGATATCTGGAACATGAACATCTGGTCCAGGGCAGTTTCCGGAACCTTTCCGAAGGAAAAGGCTGCAGGGCTGTATATTGAAAATGGCTCGTATCTCTCCATTGAAAAATTGAAAGCTTCTGCTGATCAGGATCAACTTCTCAGGTCGACCGTCTGGGAGGGAGCCCTTTCAAGGACAGGATCCAGAAGTGTTGCAATGATAGTCAGCAGGGCCACAAAACTATTCCTGCTCTGGCAGATATCTTTAAGGAGGAAAGATCCTCTCGGGATCGAGGTGGCCATAGGATTCTGTGCCCAGCAGCTTGTTGAATGGCAGAACCTGAATGCCCTTGTTGTAGGTATCGATATGGGACTTGGCGTCGACGCGGTCATGGACAAAATTATTATTCCGGGGTGATAAGCCCTTATGAAGGAAAATGTGGGGAAGGGGTATGTTCTCGGCAGACAGCTTTTCATTGAACTCTGGTCTCTTCTGGGGCTGGAGTCGATGGTTTGCGAAGGGCCTTCCGAGTTCGGCGGATGCCTGGAAAGACTGAAGCGAGAAGACGTGGCATTTGTCATCGTCGAGGGAGACTGGTTCAGGAGTATTCCTGAGATTTTCAAAATAAAGATCAAGTCAGGGGACAGCCCCGTATGGGTAGAGGTGCCGTCACTCAAGAGCAGCGTGAAAAATTGGGAGTGAGAAAATGACCAGTTACGGAAAAATTAAAAGCCTTTCGGGGACTGTGATCAGGGCAACTTTATCACTCCCTGTGACAAATTTCGAGGTGGCCCGTATTGGAGTGGAACGCCTTCTCGGAGAGGTCATAAGGATAGAGAAAGACGAGGCTGATATCCAGGTCTATGAAGATATCGACGGTGTCCACGTTGGGGAATCTGTTGAGTTTACCGGGGAACTGCTTGGAGTAGACCTTGGGCCCGGGCTTCTTGGAAATGTGCTTGACGGCATAGGAAGACCGCTTGCCTTTGCAGAAAATGGAGAGTCGCCTCCTGTATTTTTAGAGAGAGGATTCTTCGCAAAAAGCCTTGACCGCAGGTCGAAATGGATCTTCAAACCTTGCAGATCAGTTTCCGATGAGGTCTCCCCCGGAGACATTATTGGCACGGTCCGGGAAGGGCCCAGACTGGATCATGCCGTTATGATCCCTCCGGGCATGCGGTCTTCTCGGATCCGAAGTATTGTTCCAGGCGATTCCAGAGTATCAGTCGATGACATCGTGTGCGAACTGGAGTCGGGAGATCCTGTTTATCTTTTTCAGCGCTGGCAGGTGCGGATCCCAAGGCCTGTACGAGAAAAACTTCCCTTCACAGAACCTCTCATAACTGGCCAGAGAGTCCTGGACACGCTTTTTCCGGTCGCTCTGGGAGGTGCAGCCGTTGTTCCTGGCGGTTTCGGGACAGGCAAGACCGTAACCCAGCAATCCCTGGCCAAATGGTGCAACGCTGATATCGTGGTTTATATCGGATGCGGTGAACGTGGCAACGAGATGACAGAGGTCCTTGAGGAGTTCCCTCATTTGATGGATCCCAATACGGACAGGCCACTTATGGAAAGGATGGTCCTGATAGCCAATACCTCCAATATGCCTGTGGCGGCGCGTGAGGCCAGTATCTACCTGGGCATGACGATAGCCGAATACTACAGGGATATGGGGCTCAATGTCGCACTTATGGCCGATTCCACCTCTCGTTGGGCTGAAGCTCTCAGGGNNGGATCAAGGCTCGCCCAGTACTACGAGAGGGCAGGGAGGGCTCATCTTGGCGGAGATCCGGACAGGACAGGTTCGATCACAATATTCAATGCAGTCTCCCCTGGGGGGGGAGATTTTTCGGAACCGGTGACCCAATCCAGCCTGAGACTTTCGGGGGCCTTCTGGGCTCTCGACAAGAGGCTTGCCGAGAGTCGCCATTTCCCCTCTATCAACTGGAAACGAAGCTACTCGCTGTATGAAAGGGGATTGAGGACTGTATTTCGAAAAAACCTGGGAGAACAATGGGAGAAAGGCGCCGATTTTCTTAGAGAACTTCTGGACAGGGAATCCGAACTCCTTTCCCTTGTCCAGATCGTAGGAAGGGATGCCCTGTCTGAACAGAACAAGTGGGATCTCGAAATGGGAGAGATCGTAAGAACAGGCTTTCTTCAGCAGAACGCTTTCGACCCCCAGGATGCGTTCTGCCCACTTGAAAAGCAGATGATATTTGCAAAAACGCTTATGGATATTCATAAACTCGTTTCGGAAGAGATCGAAAAAGGGATCCTTCACTACCAGGTCCAGAGTATGGGCCTCCTTCGAGGCGCTCTCTCGATCAGGGGATCCAAGGAAAAGAATTTCCAGGCTCTCGCTTCCAGATGGATAGAGGAAACAGCAAGATCCCTGAATGATCTGGAGGCCTTTTCGAAATGAGGCTTTACAGGGAGGGTTCCAGGCTTGTAGAGGGAATTTCCGGCCCGCTGATCTTTGTTGCAAACGCCCGAAATGCGGCCCTCGGGGAAGTTGTCACTATCGAAACGAAAAAAGGAAAGAGAACCGGCCAGGTTCTTCAGGTAGATGGAGATATCTGCGCGATCCAGGTCTTTGAGGGGACGCTTGGACTCAATCCAGGCGATTCCACAGTCTGGTTTGAGCGCGACGTTGTGAAGATCCGTCTCAGTCAGGCTCTCATGGGGCAGGTCCTTGACGGGCGGGGATCGCCAAGAAATGGCGCTCCTGCCCCATTTTTTGAGAAAGAAATGCCTATCAGCGGATCTCCTCTGAATCCAGCAATGAGATCCAGTCCAAATGCCTTCATTGAGACAGGAATATCTTCCATAGATCTTCTCAATACACTCGTCAGGGGACAGAAGCTGCCCATATTTTCAGGCGCAGGACTTCCCGCAAACGAAATTGCGGCCCAGATTGTCAGGCAGTCCCGGATCCCCGGGAATCCCCACAACTTTCTTGTTGTGTTTGCAGCGATCGGGATCACAGAGCGGGAGGCGCGATTCTTCCTCGACTCCTTTGAGGAGAGCGGTGCCCTGTTTCATGGAGTTTTTATCGTTAACCTGGCAAGCGATTCGGCGGTTGAGCGTCTCCTGACCCCCAGAACGGCTCTCACCATAGCCGAGTTTTTTGCTTTTGAGAAGAATTTCGATGTCCTGGTCGTAATGACCGACATGCTCTATTACAGCGAGGCTTTACGGGAGGTTAGTTCAGCCAGGGAGGAGGCCCCGGGAAGAAGGGGTTTCCCCGGGTACCTGTACTCCGATCTTGCAAGCCTTTACGAGCGGGCGGGATGCATTTCAGGGAGAAAGGGGAGCATAACCCAGATACCGATAGTTTCAATGCAGGGCGACGACATGACCCATCCGGTGGTAGACCTGTCCGGATATATTACCGAGGGACAGATCGTCCTCGACAGGGGACTCCAGGCGAGAGGGGTATATCCCCCCATAAATGTCCTCCCCAGCCTCAGCCGGCTGATGAACAAGGGTATAGGAGAGGGAAAGACGTTTCCGGGGCACCGCCAGGTAGCGGATCAGCTGTTTGCGTCTTATGCTAGATCGAGAGAGGCCGGAAGACTGAGGCTTATTGTAGGAGATGAAGGACTTACTGAGACCGAGTCCCGTTATCTTGAATTCGGAACCGTGTTCGAAAAATTCTTCCTCAACCAGGGTTCTGCCTCAATGACCATCGAAGAATCCTTGAATTCGGCTGTCAGGTGTCTTTCGGTTCTGCCCGATGAAGAGCTTTTCAGGATCCCTGACGACATTCTCGAAGAAGTTGGAAGGATGAGACCTCATGACGTATGAACACCCTGTCTCCCGGAGTGAACTGATCGAACTCACTCAAAGTATTGATACGATCCGTTTTGGTTGTTCCCTGCTTGAAAGAAAAAAAGAGGCTCTTATAAGGGCAATAGAGGCTGACAGAGCCGTTTTTTCAAAGATAAGAGGGGAGGTCGAGGAGTTGCTTTCCTTCATCTCCTACGCCTATGCCCTTGTCCAGCTTTTTGAGGGTGAATCCGTTATGGCTCTTTTATCATGGGGAGTTGAGCCGAGGAAGGTCAGGATCCAGCACCACTCACTTATGGGTTGCAGGTATTGCCAGTTCGCCCCCGTAGGCGGGGAAAGGGGATCGGTACTGGCAGGAATGCTTATGGACCCTGCTCTTGCTTCTCTTCACGTGGATGAACTGCTGGAAACCCTTGCAAGGATAGAGCCTGTCCTCTGGAAGTACGTTAATCTCAAATCAAAACTTGATGCTCTGGAAAGGGAGTTCGAAAAAACCCGCAGGAAAGTCAACAATCTTGAACAGGATATGCTGCCGTCAATGGAGTCTCAGCGCGCCCGCATAAACCTGGCTCTTTCAGAAAGGGAAAGACAGGAGGCTTTTGCGGTAAAGAGGCTTATTAAAAAACGCAGAAGATCTCCATTTGCGGCAGCCTGCCCGAAAGAACCCGCTGATGGCATTTAGAGGCGCCTCTTGAAACTCTTGATACTTTCGGTCGGAAAACCAAAAAATCCACTTTTTAAATTCCAGGTAGAGGAGTACTATCGGCGTGTATCTGGTGCAATTTCCTGTGACTGGCAGATAGTTCCTGATTTTTCAGGAAAAAAACCCGAGGCAGGTTCCATTGCCGGGGAGGGTTCGGGGCTTCTCAGGAAGCTCAACGACAGGGATTCTTTCGTACTTCTTGATGAGGCAGGAGAAACAATGACAAGCGTCAGGTTTTCGGAATGGCTTTTCGGAAAGCTCCGGATAGTACCAGGGAGACTTGTTCTTGCAGTAGGCGGTCCATTCGGGGTCTCTCTGCCGGTTAGAGAAAGGGCAGAGATGAAGATATCTCTTTCAAAAATGACCCTTCCGCATGAGATGTGTCTTCTGTTACTCTTTGAACAGCTATACCGTGCGGTAACCATAGAAAGAGGCGGCCGTTACCACCATTGATCCTGAAAATATCAAAATTACTGTAGCTGATACGAAAGGTGATGATTCAGATGAACATGGACCAGATGATGAAACAGGCGCAGAAACTGCAATCTGAGATCAGCCGGATCCAGGACGAACTTTCAAAGGAAAAGGTCGAGGGTGTGTCCGGAGGAGGCATGGTGCGGGTGTCAGCCACAGGACAGGGCGAAATTCTTTCTGTTTTCATTGAACCCGAAGTTGTGGATCCCGCGGGAAAGGAAATTCTTGAGGATCTTGTGCTGGCTGCAATTCATGATGCAACCAGGAAAAGCCGGGAACTCGCCCAGTCACGCCTTGGAAGGTTCGGGGGCGCTCTTGGCATGCCGGGCCTGGGATAGGAGGTTTTTGAGTGCCGATCTCCGGACCGATAGAAAAACTCATGAAGCTTTTTTCAAAATTTCCGGGAGTCGGCGATAAGACATCCCGGCGTTTTGCTCTGTTCCTTCTTCAGCAGCCCCACGCTTTCACAGAAGAACTTACATCGACAATTTCGCTGATGCGTGATCTGACTTTTTCATGTTCAATATGCGGTAACCTGACAACAGAAGATCCCTGCCCCGTTTGTTCAGATCCCTTCAGGGACAGGAAGTTACTCTGCGTGGTCGAAAATGTAGAAGATATGATATCCATTGAACAGGCAGGTATATTTGCGGGGCTTTATTTCATTCTCGGGGGGAAGGTGTCGCCGCTGGATGGAGAAGACATAGGTGCGGAGATGTTTTCAAAGTTGCGTAAATACGCGGAAGAGAGGAGCTTCGAAGAAATAATTATAGCCACCAACCCCAGTATTGAGGGAGATCTTACTTTTTACGCGGTTCTGGACGCTGTAAAACCGGTGAGCACGAGAATATCCCGTCTTGCCTTCGGCCTTCCGCTTGGAGGCAGCATAGGGTATGCAGACAGGGTGACGCTTCATGCATCCCTGGAGTCGAGAGTAGAAGTGCGAATATCAGATAAAAATTGAAAAAAGGAAGAAGTGGGAGAATGGCTGGTGGAATTGTAAAATTCATGCTTTTTCTTGCAAGAAGCGTATTTGTTCTTCTGGGCGGGGTTGCAGGCTATCAAATGGCAAAAATAGCAATCCTTCAGGACTGGTGGCCGTGGGAGGCATTCCCCTATGTTTTTGTTCCCTACCTTCTTGGTGTCGCTTTTTTTGCAATGATTGGTTTTCTTATTACGCCAATATTCATCAAAACACTCGGCTTTATAGGTTTATCTTTCGAAAAGAATCTTGAATCCCTGAGCTGGAACGATATCTCCGTAGCCCTCGTAGGGCTTATTGCGGGTCTTCTGGTGGCCAACCTTGTGGCTTTGCCCTTTGCGGACCTTCCAATAGTAGGCAGTTACGTTGCAATACTTCTGAATGTTGCGCTTGCCTACCTGGGAGTGACACTCTTCCTGAAAAGAAGAGAGGAGATCCACTCTATGTGGAGTTCCATCGGTGGGATCAAGCAGAAACTGAGCAATAGGGGCAAAAGACCAAGAGGTGAGGTTGACGCCCGGGGTTCGGATCTGTCCATTGAATCCGTTGCAGAAAGATCATCCATCAAAGTTCTGGATACCAGCGTAATAATTGACGGCAGGATCCTCGAGATCGCATCTACCGGCTTCCTCGAAGGCACATTTGTTCTCCCCCGGTTCATTCTCACAGAACTTCAATCGATAGCCGACTCGTCCGATCCGACAAGGAGAACAAAGGGGCGAAGAGGTCTCGATATTATCAATGAAATACAGAAACTTTCGGATGTATCCGTCCAGATAATGGAGACGACGCTTAAGGACCTGAATGCTGCTTCAGTTGACGAGGGCCTGGTCGCACTTGCGAGAGAGATCGGAGCCAATGTAGTAACAACAGACTATAACCTCAACAAGATCGCCCAGATCCAGGGGATAAAGGTTCTCAACGTCAATGATCTTTCCAACGCCCTTAAACCGACCCTCCTTCCCGGAGAGGCCATTACGGTTGACGTCTTAAGGGAAGGGAAGGAACCTCAGCAGGGAGTAGGGTATCTCGACGATGGCACAATGATAGTAGTTGAGGATGGCGAGAATTTTATAGGCAAACGGATCGAAGTGGTCGTAACCTCGATGCTGCAGACTTCCGCGGGGAGAATGGTTTTCGGGAGGATCAGGAAAGAGGTGCGTCATTGACCCGATGGTCATTTATTCTTGTCGCGGCAGGCAAGGGAAGCCGTTTTGGGGAACAACCGAAACAGCTGGAACTTCTCGGAGAATGGCCTCTGTGGGAGTGGTCGGCAAGGAAGGCCTGTTCTCTGGAAAGATCTGGAATATTCGAGATCATTGTAGTAGTTCCCCATAAATTGATGGACAGATTCGACATTGAACGTTTCAGGACACGGATAAGCCTCAAACTGACCGCTGGAGGAGAAACAAGGCGGGATTCGGTCATGGCGGGGCTGCGTGCGTCAAGTTGTGAATGGTGTTTGATACACGACGCGGCTCGACCCTTTGCATCAAATGCTCTCTGCCGCAAGGTGATGGAGGAGGCTTTTGCCAGGGGAGCGGCTGTCCCCTTGCTTCCGGTCCCGGATTCCCTTAAGGTCATGGAAGGTGACAGCATCGCAGGATATTGCGAAAGATCGCAATTTCGCCTTACCCAGACCCCGCAGGCTTTTCCAGCAAAGGCCCTGGAGGAGGTACTGGTAGCCGGGAACTGTGAAGTAGCCGATGAGGCTGAGGCGTGGATATCCGCCGGGAGAAAAATCTCCTGGGTGCAAGGAGAGAGGATGAACTTCAAAATTACCTACCCGGACGACCTGCGTATGGCAAGGATAGCAGCCCTGGGGGCCGTGGAAACAAGAACAGGGCTCGGTTACGATATTCACCCTCTATGTCCAGGACGCTCATTAATTCTCGGCGGGGTCCGGATCCCCTTTTTTCTCGGGCTTGCCGGACACTCTGATGGGGACATTCTCTGTCACTCCATAGCGGACGCCATACTCGGTGCGGCAGGGCTCCCGGATATTGGAACGATATTTCCCTCCTCTGACCCTGGTTATAAAAATGCATGCAGCCTTGATCTCCTTGAGAATGTAGTAGTAATGATCCGCGACAGGGGTTTTCGGGTTCGATCGGTTGATGCTGTCGTCAATGCCCAGGTCCCGAAGCTCGCTCCCTGGATAGAAGAGATTGAAAGAACACTGAGCGCAGTTCTTTTTTGTGAAGCGGAGGGCAACCTGACGATCAAGGCCAAATCAGGAGAGAAGACCGGAGCTATCGGGAACGGAGAAGCGTTCGCCTGCTGGGTTGTGGCAACTATCAGCTCCTTCGATCCCCTGCCTGAGAGCCAGTTTGATCCTGAATAGACCAGGATCTTCGGAATGGCCTGGTCTTTTCTGTTGCGCCAGTCGCTTTTTTGGGTGTAGACTCTCTGCCAGCACCGCAAAATTCCTTCGATCATTTTTTCGGTCCTGAAATTTGAATATCTGAGGAGGTACAGCAATGGAGGGATCCCGCAATAAAATCCTTGGGGACAGTTTTACGTTCGATGATATGCTTCTGGTCCCCTCATACAGCGATGTCCTCCCCGCGGAAGTCGATGTTGGTACCTTTCTTACTCCAGATATCAGCCTGAATATCCCTTTCTGTAGTGCGGCGATGGATACAGTCACGGAAAGCCGCCTTGCGATAGCTCTTGCAAGAGAGGGAGGAATAGGTATTATCCACAGGAATATGAGCGCCGAAAGACAGGTAGCCGAAGTCGACAAGGTCAAACGCTCGGAATCGGGGGTAATTGTCGACCCGTTCTTTCTTCACCCGAGGGATCTGGTCAGGGATGCCGTAGAATTGATGTCGAACTACCATATTTCCGGAGTCCCGATCGTTGATGAAAAGCAGAAACTTGTTGGTATTATCACGAACAGGGATCTTCGTTTCGTAACCGATTTTGATCAGCCAATAAGCCAGGTCATGACACATGAAAACCTTGTAACCGCTTCTGTTGGCACTGATCTCGAGGGTGCGACAAGAATACTTATGAAACACAAAATTGAAAAACTTCCAATAGTTGACGGAAACGGGATCCTTAAAGGTCTCATCACGATAAAGGACATTCAGAAAGCCCGGGATTTTCCGCAGGCCTCAAAGGACTCCAGGGGGCGCCTCCGTGTAGGTGCAGCTCTGGGAGTCGGTAGCGGAGCAATGGAGCGAGCGGGAAATCTTGTCGAAGCCGGAATAGACGTTCTTGTCGTGGATACCGCGCATGGACACTCGAGATCCGTTATTGATATGGTTCGCGTTATCCGCAAGAACTTCAGAGAGATATCTCTTGTTGGCGGGAACATCGCAACCGGCGAAGCAGCGAAGGCTCTTCTTGAGGCTGGAGCAGATGCAGTAAAGGTGGGAGTAGGTCCCGGATCTATTTGTACAACAAGGATCATTGCGGGGATCGGTGTTCCCCAGCTTTCGGCAGTAATGGATGTCGCAAGGGTAGCCCACTCCATGGGGAAGACGGTCATAGCTGACGGAGGGATACGATACTCTGGCGATGTTGTAAAGGCGCTTGCGGCCGGAGCCGATTCGGTCATGATCGGTTCCCTTTTTGGAGGGACTGACGAGAGCCCGGGCGAAGTCGTTATATACAGGGGGAGGTCATTCAAAAGTTACAGGGGAATGGGTTCTCTTGGAGCGATGAAGGAAGGAGAAAGCAGCGACAGGTATTTCCAGGAGGGTCAATCCGACGAGAAACTGGTCCCGGAAGGGATAGAAGGACTTGTGGCATATAAAGGACCGATGAGCGCAATAGTATACCAGTTGATAGGCGGATTGAGATCAGGCATGGGATATGTCGGTGCCCGTGACATCCGGGTTTTGCAGGAAAACGCCCGGTTTGTAAGAATAACTGGCGCAGGAGTCAAGGAGAGCCACCCTCATGATGTCGTTATTACAAAGGAGGCTCCAAATTACAGAATGGAATAAGTTCAATGAGCTGTTGCCGGATCAAGTTCATGCCCTGTGATCCTGCGGGCTCATTTAGCGGATCGAGGCGTGTGTATTGATATTTTTACTTAATGCGTGCTATAATCTCCGGGTAGAACCGCCTTTAAATGCTTCAAGCCAGGGCGAAGAGCAGGAAAATTCTGCTCTTCGCCTTTTATCTGAAATTTCTTGCTTTGGGTGGTGAATATGATGGTGAAAAAGGAGCATGGGATAGCGGGTCACCGTATCCATGACAATATCCGGGAACTGGTCGAGAGTTCCGGTTATGAGTGTGTCTGCTCCGAACTCACCGTGGAGGATGGACATTCCGTTCTTCGGGTTTTCATTGATAGCCCAGACGGCATCAACGTCAAGGATTGCGAAATAGTATCCCGGCGCCTGGGTAAAGTTCTGGATGAAGGGGAAGAGTGCCTTCCTGAAAGATACTATCTCCAGGTAAGTTCTCCTGGTGTGGATAGGCCCCTGACCAGGTTTGAAGACTTTACGCGGTTCGCTGGAGAAATGGCAAGGATCAAGCTCCGGGAAGCAGTCGATGGAAGAAAAACCATAAAGGGGATCATCGAATCCGCGATCGAAGGAAGGATCGTCCTTGTTGATTCCGAGGCCGGAAGTCTGAATATTCTCTTCGAAAATATTTTGAAGGCGAATCTTGTCTTTGAACCGCCTGACTCAAATAAACCCATCAAAAAGGGAAAGAGCCGAAGGAGGCAGCGATAATGCAGCTAGGACGCGATTTCGTTCGCGCTTTGAAACAGATCACCCAGGAAAGGAACCTTCCCCTTGAGGTAATATCATCAGGTCTTGAGGCTGCCATGATATCAGCCTATAGAAAATACAGGGGAGGAAACCAGAACATCGAGGTTTTCGTTGCTCTTGAAAGCGGCGAGGTATCCATCTGCGAGGTTCGCCAGATCGTAGAAAAAGTTTCTGATCAGGATACCGAGATCTCCCTTGAGGAGGCCGGGAAACTGGGTCTCGGTGATGTCTCAGTGGGAGACATTGTACGGGTAGAGGTTGAGCCGGAGAAATTTGGGCGAATAGCAGCCCAGACAGCCCGGCAGGTGATCATCCAGAGGCTTAAGGACGCTGAAAGACAGGTTATTTACGAGGAATTTTCCGACAAGATCGGGGATCTGGTCACTGGTGTCATCTTCAAATCAGAGAACGATCAAGTTCTGGTGAGCCTCAATGACAGAACTGAAGCGATCCTTCCCCGTGAGGAAAGGATAGTAGGCGAATCCTACTCTCTTGGAAACAGGATGAAATTTTTTCTTGTTGAGGTCCGGCAGACCACCAGGGGGCCAAGGATAGTAGTTTCAAGAAGCCATCCCGCTCTTTTGCGGAAACTTCTGGAACTTGAGATACCCGAGATCCGGGAAGGTACCATTGAGATAAGGGAGATCGTCAGAGAATCAGGCGCACGGGCAAAAGTTGCTGTTTCGACGCTCGACTCGAATGTTGATCCTGTGGGTGCCTGCATAGGCAGCGCTGGATCACGCATCAAATCGATCAGCCATGAGTTGGGGGGCGAACGGATAGACATCGTAATATGGAACAGCGACCCTCTTTTGTTTATCCGGAACGCGCTTTCACCAGCAAGAGTTGTAAAAGTCGAGCCAGTGCTGGAGCAGGAAAGACTGGCCCAGGTCTTCGTCAGGCCGGACCACCTCTCTCTGGCTATTGGCAAAGCGGGGCAGAATGTCCGTCTTGCGGCAAGATTGACCAAATGGAAGATTGATATTAAGGTTCTTGAACCTGAAAAACTGCCAACCCTGCAGGATTTGTTCGAGGATCTCATTATTCCGGAAGAGGAAGAGACATGCCCGACAAAGATTCAGGAAACATTAAAAGGAAAAGACCCAGAACCTGCGTAGGTTGCGGCGGTGAATTTCCCAAAAACGAACTGATCAGGATCGTGAGAAAACGATCCGGTGAAGTTGTGTCCGATCAAACCGGACGGGCACCCGGCAGAGGTGTTTACATTTGCAGAAAAATGGATTGCGTTCTAAGGGCAAAAAAAAGGAATCTGCTATCACGTTCTCTGAAAGTTCCAGTTCCTGACCGGATCTACGACATGATACTTTCCGGATTGGGTGATACGGAAACTATTCACGGAAATAACGGAGGAGATATCTCTGGACAAGATTAAGGATATTCTCGGGCTGGCCTTGAAGGCGGGATTTCTTGTCAAGGGTCAGGATTCTGTAAAAAGAGAGCTTAGGAAAGGATCTCGACTCCTTATCCTCCTGACCAGCGATCATTCTAGAAATGTCGCATCGCTGCTCGAAGGATACAGGCGGAGGGGCCGATGCAGGGTGATTGTCCTTGATTTTTTGACGAGGGCGCATGTTGAAGAGGTTTTTTCCATGGGACGAACACAGATCCTCGGTCTTCCTCTTGAAAACGGACTAACATCCAGGATCGAGATGCTTGTTACGAAGGGGGTTGCTGCACATGAGCAAGATCAGGATATATGAACTGGCCAAGATGCTTGGAAAAACGAACAAGGAAATGATGGGGCTTCTCAGGGATCTAGGCGTTGAAGCAAAGAATCACATGAGTTCCATAGACTCGGCTACGGCTCAACTGGTCGAGGATGCCCTGTCGAGTGACAAAAAGGGAACTTTGAAGAATGATGAAACTGCCGTCAGGATCTCCGTGCCACCTGGAGCCCAGATCGCTGATATAGCACGGATTCTCGGAGAGAAGCCTGGCGACCTCGTGAAGGTTCTTGTGTCTTCCGGACACATGGTTCCCGCGAGTTCCCCGGCAAGCGCCGAAATACTCGAGGTGCTTTCCAGAGAGTTCGGGAAGGAGATAATCGCCGAAGCTCCTGAAGAGGGATCCATTAAAACAGAGACCCCCCGGAAAGCAAAACCAAAAGGAGACAATCTTCTTGAAAGGGCACCCATCATAACCGTGATGGGGCATGTCGATCACGGAAAGACAACCCTCCTTGACTATATTAGAAACACCAGGATCACGGAAACAGAGGCAGGTGGTATAACCCAGCACATCGGGGCATCGACAGTGGTTCACAATGGGAGACGGATCGTATTTCTGGATACCCCGGGACACGAGGCTTTTACTTCGATGCGTGCGCGAGGAGCCCAGGCAACGGATATTGTAATTCTGGTCGTTGCGGCGGACGATGGAGTTAAACCCCAGACCATTGAGGCTCTCAACCATGCAAAAGCGTCCGGAGTCCCTATCGTTGTCGCGGTCAATAAAGCGGACAAGCCGGGAGCCAGGCCTGACCGGGTAAGGCAGCAATTGTCGGATTATGGTCTTGTTCCCGAGGAATGGGGCGGAGACACCATTGCCGTTGACGTATCCGCAGTAACGGGCCAGGGAATATCTCAACTTCTTGAGATGGTTCTTATCGTCGCAGATCTGCAGGAACTTAAGGCTGATCCATCCATTTCACCTGAAGGGGTCGTCGTTGAAGCCCGCCTTGACAAGGGAAAGGGGCCGATAGCAACCGTTCTCGTTCAGCAGGGATCCCTTCGAAGGGGAGACATAATTCAGACCGAAACATCATGGGGCAAGATCCGGGCTATGATAGACGACTTCGGCAAAATGATCGATGTTGCCGGTCCCAGTACTGCTGTGGAGATCCTGGGTTTTTCGTGCGTACCCCAGCCTGGTGAAATTTTCACAGTCGTTGGTACTGAAAAGGAAGCCCGAAATTGCCTTGACGAAAGACAGAATTTCCGTAGAGAATCCGAGTTCGGACCAATGAGAAGAATAACTCTTGAAGAAATGTACGAAAGGATGCAGACAGGAGAGACTCCATCTCTTCCGATCGTTCTTAAATGCGATGTCCAGGGTTCCCTGGAAGCCTTGAAGGCCTCATTGAAGAAGAACGAGACCAGCGAGGTCGTGATCCAGTTCATTCATGAGGGCGTCGGGAGGATATCAGAGTCTGATGTCATGCTCGCCTCCGCTTCCAACGCGATCATCGTAGGGTTTAACGTAAGGCCCGACCCCAACGCAAAAAGAATTGCGGATGAAGAGGGAGTCCAGATAAGGCTTTACAGGATCATCTATGATGTCATTGAGGATGTAAGGGCGGCACTTGAAGGAATGCTTGCTCCGACCATAAGGGAACATGTTCTCGGACAGGCGGAGATCCGTGAAATTTTCAAGATACCCAGGACCGGAAAAGTGGCAGGGTGTTACGTCACAGAGGGTGTCATGAAAAGAAACGCCAAGGTCAGGCTCATACGGGAAGGCGTTGTCTTCTGGGAAGGCTCTTTGACTACCCTGAAGAGATTCAAGGATGATGCCAGGGAAGTGGCTGCAGGATATGAATGCGGAATGAGTTTCTCCAACCTCCAGGATTTTCGCGAAGGAGATATTGTCGAAGCCTTTGAGCTTATTGAGGAGAAGAGGACTCTGGATTGAAGAATGAATGTTCCGGTCCTTTTGTAGGGTTATTGGTGATCCATCTCAAAATCCCTGACTCATTCAGTCTCAAGGACCGGAGACAGGTGACAAGATCGCTCCTGGAGAAAGCCAGGAGCAGATTCAATGTTTCCGTTGCCGATCTAGGACCCGAAGGATCCCACCAGGATGCATGTCTAGCCTTTTCAGTCGTCTCTTCGTCGAGCTCTTCGACTGAAGAGAGGATCTCCTCTCTGGAAAGGCTGATCCGCAACATGGAGGACAGCGGGGACTTTTTTGTCATCAGGGAAACTCGAGAGGTTGAGAGAAATGCCGGGTTTTCGGATTGAAAGGATAAACAAGGAACTTTTAAGGGAGATATCCGATCTCATCATGACAAGGGTCAAGAATGACGATATAAAGCAGGCCGTCCTCTCGGAAGTTGAGTGCAGCAGAGATCTTTCTCACGCTAAAGTATATTTCAGGACCCTCACGCCGGAGAACGTGGAAAATGTCAGAAGATCTCTTGTGCGCTCAGCCGGTCTTTTGAGATCCCTTCTGGGGAAAAAAATGAAAATCCGGAAAATCCCCGAACTTCATTTCATTTATGACACCACTGAAGACAAAGCGAGAGAGATCGAGGCAATTCTTGACAAACTCGAGATCCCGGAGGATAAGGTATTCCGGCCCGGGGAAGAAAGCCATTGAAGCCAGTTGAAGAGATACTATCCATTCTTGCCAGTTCAACAACGTGGGTGATCCTCGCTCATGAGAAGCCTGACGGAGATACCCTGGGATGCTGCAGTGCGCTTTTTCAGAGAGGTATGGCTCTGGGCAAGAGGTGTTTCTGGGGAGGCGTGGATACTTTACCCCGGAATTATTCGTTCTTGCCCTTTTCTTGTTCATATTCCTGCTTCAGCACATTTCCTGCCGATGGAATGGAATTGGACGAAAATTGCGTGATAGTTGTTCTCGACACAAGCAATCCTGAAAGAAGCATTGAAGGTGTTGTTTCCCGGGAAGCATCATTCCCGATCATCAACATCGACCATCATGCCGATAACACAAGATTCGGGAAAATAAACTGGATAGACGATAGCGCATCCTCGGTCGGAGAGATGATATTCGACCTTTTTTCCATGGCGGGCTGGGACCTTGCTCCCGGTGAAGCTGAAGCGCTGTTTGCGGCGATATCAACGGATACCGGTTTCTTCAGGTTCTCCTGTACCACCGCGAAGACACTTGAAACCGCATCAGCCCTTATTTCAAGTGGAGCGGATGCTTCGTTAATTTACGGCAGGATTTTCGAGAACAGATCTCTTGGTGGGATCCATCTCTGGGGAGCAGGGCTATCCAGGGCACGTCTATTTTCCAAAGGCCGAATATGTATGACATTTCTCAAGCGTGAGGATTTTTCCAATTTAAATGCTCCAAGGGATGAATCCGAAAATCTTGTAAATACGCTTCTTACCGTCTCCGGGGTTTTTGTAGCGGTTCTTTTGCAGGAAGAGGATGGTTATTGCAGGGCCAGCATAAGAACAAGGGATCCTGCCGATGCAAGGGAGATAGCCCGGATCTGGGATGGCGGCGGCCATATAAGGGCTGCAGGGTGCAAGATAAGAGGAACTCTTTCCTGGGCTGAAAAGGAATTTATACTTAGAGCAGGGAGCATCTATGAGGACCGGTTTCCTGGTAATTGACAAAGAGACAGGCGAAAGAAGCACCGCCTGCGTAAGTGCGGTCAAACGGATCGTCGGGAGGAATATCAGGGTCGGGCATGGAGGAACCCTTGATTCCACAGCTTGTGGAATACTGGTAATTCTTGTCGGGAGGGCGACCAGAGCGTCGAGATATGTTATGGCCCTTCCAAAAACTTACAGGGCTACAGTAAGGTTCGGGTTGAGGACCAGCACCGATGATATTTCAGGTGAAACAGTAGAGGAGCATGATGCAGGTCATCTCGATAATGAAATGATCGACAGGGCGATCCTTTCCTTTCTGGGACTCAGGGACCAGATACCGCCTTCAATTTCTGCGGTCAGGATCTCCGGTGAAAGATCTCATGAGTTGGCGCGGCGGGGCGAAAAGGTAGCCATTCCTCCCAGGCCGGTAATGATCACTTCCATAAAAAGGATCAATTCCATATCCCATGCAATGGAAGTCAAGCTATATATCAGATGCCATATGGGCACCTATGTCAGGAGCCTGGTCAGGGACCTTGGTGAAGATCTGGGCTGTGGGGCGACGGTTTTAGCCCTTGAAAGAACTTCAATAGGCCCATTCAGCAGAAAAGCTTCTATATCAAGTGCATTGTTGGGCGATACGGGAATAGATCACCTGGAAAACAGAATTATTCCGGTTTCAGAGATCTGTGGGGGTTATACCACCTATCGGGTCGATCCCTCCATGAACCTTGCGCTGTTGTCTGGAAGGCCTGTGCCGATGGACCGGCTGGTAAGAATTTCCTGGGGGGGAGCCCTTTCAGAAAACATTATCCTCATCCTTGGTGAAAAATTCGTATCCTTTGCCTCAATTTCAAATATTGACGGTTTCCCATCTGCAATCCCGGTTACAACAATAAAAACAGGGGATGTTGAATAGATGATCGCTGTTCTTGGGTCTTTTGACGGTTTCCACCTTGGCCACCAGATGCTTTTTGAGAGCGCAAAGTCAATGGCGGCAAATACCTCTGATTCCTGGTGCGTTGTGACATTTTTCCCCCACCCCCAATCAGTTCTTGGAAGGAAATCCTTTCATGCACTCTTTTCAGAAACGGAAAAGGACATCCTTGCAAGATGCCTTGAAATTCCTGAAATCATAAGGATCCCGTTTTCCAGATCTTTCGCGGGGATGGGACCGGAGCCCTTTTTTGAAACCCTTGAGAAGACACTTTTTGTGACGGGCCTGATCGTCGGGGAGGATTTCCGTTTCGGGAAGGATCGCGAGGGGGATTCGCATCTTCTCCGAAAACTTGCAATTCTTCGGGGATGGAAAACCAGCATTGTTCCGGCATATTCCATCGACGGCCAGAAGGTCAGCAGTTCTTCCATAAGAAAGAAAGTGATCTCCGGAGATACCCGTGGAGCTGCCCTGGAACTGGGTTACCCCTTCTCGATCCTGGGAATGGTCAAGCATGGCGATGGAAGAGGACGGAATATCGGGTTTCCCACCCTGAACCTGGATCTTCCGGGAGACAAGACCATCCCGGCAAGAGGAGTCTACACAGGAAGTGCCGCCTGGGGAGGCAGAAGTTTTCCTGCGGCCATTAGTATAGGCACAAATCCCACTTTTCCCGGAAACAGGGAACTTAGATGTGAGGCACACATACCCGGTTTTAAAGAAGATCTTTACGGCGAATGGGTGAATCTTTTTTTCTTCAGAAGAATTCGCAGGGAAGTTGCATTCGATTCACCCTCTGCCCTTGTGGCGCAAATGCAGAGAGACGTTGTCGAGAGCCTGGACACATGGAACCAGATAGATCCGGATACCAGAAGATTTATTGAATGCAGCATGCCGGATAAAAAGGTTTAGCCTCCTGGATGACCTTCAAGGTTCCTTCCCCTTTAAAAATGGGTCATTGATGAAGAACAGGAGGCGTGGTAATATATCGGACGTTCCAGTGCGGGCCTGTAGCTCAGAGGATAGAGCGACGGCCTCCTAAGCCGTAGGTCAGGCGTTCGAATCGCCTCAGGCCCGCCATTCTTTTCGATATATTCCACTTTGAACCACGCGCTGATCCGATATCCCCTAAAGTAGAGAATTTTAATCTCTCGAAATGGAGGATCTCACTTGGAAAGATGGGAAACCAGAGCTGAAGAAATGGTATTATCCCAGATCCTGTCAAGAGGAGTTTCGGATCCGGGAGTTATTGATGCGATGATGAGAGTTCCCCGACATCTCTTCGTTCCTGTTTTACTTCGGGATAGAGCTTACGAAGATACTCCTCTTCCGATTGGTTTCGGACAGACGATCTCCCAGCCGTTTATGGTCGCTCTTATGTCCGGGCTTCTCAAGATAAAGCCGGGGATGAAGGTGCTTGAGGTCGGAACAGGATCGGGTTATCAGGCCGCGGTTCTCTGTTGCATGGGTGCGGAAGTGCATTCGATCGAAAGAATAGGATCGCTGGCTGCCTCGTCTTCAAAAATTCTCAGGCACCTGGGTTTTAAAGGCAAGATCTATCACGGTGACGGAAATGCGGGTATCCCCAGCGAGGCTCCGTTCGACAGGATTCTTGTAACGGCTGCTTCGGATTCTGTCCCTGTTGCATTATTTGAACAGACGAAGGATATCTGCAGGATCGTGATACCGATAAGATCCGGTGGAGGCCTCGACCGCTTGCTGACGGTGCTGGTCAAAGGCAAGACCTATACTGAAGAATGGGGAGAATACTGCAGGTTTGTTCCACTGCTGGATTCCGTAAGCGAATGATCGACAGGGAACGGTCAAGTCAAAGGGAGGATCTTATGAGGCTGAAAGTCTGCATCATTATCGCGATATTCTTCTCTCTGGCCGTTCTGGCAGTTGCCTCCCCGGTCGATGTTTTCATTATTGCAGATGCGGAAACGATCGTTTATTCAAGGCCGGCCGCTGTCGGCGGACGATTCATGACGCGTTATGTTCACTCAATAGAGAAGACTTCAGTGGAGGATGACTACCGGATCGTCGGAGAACGTATATGGTCATGGGAAGAGCGTGTTTTATCCCAAAACGCTGGAATGCCTATAGTAACTCCCCGCAACGGGAGACTTATCGTGGACGATGATTGGTTTCGTTTCAGAGGGGGGCGCTTATTCTGGAGCGAGCTCTTTTACAGGGTCGGGAATGATGCTTTGGGGATGAACGAATTGACAGTATTTCCGCCGAGCTCGGGTTATTATGAACTTTTCAGGCTTATGCCTTCAAAGTTGCTCAGGTTCTCCGTGATAAAAGCCCCGCTTTTTTTTGCTTTCATCAATGCCCGGGGATTATGAAAAACTTTCTTTTTGTATGGTAAAATCATTTTGTTCCCTTTTTTGTACTGACTTTTTAATTTTAGATAGGGAGGGATTGCTGTGGCTGAAAAACCAGGTGAGTCCATGCATGATCCTGAGCAGGTGATCGATATTCCTGCAGCCCAGATAGATCTGGATGAACTTAGAAGGCAGTTCGATACTGAGGCCAGGACCAGGTTGCTTGATGGATGGCAGGCAAAAATGATCCTGGTCGTAGCTGTTTCTCTCTCCCTTTTCCATTTTTACACATCCGGTTTCGGGCTGCTTCTTGCCATAAAGCAGAGGGCGGTCCATCTGGCCTTTGTCCTTTTTCTCGTTTATATGCTTTACCCGATAAACGCAAAGGGTAAGAAAAATTCAATCCCGTGGTACGATTTCATACTTGGCGGGTTGGCGGTTTACGCGGTAATGTATCATGTCTTCTTTTTTAATGACATCATTATGCGGGCGGGTCTTCCCACTTTTACGGACCTTGCCATGGGCTTCCTTGGAATTCTCCTTCTTCTCGAAGCAACCAGGAGGGTTTCCAATCCGATCCTTCCCTTTATTGCGATCTTTTTCCTGTTATATTGCTACTTCGGTAGATCATTCCCGGCGATGTTCGCACACAGGGGATTCAATATCCAGAGGATAATCAACCACATGTACATGGGGACCGAGGGAGTTTTCGGCATCCCGCTCGGTGTCTCCTCGACCTTTGTCTTCATGTTCATCCTTTTCGGTTCTTTCCTTGAGCAGACCGGCATGGGACGCTTCATAATAGACCTGTCGATGGCTCTTGCGGGTGGAAGCACCGGCGGTCCCGCCAAGGTCGCGGTCCTCAGTTCCGGACTGATGGGGTCCATTTCAGGATCTTCCGTCGCAAATGTATGTACCACCGGAATGTTCACTATACCGCTTATGAAAAGCGTCGGCTACAAACCTTATTTTGCGGGCGCCGTAGAAGCGGTAGCCTCCACAGGGGGACAGATCATGCCTCCGGTTATGGGAGCAGCGGCTTTCATTATGGCAGAGTTTCTAGGTGTTCCCTACCTGCAGGTCGCTATGGCCGCGATAGTTCCAGCCCTTCTTTATTACTTTGCCGTCCTGGTACAGGTCCACCTTGAGGCGACAAGGCTGGGATTGAAAGGGCTCCCGCGAGAGAAACTTCCAAAAATTCTTCCTTTGCTGAAGAAAAAAGGACACCTCCTTATTCCGCTTGCAGCGATAATCTATTTTCTTCTTGCAGGTTTTACCCCACTTAGGGCCGCATATAACGGGATATGGGCGACCCTTATTGTTTCATTTTTCAACAAGGAGACCAGAATGACGCTCCCTAAACTCAGGGATGCCCTTGATTCCGGTGCAAGGGGCGCTCTCGGCGTGGCCTGCGCATGCGCCACGGTCGGTATAATTGTTGGAACAGCAACACTTACCGGCCTTGGGCTCAGGATCGCAAGCGCCATTATCACTCTTTCCGGCGGGGTCCTGATCTTTTCCCTTATCCTTACGATGTTCGCCTGTATCCTCCTTGGGGCGGGTCTTCCCACGACCGCCAACTTCATTGTTACAAGCACCATGGCTGCTCCGGCCCTTCTGCAGCTCGGAGTTGCTCCGATGGCAGCCTACATGTTCGTGCTTTACTTCGGGATCGCCGCTGACCTCAGTCCCCCTGTCGCCCTCGCCGCCTACGCAGGGGCTGGGATCGCTGGAGCCGATCCGATGAAAACCGGCGGAACGGCAATACGTCTCGCACTTGCCGGTTTCCTCGTCCCCTTTATCTATGTATTCAACCCGATGCTCGTCCTTGTCGGATTTGAAGCCATTCCGTTCATTCTTTCCATCGGCAGCGCCCTTTTGGGCGTATTCCTTCTTGGAACGGGGTCCATCGGTTTCTATAGGGCACCCATGGCATTCTGGCTTCGCGGTATAGCCCTTGTAGGGGCCCTTGGTCTCCTCATTCCCGGTATTGTCACTGATTCGGCCGGGCTCGCGGTTCTTGTCACAATACACATGATCCAGACAGCGAAATTTAAGAAGGGGGATACTGAAGCGATCCCCTCATAAGGACAAGGAACGGGGCCTTGCCAATATTTTTTGAACCTTTTATTCCGTAACCTGAGGAGGTCGCCCCGGGATCGGGGCGACCTCTTTTTATAAGGGAGGAACATTGTTTATGGCGAGAGATTATAAAAACACACTTAATCTTCCTGAGACAGATTTCCCGATGAGGGCAAACCTGACAAAAAGGGAACCTGAATTTCTCTCATTCTGGAGCAACAGCCGTATTTACGAAAAACTTATGGCCAAGGGAGAGGGTACAGGTGCGGAAAAATTTATCCTTCATGACGGTCCGCCCTATGCCAATGGCCATATTCATATCGGCACTGCCTTCAACAAGATCCTCAAGGACCTTATACCCAAATTCAAATGGATGAGGGGATTCCGTTCACCCTATATTCCCGGGTGGGATACACACGGCCTTCCCATAGAACTTCATGTTCTTCGTGAAATGGGAGCAACCAAGGAATCGGTAGATACGGTCGAACTCAGGGAACGCTGCAGAGAATATGCTGAAAAATATATCGATGTACAGAGGAATGAATTCAAACGTCTTGGAGTTCTGGGCGACTGGGATGATCCATATATCACTTTCAAGCAGGAATATGAAGCTGCACAGGTCGGTGTTTTTGCCGACATGATCGAAAAGGGGCTTGTATATAAAGGCAGAAAACCTGTTTTCTGGTGCGTGGACTGTCAAACGGCACTGGCAGCGGCAGAGATCGAGTATGAAGATGAAACCTCTCCGTCGATCTATGTTGCATATCCGATGAAGGGTTTCGGGGAAGGGAGAAATATTCATCTTCCGGAAGGCAAAAAATGTTCTGTTCTTGTCTGGACAACTACGCCCTGGACTCTTCCCGCAAGCCTTGCTGTTGCTGTCCACCCTGATCTGGATTATGTTTTTGTCCCTTCGGGAGAAAGTATTTTCATTCTTGCCAAACCACTCGTCTCCCAGGTTGCAGCTGTTACGGGCCTGGAGTTCGGGGAACCCATAATGACAATGAAGGGGAAGGATCTGGAGCAGGCCACTGCGACACACCCCTTTTACGCGGACAGAACGATCCCGTTTGCACTCGCCGATTATGTTGGGACCGATCAGGGTTCCGGGTGCGTCCATACTGCTCCGGGGCACGGCGTGGAAGACTTTGAGACAGGGATCAGGTACGGTCTTGATATCCTGAATCCCGTCGACGATAAAGGCTATTTCCATACTGATACAGCGCTTGTGGGCGGACTCTCGCTTGAAGAAGCATCGAAGAAAATACTTGACGTCCTGAAGGAAAATGGAAGGCTGATCGGCAACGGGAAGATCAGACATTCATATCCCCACTGCTGGAGATGCAAAAAACCGGTCATATTCAGAGCCACGGATCAGTGGTTCGTCTCGGTGGAGACTTTCCGTCAGAATGCCCTGGAACAGATAGACCGGGTCAAATGGATCCCTGCATGGGGAAAGGAACGGATCTCCAACATGGTCCGGGATCGTTCGGACTGGTGCATCAGTCGGCAGAGGGTATGGGGAGTTCCCATCCCGGCGTTTTACTGTGAAGAGTGCGGAAAGGTTGTCGCGGATCCGGATAGGGTAAGAAAAGTCCAGTCCGTATTCAAAAAGGAGGGCTCCAACTCCTGGTGGAGATCAACGCCGGATGAGATCCTTGGAGACCTTGCCACATGCCCTCATTGNNCATGGACGTCTGGTTTGATTCCGGCTGCAGCCATGTCGCGGTCCTTGAAGCGAGGCCGGAGCTCAAATGGCCCGCGGATCTCTATCTGGAAGGGAGCGATCAGCACCGGGGCTGGTTCCAGACATCGCTTTTGACCTCGGTAGCAACAAGAGAAAAAGCCCCCTTCAAAATGGTCCTCACCCACGGATTCATAGTCGACGGAGACGGGAGAAAAATGTCAAAATCCATCGGCAACGTCATTGCCCCCCAGGAGATAATAGAGAAGTACGGTGCGGATATTCTCCGCCTCTGGGTTGCTTCGACCGATTACCGTAATGACGTTAGGATATCGGAACAGATACTTTCAAACCTTGTTGAATCCTATAGGAGAATAAGGAATACGGCTCGTTTTATTCTCGGGAATCTGAAAGGTTTTGTCCCCTCTTCGGGAATGGCCGATTACAGCGACATGTTTGAGATAGACAAGTGGATCCTTGCAAAAAATCAGCGTCTCATATCAAGGGCGACAAAGGGGTACGAGGATTTCGAGTTCCATCTCCCCACTTACATGATCCATCATTTTTGTGTCAACGATCTCAGTGCCATCTATCTTGACGTCTGCAAGGACCGGCTTTACGCGGAGCATGCGGACAGTTCCGAAAGAAGAAGCTGTCAGAGTGCCATGTGGATCATCCTGGGAACTCTAACGAGAATGCTTGCCCCGGTACTTAGTTTTACTTCGGAGGAAATATGGCAGGAGATGAGGAAGATCGACCCGACACTGCCGGAAAGCGTTTTTCTCTCATCCTGGCCTGAAATTGAGGACCGCATCCTCCAGGAATCCGTGGACCTGAAGTGGGAGAACATCCTTTCTGTCAGAGGAGGGATCTGCAGAGCTCTTGAAGCTGCAAGAGCTTCAGGAATTATCGGGCACTCTCTTGATGCCGAAATAGACCTTCTTTCAGAGGAGGAAAATCGTGGATCTCTGGCACTTCTTGACGAAAAGGATTGGGCTGCTCTTGCGATAGTCTCCTCCTTCAGGATCGTTAATTCATCAACAGACAATGGCTTTTCATGGAAAGATGAAGAAACGGGGATAGACTTTGTCATCAGGAAGGCTCCCGGAGAGAAATGCCCAAGATGCTGGAAGAGATCCGTTGATGTTTCCGGCGAGTCCGTCTGCCCCAGGTGCCTTGCGGTTCTGGGAGAGTAGGGGATACCTGAAATGCTGAACGGTATTCTTATTAGTGCGAGTGTCTAAATTACCTGCATGAACTTCCATGGGGATGACTTTTCCAAGGAGAAGATATACAACCTTGTGGTTTCTGATGATCTCGCCGGTGAAAGACTGGATGTCTTTCTGGCTTGTAAACTCGATAAGACGAGGTCTCAGGTACAAATTCTCATAAGCGACGGCAAGGTATCCATCGAGGGACAAATGAAGGCCAAGTCGTCGCTGATCGTTAGACCGCAAATGGTCGTCAGCGTTAGAGTCCAGCCCAAACCGGTTCATGATCTTGTCCCTGAACCGATCAACTTCGATATTTTTTATGCTGATGAAGACCTCATCGTTCTCAACAAACCCTCAGGTCTTATCGTCCATCCGGCACCGGGTCATTGGTCAGGAACACTTGTTCATGGCCTTTTGCACCGCTTCCCGGAAATAGGGGAGTGTGGGGTGCCGGAAAGACCCGGAATAGTGCACAGGCTTGATGGTTCAACATCGGGGCTTATGGTGGTCTCCCGCAATGAACGTGCACACGACCTTCTATCAAAAGCCTTCCAGGAGCGGAGGGTTCAAAAGGAATACCTGGGGCTGGTCTGGGGTTCACCCAAAAATATGTCAGGAAGAGTAGATCTTCCTATCGGGAGGGATCCCAGAAACCGTTACCGGATGGCCGTAACGCCTTCTGGAAGAAGATCCGTTACCGGATACAAGGTCCTGTGGAGGCGCAAAGGCTATTCCCTTGTGAGATGTTCGCTGATGACAGGACGCACTCACCAGATCAGGGTCCACATGAAGCACCTGGGCTGTCCCATCGTCGGCGACCAGCTCTATGCCCCGCGCCGGAAAATGCCTTTCGGTCTGGAAAGGGTTTTCCTGCATTCATGGATGCTTGCCTTTTCCCACCCGATCGACGGCAGGCCTATGCGTTTCAGGGCCCCGCTTCCCCCGGAGCTTGTTGATTTTTTGACAAAAGCCTTTTCCAGAGATCCGGGGAGACCGTGAGTGTCCTCGCACGGGAATAAGTGACCTCCGCGATGGACCCGGGTATGGACCTGACGTATTTCCTTCTGGTGTAATCGACCGAAACCTTCAACGCGTTTGATGCCTTGCTGAAATAGGCTGCAAGAGATGCAGCAAACTCCAGAATGATCCCCCCCGCCTCTGTTCCTGAGAGATCTTTCAATATGACATGCCCTCCGGGCATTCCTCTTGCGTGAAACCAGAGATCATCCTCCGCGGCAAAAATAAATGTGACCTTTCTGTTCGCCTTACTGTTTGTGCCGGCTATAACCTGATGACCCATAAATTCATAGACCTTCACTGGTCCGTGGGATGGTTTTTTTGTCTGTTGATGTGGCCGGGAATGGATCTGGGGGGCAAGTTCGGCCAGAGAATGGAAATTGTCAAGGGTTTCGATCCTGTCGTAGATAGACGTTATTTCAAGCTCCTCAAGAAAGATCTCCTCCAATTTCCTGTTAAGTTCACCCCTGTCGACGTTGAACTTGCGGAACTTCCTGAAATATGACTGGGCGTTATCCGAGAGGGATTTGGAAGGGTCAAGATCAATGCGCATTTCTTCAAAGGCTTCCCCTTTCCAGTAGGGGAGTGTTACGGAATCTGCCCCTTTGGGTACCCGATGCTGGTAGGTAAGCAAAAGGTCTCCCGCAGCCTTGTATTCCTGAGCCTTTGCCGACTCCATTATCTGGTTTTCAATACCTTTTCTGATAGAAGCCAGTTTTTCCGATCTCTTTTTCGTATTGTTGATCAGGTTTTTCTTTATTGAATTCATGCGGTCGGAAAGGAGCGGAAGAATTACGTCCCCTCTAAGGATCTCAAGGCAATTCCCCTCATGGACTAATGCGTTACCTAAAGGTACAGGAAACGCCGAAAGAGTATTACCCAGTGATTGCATGATGGTTATGGACTTTCCAGGGAAGATGCCCGGTTCAAATGTATTCCGTAAATATTTCTGCCACTTCTCCAGGGTGAACAGGTGCCAGTTTTCATTCAGGGAGGCGGCGACCTTACTCCCGTAACCGCTCAAACTATCAAGCAAGAAGAAAAGGGCTGGCCCGTGGAACTTGCCGGGATCGATCCCCTTGAAAGGGGGCGGCGGCGAATATGTGCTCCCCGTTCGATTCCCACCTGTAATCCCCCCACCCGCAGAAACGTGTCTTCCAGATTCCAGGATCGTCCCGTCTTCAATGAGCAGATGAAGATTGCTCCTTTTCCCGGTCAGTTCGGCAACCAGGGATTTGTATGTATCAAAACCCGCACCTATGATCCGGCTGAAGCGAAGAGAAATTATCCTGTCGTTGCGGATCCTTGCAATTTCATTAAGATGGCAGTTCTCAATATGCTTTTTAACAGCTTCCCTGAATGGGGGAGTTCTGGTTTCAGTGCTTTTAAGATTCGCAATCTCAGCAGCCGTTGCAAGACAGAAACCTGGATATAAGTCATGCCAGCAGATGAAAAGGCATTGACTGCCGGAGCGAAAAAACAGTGCAAGCCAGTTGTTGCCGCATTCGGCTTTAGAGCACTGTTTGCCGCGGTAATAAGTGTTCAGGGCATGTTCAAGCGGTCCAAAGACTTCCGGAGCCAAGGCCATCAAAGATGATCCTCCAATCGGGGGGAGTTGATCCTGGATCCAAAATGGTGTCTTCCACATTTTAACCCGGAAAAAAGGGAACCGGTAAAGCAGGACTGAAGAAAGAATCTATAGCCTATAGTCCTGACAGGCATGCGGCAGTTCTCTCCTCCTTGACAACACTTCATTCCATCTCTAGAATTGTCGCCGTCACTTGCGAAAGGGGCTGTGGCGCAGTGGGAGCGCGCTTCCCTCGCACGGAAGAGGCCGGGGGTTCGAATCCCCCCAGCTCCACCAGTTTTCCAGTTTGCTTTCAGGGTGATAAACAGGAATCTCGGGGCGTAGCGCAGTCTGGTTAG
>DFYG01000064.1 GCA_002382605.1 Synergistaceae bacterium UBA4088 | reverse complement strand
GCTCCTTCACTGAGAGGTCCTTTCTGACTGCAATGGCCCACGTATTGTTCGCCGGAGCGGGTTTGAGCCAGACTATCCCGTTTTTCTCGAGGTCCAGGGCCGACACTCGCTCGAAGGCCTTCTGCGGATCTTTCCATATCTCCGTGTTCTTGTCCTCGAAGAAGTAGTAGCCGTTCCCTGTATATTCGGGGTAGATGTCTATCTCTCCCGCAATGATGGCCTGTCTGACTACATTTGTGGCGCCGAGGCCTGTTTTGTCGACGACCTTGAATCCGTTCTCCTTGAGGAGCATCACTATAATCTGACCCAGAAGGCTTCCCTCGGTATCGATCTTGGATCCCACCGTAATGCTTTCACTTGCCGAGGAAGCAGAGGGTGCTGCCAACGGAATGACAGCGAAGAGGAGAAACACCGCCATGGCGAACGCCGCTATGCGCATGATCTTCGAAAGCGGTGTATCATTAAGCATATTTTCGCCTCCCTGTAAAATAGTTTCATCACGTTACAAGAGATACTAAGTGCTTTCTGAAATTATGTCAGAAAAAGGATGTTTACACAAGCGCCTATGCTGCCTATACTGCGAAAGCAAATCGCGCAGGAAGTTATCTGAAGCAGGCAGCAGCGCGTTGCAGGATCTTTCGTATCTCGACTTATGCTTTATCAGGGAAGGATATTTTTATGTCAATATCGGCACTTGCGGCACTTGCTGTTTTTACCGCAACCATAATTCTGATAGCCACGGGGAGAATGCGGCGCAGCGTTGCGACACTTCTTGGCGCGAGCCTTCTGATGGCTTTTAACGTGATCCCGGCCGAAAAGGCCGTGGGCTATATCGATTTCAACACGATAGGTCTGCTCATGGGCATGATGGTCATCGT
Source organism: Synergistaceae bacterium UBA4088 (assembly GCA_002382605.1). Lineage (GTDB taxonomy): Bacteria > Synergistota > Synergistia > Synergistales > Thermovirgaceae > UBA2252. The sequence continues at coordinate 14,301 of DFYG01000064.1, read as the reverse complement.
AGGGATTCTTTCCCGCACAGGGATTTTCCAGTACATTGCCGTCAAGACGGTCAAGGCGACCGGCGGCAACATCCCCCTGACCTTTATCGCCGTGATATTCGTGACAGCTATTCTTTCGGCATTTCTCGACAACGTGACGACCGTTCTGCTGATCAGCCCGGTGGTGATCTCCCTGGTCGAACTGATCGAAGTCAACCCGGTGCCCTTTCTGATCGGGGAAGCTTTCGCTTCAAACATCGGGGGGACCGCCACTCTTGTGGGAGATCCCCCGAACCTCATCATAGGTTCTTTCGCGCACTTCTCGTTCATGGATTTCATCGTAAACCTTGCGCCGGTGACCCTTGTCATCCTCGTGGTTGTCTGTGGATGGCTTCTTTTCCATTTCCGCAAGGAATTTGCCATGTCCTCGCCTTCTGCTGAAAGGATCGCGGAAGTTGATGAAAGCAAACTCATTCACGACCGTTCCCTGATGTTCCGTGCCGTTGGAGCAATGTCGTTTGTTCTCGCCGGCTTTGGAGTTCACCACATGCTCCACCTTCCCGCATCCGTCGTGGCTCTTCTTGGATCGGCTCTCCTGCTCGCGGTGGTTCCCGTCAACGGTGACGAGGTCATCCACAAAGACATTGAATGGCCTACCATTCTCTTTTTCGCCACTCTATTCATAATCGTAGGCGCACTGAGGGAGACCGGGGTCATTTCTATGGTATCCGGGGTATTTTCCACCCTTTTTCAAGGCCGTCCGCTTCTTGCGCTCCTGGCTATCCTCTGGTTCTCGGGCCTTGCATGTTCTTTCGTAAACAATGTGGCCTTCACAGCCACTTTTGTATTTGTCGCAAAGGATCTTGCAATTTCGCTGGGGATGCCGGCGGCTCCTGTTTTCTGGGTGCTGGCCCTTGGCGCCTGTCTCGGCGGGAACGGTTCCTTTCTGGGTTCCGCAGCCAATGTCATAGTCGCGGACATGGCGGAAAGGAGCGGAAGCAGGATATCATTCAGAGCCTTCATGGATACGGGACTCCAGGTTGTTATTGTTTCACTGGCGGTGGCCAGTTTATATGTGACAGTCAGGTGGGGTGGATCTCTGTAGCGACGATTGACCGCTTTACCTTATGGCCCACAGAGAGGATACTGGACAAGGAAGCGGCATGGGAGGTGTCCGGATGCTTGTAGGTGAACTGATGGATCGTGATCTTACCGCGGTTTCGCCAGATACGACAATCGGAGAAGCGGTAGAAGTGCTTGCTGCACACAGGATCTCCGGTCTCCCTGTCGTCAACGACGATGGCCGGGTCATTGGATTTTTAAGCGAAAAGGATATAGTCAAGGCGGCTCTTCCAGGTTATTTCGACCTGCTGAGTGATTCGTCCTTTTTGCCCGACTACGGGCAATTCGCCAGGCGTCTTCAGAGGGTGAGCCGTGAGACTGTCGAAAAGTTCATGAAAAAGGACGTCATTGTCTTCGAGGAGCATGACACCGACCTGCACGTTGCCATGGTCCTGATCACAAAGAACCTCAAAAGGGCCCCGGTGGTCCGCGACGGGATCTTTGCCGGGAGTATCAGCAGGGCTGACCTTCTCGACTATATCCTCCATTCGCGAAGGGAGCCATCGGATTGACGAATGAAAAAGGTATCATTCTGAAATTTTCTGGCCCCTGGCGGACGGTCTCCGGTATTGAGGAATATTTTCTACCAATGAGTGAAAGCATCACCCTTAAGGAACTCATGAAAAAGATCGGGAGTATCTTTGAAGCAGACCCCGGACCCCGCAGCGACGGTTTTGTCTGTCTCTTCGATGAGCACAGCGGCCCCAGGGCGATCAGGCCCGACGATATTGTTTCACCCGGCTCGACGCTGCTCTTTCTCGGCACTGTCGAAAGCGGATAAAAAATCAGGGAAGACGGGAGGAAAAGCCGTGAAAGGATACCAGGGAAAGATAGCCTTGATCGATCTGACGGAAAAAACGTCCAGAGAGATGACTTTTGATGACGATTTCGCCAGAAAGTACATTGGAGGTTCCGGAATGGGGACCTATTTCCTTCTGAATTTCTGCACTCCGAAGACCAGGCCGCTCTCCCCGTCGAACCCCCTGATCTTCATGACGGGGCCCTTTCTCGGCTCCGGGATACCGACATCGGGGCGGCATCAGATCGTCACCAAATCACCCCTTACAGGTATTTTCCTGGAATCTGATGCCGGAGGGAGTTTTGGTTTCCATCTTAAGAGAAGCGGGTTTGACGGGCTAATAATTCTAGGAAAGTCCGATTCACCCCTCGTCCTGACACTTATCGACGGCAAGGTGGGTTTCGCGGAGGCCCGGGATATCTGGGGTCTCGACACGATGGAGACCGATGCCCGACTGAGATCTCTTTACGGGGAGAACGCAGGAGTTTCGTGCATTGGTCCGGCTGGTGAGAAGCTTATTCCCCTGGCGGGGATATTTCACGACGGGACAGACGCAAGGACCTCCGGACGCGGCGGAGCGGGGGCTGTTATGGGAAGCAAGAACCTCAAGGCCATAGTGGCAAGAGGAAGTTCAGTGACCCCGCTCTCCGACAAAAAGAATCTAACGGAACTCGTTTCGAAGAAGAATGCACTCCTCAAGGAAAAGGGCGCCGGCATGAACCTCTATGGCACCTCCGGCGGCATGTCCCTCTGCGAGGAACTCGGCGACCTTCCCATCAGGAACTGGAAGCAGGGTTCCTGGAAGGAAGAGGTCAAGGCGATAACCGGTCAGCGGATGGCCGAGACGATCCTGACGGGTGATTACGGATGTGTGGCCTGTCCGATAAGATGCGGGAGGGTCGTTGGGATCGATGGAAGGAACGTAGGCGGGCCCGAGTACGAAACAATGGCCATGCTTGGAAGCAACTGCCTGGTGAACGACCTTGACGCCATTGCAAGGGCCAATGAACTCTGCAACCGCCTTGGAATTGATACCATCTCCACCGGATCTGCAGTTGCTTTCGCAATGGAGTGCTACGAGCACGGCATCATTACCGAAGCCCAGGCAGGGATGCCCCTCGAATGGGGGAGCGGAGAAGTTCTCAACTTTCTCGTAAAAAAGATCGGTGAAGGGGAAGGCATTGGAGAGCTGCTCGGGAAGGGTACAAGGACTGCCGCGAAGGAGCTGGGCAAAGGTGCGGAGCACTTCGCCATTCACTGCAAAGGTCTCGACTTTCCAGCGCACGACCCGAGGTGCTATAAAAGCCTTGCAGCAGGCTACGCTACCTCCACCAGGGGAGCCTGCCACCTCAATGGCTACTCCTACCCCTGGGAGAGATCGGTGTCGTTCCCCGAATTCGGATACAACGAGAAGCAGGACAGGGGGGCAGATGAGGGGAAAGGTGTCATGAACGCCAGGTTCCAGAACCTCTCGAGTCTCCTCGATTCGCTCAAGATGTGCAAATTTCCCATGCTGCTGGGCGTAACACTGGCCGACCTGGGATATTGGATGAAATGCGTTACCGGCTGGGACATGACCAACGAAGAGCTTGAGACCATCGGCGAGAGGATATACAACATGAAGCGTCTCTTCAACGCCGGACACGGGATCGGAAGGGATCAGGACACGCTTCCGGAGAGGATACTTAATGAAGTGAGGGGTACAGGCGGATCGGCGGAGGCACTTCCCGACCTTGCATTGCAGCTTGACGAGTACTACGGCTACCGCGCCTGGGACGAAAAAGGTCTCCCCACAAAGGAAAAACTCGAAGAACTCGGACTGGGTGAATTTGCCCTCTGGCTCAGAGCCTGATAAAGAACCCGGGTATTGTTGACAGTTGGAAATGAAGGTATAATTATCGGTACATAATCGCAGCATGGTGAAGAGTGCCTCAGGTGATGAGGAAGCAGCAATGCGGTAATCACGAGGAGGGCGATATCCCATGGAGGTGCTTAAGGTCTCTGCAAACTCTCAGCCAAAATCCGTGGCCGGCGCGATCGCCGCAGTAGTCAGAGAGAGCGGCGCGGTCGAGATCCAGGCGGTTGGCGCGGGCGCAGTCAACCAGACGGTGAAATCAATCGCGATCGCAAGGGGGTACGTCTCGCCCAACGGTATTGAACTTATCTGCATTCCTTCTTTTGCCAAGATCGAAATTGACGGCGAGGAGAGGACTGCAATAAGATTCCAGCTTGAGAACCGCTGAGCCACTCTTTCACCCGGATCTCCTGATGCTTTCTTTCGCGGGCCGCGTCATGCGGCCCGTTTTTTGTATGTTCCTGTAATGCGCGACTCGCACTCTGGCAAAGAACGCCGGGCACCTTGCACCCTGGCAAAGAACGCCGGGCACCTTGCAACACGTAACCCGTAACTCAAAGATCCTGATCCGGACCTGGACCCGGGAAGGTTGAAGATTCTTTCAGCGACTCGTCTCCGGAGGATCCACCGGAAGGACTAGAGATCGTTTTGGTTATTGCCAGTTTCGCTTAACGCGTTTCGAGTTACGGAAGACAGTCTTTGCCGCCCCGTTACAAAGGCCGTCTCCTGATGCTACAATCTAACGATTCGAATTCGGCAGGCGGCAAGGGAGGAAGTTTCATGTCCATCATCAATGCCCCGCGGGGCGTACGGGATATTCTTCCAGATGAATCATGGAAGTGGGAGTATTTGTTCAAGGTCACCAGGGATACCGCGAGGGATTTCGGGTACAGGGAGATTCATCTCCCGGTCTTCGAACATACCGAGCTTTTTTCCAGGGGCGTCGGAGAGACGACCGATGTCGTAGAGAAGGAGATGTATACCTTCGAGGACCGCGCCGGAAGGAGCCTTACACTGCGTCCGGAGCTTTCTGCCTCGATGGTCCGGTCATACCTGGAGAACAGAATGGACAAGTGGCATCAGCCCGCAAAACTCTGGAGCGCGGGGCCGATGTTCCGCTACGAGCGTCCCCAGAAGGGGCGGTACAGGCAGTTCTGGCAGATCGACTTCGAGGCCATCGGAAGCCAGGATCCTTATGTGGATGTGGAGTCGATAGCCCTCTCGCTGGAGATATTCAGAAGGCTGGGACTTTCAAAACTGGAGGTAGTCGTCAACTCCGTGGGCTGTCCTGTCTGCCGACCAGTGCACAGGGAAGCCCTTCAGGACTTCCTCCGGCCAAGGCTGGGTGATCTCTGCGAGACATGCCAGGGGAGGTTCGACCGTAACCCCTTGAGGATACTGGACTGCAAGAATCCGGCCTGCAGGGATATAACCGACGAAGCCCCCGACACCATCTCCTGTCTCTGCGCTGATTGCTCCGAACACTTCTCGTCCGTAAGACTGGGTCTGGACCGGATCGGAGCGGTCGTAAGCATAGACAAGAGGCTGGTTCGAGGGCTGGACTACTACACAAAGACAGCCTATGAGGTTCTTTCCGGAGACCTGGGCGCCCAGAATGCCGTCTGCGGCGGAGGACGTTACGACAACCTTGCCGAATCCATAGGAGGCCCGCACACACCCGGGGTAGGTTTCGCTGCCGGCGTCGAACGGATCGTTCTCACGATGGAAGATCAGGGGTGCAACTTCGGGGAACCCCCTGTTCTGGATGTGTATGTTGTCTCGGCCGAGCCATCGTCGCGCGATGAGTCGGTCGCCCTTCTTTACGAGATCAGAAAGGCAGGCATAGCAGCCGATATAGACTACACCGGGAGAAGCTTCAAGGCGCAGTTCAAGACGGCTGGTGGCAGCGGCGCTTCCTTCGCATGTGTAATGGGTCCGGACGAGATAGCCTCCGGCAGCGTCACGGTCAAAAACCTGGGAACGGGAGAGCAGCAGCAGATCGCGCGGGCAGAACTCCCGCGGTTACTGGCAGAACTCAGATCCGCAAAGGCCGGGAATCAGGAGGGAGATCTCCTATGAAACCTAGGCATTTCGACAGCACATGGAAGAGAAGTTCCTACTGTGGGCAGATACCTGCTCCCGAAGGGGATGGCCCGGCCGTTGTCCTCAACGGCTGGCTCCGCCGCAGGAGGGATCTTGGCGGGATCATTTTCCTCGAACTATGGGATCATACCGGTGTCGTTCAGGTGGTGTTCAACCCGGAACTGGGAGGCATCTACGAGCGGGCAAAGAGCCTCAGGAACGAGTACGTCCTGGCGGTGAAAGGCCGTGTCCGCAAACGGCCGGAGGGGACCGACAACCCCTTGATGCCTACGGGTGACCGGGAGGTTGTTGCGGAGGATCTTCTCCTCCTGTCTCCGGCCCGGTCTCTGCCGTTCGAGATCTCAGAGGCTGACAGAGTTGACGAGAACCTGCGTCTCAGATCGCGTTACCTGGACCTCCGTCGCCCATTAATGCAGAAGAACCTCAGGATAAGAAGCGAGGTGGCTGCTTTCACCCGGTCCTTCCTCTCGTCCGAGGGGTTTGTCGAGGTTGAAACTCCCATGCTGACAAAATCGACCCCCGAAGGAGCAAGGGACTATCTTGTCCCGGCGAGGGTCACGCCCGGACGTTTCTTCGCGCTGCCGCAGTCGCCCCAGATATTCAAGCAGATACTTATGATAGGCGGCCTGGACCGTTATTTCCAGATCGTCAGGTGTTTCAGGGATGAGGACCTTCGCTCCGACCGTCAGCCGGAGTTCACCCAGATAGACCTTGAGATGAGCTTTATCACCGAAGAAGAGATCATCGCCCTGATGGAAAGATACATGAAGGGGCTTTTTGAATGGATAATGAAGACGCCGCTGGATACCCCGTTCCCGCGGATCACCTGGAAGGATGCCGTCAACCGCTTTGGAAGCGACAAGCCGGACCTGAGGATCAGATCAGAGATACTGGATCTGGACCCCGTATTTTCCGGATGCTCCTTCGACGCTTTCCGGAAGGCGATCGAAACGGGCGGTGCGGTCAGGGGTCTTCATCTCCCGGGGGGTGGTTCGCTGTCGCGCAGGGAGATGGCGGATCTGGAGATCCGGGCCAGGGGTCTTGGAGCCGACGGTCTTGCGCCCTTCACCCTAAAGGAAGGAGCATTGAAGGGACCGCTGGTAAAGTTCCTCTCAGAAGACGAGAAGAGGTCACTTGCTGCGTGCATGAACGAGGGCGATGCCCTTGTCGTAGCGGCCGGAGAGTGGAGAAAGACATGCGAGCTTCTTGGACACATAAGGCTCGAACTCGGCGGCAGGGTCTACCCGGTGGAAGAAGGGAAGTGGGCTTTCCTCTGGGTCACCGAATTTCCGCTTCTTGAGTGGGACGATGAGGATTCCAGGTGGACGGCGGTCCATCACCCATTCACGTCGCCGAACCTTGAAGACCTTGATCTGCTCTCCGTAGATCCCGGAAAGGTGCGCTCGAGAGCCTACGACCTGGTCCTTAACGGCAACGAGGTCGGGGGAGGCTCCATCAGGATCCATGACCCGGCCGTCCAGCAGAGAATGTTCGACGTCATGGCATTTACGCCCGAACGGGCCAGGGAGCGTTTCGGGTTCCTCCTTGACGCACTTGCATCCGGGACTCCACCCCACGGAGGAATTGCGCTGGGTTTCGACAGGCTCGTAATGCTTCTGTGCGGAGTAAATTCCATTCGCGATGTAATAGCCTTTCCGAAGACACAGAAGGCACAGTGTCTCATGTCCGGAGCCCCGTCTGATGTGGATCCCGGGCAGTTGTCGGATCTGCACATTGCTCATGACCTGCACGGAGGGGATGACGAATGCGCCTCAGGGGACGGGGAGTAGCTGTCAACGGAGATCTGATGCCCTGGTACTTCGACCTGGAGGAAAGCGACGGGAAGTTGATGGGAGAACTTCGCGTAGAGGGGTGGGAGCCATCCGGCGTCATGAACTCCTGGTATGAAATCACAAAAGGGCGAATGATCGATGTCGTCCTGCAAGGGACAGGAAAGGCCGCTCTGGCGGCCCAGGGGATCAGTATCCACGAATCCGGCCACCACAATGAAACCTGCATCAGCGTAAAGGGTTCGCTTCTGGCTGCCTGAAGGCATCGGGAACGGACCCTTTGTTTGTTATAATTGCATAAAAGACTTGAAGGGAGGTTAAAGGAATGGCAAAGATCAGGTTTCTGGGGCATGCGGCTTTCCATATCGAGGGAAGTGGGCTCAAAGCCCTGATCGACCCCTTTCTCAGCGGCAACGACAAGACCCCCTTTTCCCCGGCCGATTTTCCTGACGTCAATTTCATTTTCGTGACCCACGGGCACGGTGATCACCTTGGAGACACAACCGGGATCGCCCTCAGATCGGGAGCCACGGTTGTCGCGACGGTCGAGATCTGCAACATTCTCTCCGGAAGAGGTGTCAAATGCCACCCGCTTCAGATAGGAGGAGCCTTCGGGTTCCCCTTCGGAAGAGTCAAGATGACCCCTGCATGGCACGGCTCAGGGATCCAGTCTGATGGAGGCATGATCTACGGTGGTGTCGCGGGGGGGTTCCTCATCGAAGTTGACGGCAAAAGAATATACCACGCGGGAGATACGGGGCTGACTATGGAGATGAACCTTCTGGCAGATGAATCCGTGGATGTAGCGCTCCTTCCGATCGGAGGCAACTACACCATGGATATCGACGATGCCGTCAGGGCGCTGAAAATGATACGTCCGAAAACGGCAGTCCCGATGCACTACGATACCTTCCAGTTGATTGAGGCCTCACCGGAGGAATTTGCCAGGAAAGCCTCCGGACTCGCAGATGTGAAGATCCTCGGCAGCGGCGAAAGCATGGATATCTGATTTTATTTCTCAGGAGTATCTCAGACCGAATACCGGGTGGAATATCCTTTCGTCGTGAAGGAATCGGGCCTGTTCTTCCATGGCTGTCCTGGTCGCTTCGCCCATGTTCACGGCCAGGACCGATGTAAGGATGTGGATCAGAAACATCGGGCCGATTATGCTGCTGCCGAACATCGGGCTCTCCGCACTTACGAAGAACGGAAGATCCGAGTGCCGGCATATAGGTGCCGCAGGGCTGTCGGTGATCGTGATTATGCGAGCGCCGTTCCTTTTGGCTATTTCGACCGCCTCAGTGACCTCTATTACGAAACTGGGCAGCTCGCAGACGACCACGATATCCTTTTCCCCGATGGATCTGGCCTGCTCCTGGAGGGTCATTGCGGACCTCGTCATGAGGATGGCGCGCATGCCCATGGTGCGGAGTCTGATGAAAAGCGACTCCGCCACCATTGAAGAAATTCCCCATCCTATACAGTACGTGGACTCGGCCTCCTGGAGTATCGAGCAGAAGGACGAGACATTTTCAGGAAGTATCTGTGACCAGGTGTCGTCAAGGTTCGCGTGTTCGATTCTGTGAATGACGGTTGGAAGGTCCTGCCGGTTGTCCATGACCCGGGCCAGCATGGCTGCAGGGTTGACCTGACCCAGCATGGCGGACTGAAGGGCATCCTTGAGCTGCGAGTAGCCCGCGAAACCGAGCATCCTTGATACTCTGACCAGCTGGGCTTTGGATACTCCCAGTTCATCAGCCACATCTCCGATCGACCTGAAAGCGGCTTCCCGCATATTCTTGAGGAGATACTCGACTACCCGGTGCGCCTTGTTGGGCATGCCCTGCATTTTTTCCCGGAGCAGCTCCTGAAGCTGGCCTGTTTCCACAGTCGACACCCTCTCTTGTATGTTTTTCTAAACCGCAAGGCAGGAAAAGTTGATTTTAGTGTACTTGTAGCGCAACTTCCAGTCAATCTTGTTCCGGGGACAAAAACGGGGGGTCAGGAGATATCTCTCCCCTTNNTGGGTCGCGCACAATTTCTCTCTGATCCTCTTCATAACCCTGATGATGAAGTATGTTGACAACAGAAAAGAAACAGTCGCGGAAATGGGTTGACACCACCATACACCGGTCAGTCCGAAGCTCCATGACAGGATCAGCGCGGCAGGGATCCGGACAACAAGTGTTCGGGTGATCTGGGCGATCATGCCGTAGACAGGATAGCCGCTCCCCTGGAAGACCCCCCAGAAGGATACGTCCGCGGCCGCGAATAGATACGCCGTCGCTGAAGCTCTTATAGAGGCCGTGGCCATGGCCATTACCTGTTCCGAGGGTTTGAAGAGAGCGAGTATAAAATGCGGCCAGATATAAATGATCGTTCCGACTAAGCTTATCATCGCAAGCGAGGAGATCAGAACAACCTTCAGTGCTGCGCGTACTCTCGAGTAATCACCACGGCCTATATTGAAACCGACAAAAGGGATGACGGCTCCGTTGAAACCGAAGGCGGGGAGAAAGACCAGCATCTCGACCCTGTTCCCCAGCATCCCCGCTCCGACCGCTGCCGGCCCGTAGCCGGCGAGGATCCTGTTCAGGAACGCCGCGCCCATGGCCATGCTCCCCTGCGAGATCGCCACGGGGAAGCCGATAGTGCCTATGTCCAGCCATCGCCCCAGGTGATGCCTGTCCCAGGTGAGAGAAGGCCGGATGGCACTTCTGGTTCTCAGCCTGGACCAGAGATAGACGCACGAGGCCAGGCGCCCTATGACGGTCGCGATGGATGCACCGGCGATCCCCCATCCGAAAGTGAATATCATCAGCGGATCCAGAAGCGCGTTGATCCCGTTCCCTATGATCATGCTCTTCATGGGGGTAACTGTGTCTCCCTGGCTCCTGAAAACCGCGTCGGCCGCAAGCGAGAAGGACATAAGCGGAGTTGCAAGCACCATCCAGAACGCGTATGAGTAGCTTTCGGGAAGAACATTCCCGGATCCTCCGAGAAGAGTGAAAAAAGCGTTGGACGCGGGGCGGAAAAGCAGTGGGAATGTCGGGGTAGAAAGGATGAGTACCAGCACCAGGGCTGCGTTGGCGTACTCCCTGGCTTCGTCATGAAGCCCTTTCCCGAGCGAATTGCTCATGCGGGTCGTTGCCCCCACCGACATGCCGTTCACCAGGGCGAAGATAACAAAAACCAGAGGGAATGTCAGGGACATGGCGGCCAGGGACGACTCCCCAAGCCATGAAATGAAGACCGTATCCACCAGGTGGAAGAGCGTATGAAAGAACATGGAAAAAATGGAGGGGAGAGCAAGACGCCAGATCGTGTGCGAAACGCTTCCACCTCCCATATCGACGTTTCGCGACAGGATCGGCATGGTAACCTCCCGGGCATGAATGACTGAAGAGAATTGTATTGAAAAAAGTGCTATCCTGCAAACGAAGAATTTTGAGGGGCTAAGCAGTCCAGGAGATAAGGTTTTCGGTCTCGTGCGCTTCCCTGCCGGTCAGCCTGGCCAACTCTCTCAGACCCCATCGGCCGTGTCCAAGAACGAGGGATCTCTGAAAGGGCGAAAGTGTCCAGGGGCCTGACGGCCGGGACCTCGAAAGAGATAACGCCAGAGCAAAGGCCCGGGCCAGCTCGCCAAGCGCGGGGTGGTACGGCCCCGCGATCACCCCTTCGCTGAGCGATACAGTCTCCTGCAGGCCCACCCGGAGGAGTTCAAAGCCCAGGGAATTGGCGTGATCGATCATCCTTCCCGCCCATCGGGCGCTATCGGGTATTCCGGGAGGGGAGTAATGCCCCGAGTTGAGCATTTTTTCAAGGGGAGTACCCTTCAGGACCAGGCAGGGGTATATTCTCAACTGCATCCGTCGGTCTCCCTTGACGGCAGCTATCAATTCCAGGTCTTTCAGTGAAGATGACTCCGTCTGGTCCGGGAGTCCTGTCATCATCTGCACCCCGGGGGTGAAGCGCCCGTCATCGAGCAGCATGGAAATCTTCTCCAGGGCCTCACTGCCTGAATATCCCCGGTTGCAGACATTAAGGACCGGGTCGTCAAGGGAGGATATTCCAAGTTCCACGATGGAAACGGGGTATTCCGCAAGTAGCGACAGTCTCTCCGGGGTCACGCACAAAGGATGTGTGGAAATTCTTATACTGCTTCCGCCCGGGGCGGAAGCAGCGGCTGACAGGTATTCACGCTGGAGATTTTCTTTGAAGCATGAGAAACTCCCGCCGAAGAAGCAGACCTCCACCGGTCCTTCAATGCCCGACACCCCGGTTCTGACATCTGAAGGCAAGGGTGTTTCCGAGTGTCCTGTGATCGTCCGCTGGTCGCAGTAGGCGCAGCGGTGGGGGCAGTTCCTCATCGGCAGGAAAAAGGGTAGACGATTCACTGGTCGGAACCCTCAGTCCACTCAGGGCAGATCGCTGCCCACGCAAACATGTCCGCCTGGTGCTCGAAGCTGGTCATTGGAGTTGCCGTACCTGACCAGAAGGCTTCTCCCCTGGTGTGATGAAGCAGATGGTATAGCTCGTGAAACATCGAAAAACGCCTCCAGATGCCGGGGAGCTGTCTGTTTATATAAATGCGTGCTCTCCTGCCCCGAGCGACATGGAGTCCCCAGAGCGTCTTCGGGAGAGATGTCTGGATCAGTTCGATGATCCTTCCGCACCTTTCTTCCGCCCGGGCGAGAAGTACGAATTCATCCAGATCTCTCCAGGGAGAGGCTTCTTCAAAAGCCCAGCGGGGAATGTCTTGCGGTGGCGAAGGCCACTCGAAGGGTTTCCTGATCTCCTCAGGATCTGTCCTGTCCGGCATCTTCAACGTCCCAGTCGGAGAGGGCCGCGTCGATCAGTTTATGGACCAGATGAACCTCCTGCCTGGAAAGTTTCCGGCTCCGGTACCATATTTCGACAGGTTCGCGGTTGTCGAGAACCTCTTCCAGAAGCAATTTGCCCGAGGCATCCCTGTGCGGGTTCTGGACGAGATCCACAACATCGACATCGAGCGCTTCCGCGAGGCGCTTGAGCAGTTTCATTGATGGAAGCCGCCTGTTGCTCTCGAGCGACTGGATGTAGATCCGGCTTACACTGACGTTCTCCGCAAGGCTTTTCTGTGTGAGACCCTTCGATCTGCGTAATGTTTTTATTCTCAACCCAAGACTCATGACGCCACCTCCATGATATATGTTACTCATATTATACCTATCAGAGGCAATGTTGACAAACAGGACCCTTATACTGGCTGCATTGGTGGAGGAAAATTGTGCAGGTCAGCATATCGGCAGCTCCCCCCGGGCTTATCCCGCTGTCACTGAAGAAAGAGTCCGCTTCAATGAAAGCCTCCATCGAATCACGGCTATAGGGGACTTCATGGCTTAAAAGCGATTCGACGAGGTTGGGGTAGGTTTCTTTCCAGAAACAGAACCCCTTTCTTGCCACGATGTTCGTATCCTCGCCGTGCAGCATGAGGTTGAAGAGACAGAATAGCCCGCTGTCATGGGGTGTGGCCCCGAGAGATAGCGCATGCCTGTATGAAGTGATCCCGTGACGGATAACAGTGGGAAAGCCCCGCTCCGCCTCGCCCCTTATTCCCGTAAGGCCGTGTTCGAGAAAGAGCCTCTCGCCGCTCGACAGGGGTCTTCCGGGAGGGGCATCCGATAATCCGCGAAGTTCCCTGTCGCAGCACCCTTCGACAGCAGCGGAGGCCTCGAAGGCTATGTTATCCGGGACGAGCCCGCGGCCCAGAAAAGTGCACCGGCCTGCCCCGTAAAGGAGCAGGGAGAGAGCGAAGATGAGTCCTTTATGAGTATTGACGCCCGAAGTAGCGGCGAACATTGCCGCCTCCATCTCGATGCCAGTCTTTCTGAGATGCCCCAGGGCCTCCACGGGAGGAATGCCCCTCAGTCCGGCCAGTGCCTGTTCCTGCCAGAACGGAGCCAGAGCGCAGGCGCTCAGAAGGAATGTGCAAAAATCCATGTCATGATGTGCCCCGGGACCCAATCTGTCTACGAGCCCTGGTTTAGGCGCAATGAACACCTCCATGAGGCTTGCGGAGGCGGCTATGGTCCCCAGAAAAAGATGGTGTCGCATCTGTCACTCCCTTGACTCAGGATGGAGGAAAGCGGATACTGCGATGGATGATAACAAATATAGGTGAGGCTAACAATGTCCACACTCAGTGCAAGAAGTGAAGATTACCTGAAGACGATATACAAACTGCAGTCGGAGCAAAAGGTGGTGCGCGTAAAGGACCTTGCACTTACGCTTGGAGTCCGTTCTCCCACGGTGGTCGGAGTCATTTCGGGTCTCAAGGACTCCGGTCTGGTCGACCAGGAGCATTACGGCTACATATCTCTCACAGGATCCGGTGAGGTGATCGCCGCCAGGCTTGTGCGGAACGAGGAACTTCTGAAGTCTTTTTTCGAGGAGATCCTCAACCTGGAGCCAGGCGAAGCTGAGGCCAACGCCTGCAGCATCGAGCACTACATCACTCCGACCTGCAGGGAACGGCTTGTGGCGTTCATCCGCTTTCTGGAGGGTTGCGGTCATGCCTCACCGAAGTGGCTCGATCATTTCCGGCTTTTTCTCCTGACCGGCGAGCCTCCGCCATGTGACCGATGCGGCGAAATGCCCCCGGAGGGGAGCAG
>DFYG01000165.1:4710-6772 GCA_002382605.1 Synergistaceae bacterium UBA4088 | reverse complement strand
AATTAGCCACGAGCCACCTACCCTAAGTCTTTTCCAATTGAGGTATGAGTCTGAACGGATCTTTCCGGGTTAGACTCAGCCTGCGGTTCTGGATCGTCTTGAGACGGATTGGAATAACCTTTTTTTAGCTGCGGCCAGCTCGGCCGCAGCCTCATTATCTGTGCACATGCCCGCTTTTTCCAGCAGGCTTTCCACGGTTACCCCCTCCTTGAGGTATTTCCCGCAGTCTTCAAGAGAGAGCAGTTTCTCAAGGGGCGTCATCACAAGTCTTCGCGGGTATCGCTTTCGAACCTTTCCCTTTGAGTCCTTTATCTCCTCCGGGAACAGGCACGGCCTGTGGTAATTCAGGTAAGGATTGAGATAATCCCTGCAAAAGGAGTTCACCTCTTCCGCGAGGTGCTGCGGGATGTAGGAATACCCCAGATGCTTGCGAACCACAGCGCCGTTTTTCGTCTCCGCCAGGGCGTTGTCGCCGGAGTGCCTCGGACGGGATTTTGTGAATTCAACCCGCATCTTTTCGAGAAGCTTGGACACCTCGTGGTTTATGTACTCCGAGCCATTGTCCGAATGGAACCCCATGATCGTAAATGGAAACTCATCCAGCAACTGCTCAAGGACCGGCATGAGAAAGGCTTCGGAGATGTTCTCGCATGTGGCCACAACCTCCCACTGGATCACGCAGTCGACGGCGTTGATATTATAAACGCCCTTGATCCCGTCACGGTCGCCCTGGTGAACCGAATCTATGCGTATGAAGCCGGGCCTGTTGTCGGGAGCGGGAGCTCTTCTTTCTCCTATGGAAACGGTCGACCTGCGGGTCTTCTCCCAGTGTTCACGCATGCCTATGTACCCGGGACGCTCCCTCAGATTGTAAAGGTGAGACGTCGAAATCGACGCCAGACGTCTGTAACGATTGTCGCGATAGACGTGAAACTGTCTCCACAGGATATGGGCCGTCGCCAGCCCCGAGAGGTTCTCATGCACATTGTCCGTTTCGGCCAGGAGTATCAGGTCTTCGGACGTGTATTTCTTCCGGAATCCCTTCACGGGCGCCTTGTATCGCTTCCTCAGTCTGCCAGTATCGAGATATCTCCTGACGAGTCTCGTCATCTGCTGCCTTGAATAGCCTGTAGTATGCTCAAGGTATCTCAGCACAAGACCCTTATCGGCCTTGTCAAGGCTATAGTAGCGCAGACGGCAAAGGGCATCTTCGATGTGCTGGTAACGGTTGTCCTTTTCCGGCTGATGGCAGAATTCCACTCCCTCCGTGCCGGTCATGAAGTTCCGGATCTGATCCAGGGTCTTAAGCTTCTCGTCGTTCATGTCGATCACCATGCTCATGTCTCCATGATCGACCAAAACCGCTTCTTCAGACTCATACCTCATCGGAAATCGATCTCTCGTTCAGACTCATACCATGTTGGACAAGAGTGCTGCTTGACCTCCAGGGGAAACTCACGATAATGGGTCCATTGCCGTGAAGGGATTACAACAAGTGGCGCCCCATGGTGGGGTGCCGCTTTTTTTGCGTCCTTTCCCAAATACAGGAGGAAAGTGATTATATGGAACAGACCCAAACAATGGAAAGAACGGAATCTGCGCAGACCGCTTCTTTCTCGGATTTCCCGCTGCGCAAGGAACTTCTGAAAGCCCTGGAAACAAAAGGATTCACCGAACCGACACCGGTACAGGTTGCCGTTCTCGGTCATGAAGACCTGTCGGCGGACCTCATTGTCCGTGCCAGAACCGGATCGGGAAAGACGCTTGCGTTCCTGCTGCCCCTGATGAGCGATGACCGCATTGATCCTTCGAAGCCCGGTGTTCTCGTGATCTCCCCGACGAGGGAGCTTGCCATGCAGATAGCCAAGGAGGCCGTCTGGGTATCCCGTGGAATGAACTGTCCCTCCACTTCGCTCGTTGGTGGAATGGACATGTCGGGACAGATCCGGGACCTTAAAAAAGGAGTCGCGTTCGCTATCGGGACGCCTGGAAGGGTACTCGACCATATCCGCCGGGGGACACTCAAGATGGACTCGGTCCACACTGTCGTCCTCGACGAAGG
>DFYG01000165.1:0-4698 GCA_002382605.1 Synergistaceae bacterium UBA4088 | reverse complement strand
GCCCTGTCCCGCAAGTATCTCTCCAATCCGAAGATGATATCGCTGGTTGAGGATGGAGCCCAGCATGAGGATATCGTTCACACAGTCTATGCAACGCCGAGGAACCGGCAGATGGACGGTCTGGTCAATGTCCTGCTGTGGGAGAACTCCCACAAGGGACTGGTCTTCTGCCAGACCAGGGCCGAGACCATCGAGGTTGCCAACCGTTTGACGCAGGAGCGTTTCAGCGCTTGCTGCCTCCACGGGGATATGAGTCAGAGAGAGAGGAATCAGGCTCTCGCGATGTTCGTATCCGGCAGGGTATCGCACCTTGTGGCCACAAACGTGGCCGCAAGAGGACTCGATGTGCCCGATGTGGAGCATGTCTTCCAGTTCGGTCTCCCGTCCGACACGGATACTTTTATTCACCGCAGCGGCAGGACCGGACGCGCCGGCAACGAAGGGCGCGACATACTTGTGCTGACGCTTGCCGAGTCTGAAAAACTCCGGGGAATGCTCAGGAACACCAAGATATCGATAAGCTGGCTCCCCGTCCCGGACAACCATGCTATCCGTGACAGGCAGCGGGCCCGCTACGAGGAGAAGATACTCAACATCTCCCAGAGTGAGGAATCGGGAACCAGGGAATGGGCCGCCAGTCTGCTTGAGAGAACCGACCCGGTAGATCTGGTAAATAACCTCCTGCTCATCGCCGAAAAGAGCATCCGCTCGGGCTACTCGCTCAAGGCTGATCTGGACAGGGAGAGGGAGCAGCATATTAACCGCAAGACCAAGAGCCTGCCTTCACGCTCCGAAAAAAGGCCCCAGGGTTCTCACCACAGCCGACGTCCGAAGGGAACTCTCGTACGTATTGGCGTGAGCGACGGCGCCGATTGGAACGCTGGCAAAGTCCTGAGGACCGTCTGCTCCTCACTCGATATCAGCAGCCGTGATGTGGCTGAGATAGTGCTCAGGAAGGACCACGTGATGGTGGAACTCATGCCCGCGGCCTTCGAAAAGTATCGCCGGAACCC
The DNA here is from genome assembly GCA_002382605.1 of Synergistaceae bacterium UBA4088. Classification (GTDB taxonomy): domain Bacteria; phylum Synergistota; class Synergistia; order Synergistales; family Thermovirgaceae; genus UBA2252. Next base: position 3,685 of record DFYG01000165.1, on the reverse strand, counting down.
GGACTGCCTTTCGGGAGCGGCTCTCTCCAAGGTGGCGAATGCAAGCCGCCACAGGGAGCAGTCGAGACCTCGGGCTATCCGTGCATAGATCAATATTATGAAAGAGGCCCCGGGTAGATCACCGGGGCCTCTTTTTTAATATGTGGGCGGGGACTCAGGCCATTGTTACGACCGTGCCCTCTTTCCCTTCAAGCGCGTCGACCGCCTTGTATAGCGAAGTAATGATGGCCTTCTTTCCGGGGTATGTCCTCGCGAACTTGACCGCCGCCAACACCTTGGGGAGCATGCTTCCAGGAGCGAAGTGTCCCTCGTTCATGTACTGTATGGCCTCCGGAACCGTCATGTGGTCGAGGAACTTCTGATCGGGCTTTTTGAAGTTGAGGCAGACCTTGTCGACCTCGGTCAGGATCAGCAGGATGTCCGCCTCGATATCCTGGGCGAGCTTCTCGGCAGCCAGGTCCTTGTCGATAACTGCCGCTACACCAGTCAGCGAACCGTCCATGTTCTCGATGACAGGTATCCCGCCGCCTCCGGCTGCGATAACGATCGTTGTATCCCAAAGACGCTTCACGGCCGAGATCTCCGTAATCCTCTTTGGAGCAGGCGAGGGGACAACGCGACGCCATCCTCGCCCGGCGTCCTCCTTCATGATATAGCCCTTCTCGTCCGCAATCTTCTTTGCCTCTTCCTCGGTATAAAACTGACCTATGGGCTTTGTGGGGTTCAGGAAGGCAGGGTCGTTGGAGTCGACAACTACCTGGGTCACGAGCGTGACCACGGGGATGTTCCGGTTCCTGTTCCGGAGCGCGTCTCGAAGAGCCTGCTGGATGTGATAGCCGATATACCCCTGGCTCATGGCTCCGCAGACATCGAACGGCATTGCGGGTGTCTGTTCGTTGATTTTAGATGCTATCTCCTGCGTCAGGACGATCCTTCCCACCTGTGGGCCGTTCCCGTGAACGATGGCCATCTCGTAACCCTTGCAGCTCAACTCTGCCAGGAACTCTGCGGTTTTCCTGACTACCGCAAGCTGAGCCTCCGCGGTCGGGGGCGTTCCCGCCTCCTGCAGGGCGTTCCCGCCCAGTGCGACAACAACCTTGGTTGGCGACATGATTCAGCCTCTCCCTCTCTTTTGAAGATCTCCAAACGAAAAAATTGTAAACCATTCGCCGGGAAAAGTTCAACAGGTGAGAGTTGTCAGAGGAGATCGATCCCCTGTTTCCTCATGGCTGATCAACGCTGCCTGAGTCCTATGATCTGGTCAGGGTCGCTGACCAGGACGACACTATCCTGCCGTGGTGAAGAAGAACGCCCCGGTTCGCGTATGTGTCGGGGTCGACGTTCTTGATGTATTCCGTTCCGTAAAAAGAGCCGTCCTCCGTGCGAAAGGCCGAAAGGATGGAGTCCCCCACCACGGCATAAGTCCCCACAAGGGTTCCGAGACCCGGATCCTCCGACCGCCAGGTCGTGGCGTCGCTCCCTCTCTCGAACGGAATTATCTCGCATGTGTTCTCTATGCGTATGGGAGTATCTCCCTCTATCTCCATGAAACCTCTGTTGATCCAGATATTCTCTCTGTGACTGATCTCCGTTCTGCCCGAAAGATGCATGGTGCTTCCGTCTCCATTGCGGAAAAAGCCGGCAGCTAGCCAGACACCCTCCTCAAAGAGAAAACGGTGCCCCATCTTCTTTATGTAAGTCTTGTCCGACAAAAAAACTCCCCCGTCCGTTTGTTCGGCTACCTTGTGACAGAATAAACTATCTTCCATCCTACGGCAAGTTTTCGCCCGATCCTGCGGCCGGATCATTCCATTTTGGCGACTACTGCAACCCGCACTTCTTCAGCAAGACCCTGGTTCTTCAGGACACGGGCCGCCTCCGAAAGTGTGGCGCCGGACCTGAAGACGTCATCCAGTAGCAGAACGGTCCTGCCGGAAAGCGAACCGCGTTTGGAGATCCGGAATACTCCCCTGACCATCTTCCGGCGCTCATCGAAAAGCTCCACGCTCTTCAAAGGTCTGGATGGGCCTGTCTTCACGAGAATATCCAGGCGNNGGGCAGGATGCGTCAGAGGGTGGAATAGGGATTATGCAGTGGATCTTCGAGAAATCATCAAGCGTCGCGATGCGCTTTGCCAGGTCAGGGATCACCGTCTCATCCATATCGTGTTTGAAACGGCGAAAGATGCGGCCCAGTTCTCCACCTTCTCCGCCGGGGGAGGCGGAGCGGCAGGGAGTAATTGTTCCGAGAGCGGCTCCGGCCGCCCAGTCGCCCTGGATCGGAGTGCCCTCCCCAGATGATCTGAAACATGATCTTATAGTGTCGTCGCCGAACACTCTGTTGATGTTGTCCACCGCCTCCATGAGCTTCTTTTCCCGATCCCTGTCCCTGGTCGAAAAGAGAAGGCTCTGTTGTGATGATGAATCCGAAAGATCCCCAAGGACTACTCCCACCTTCCGATAGGCGTAACCTGGTTTGAAAACCTTTTCGACAGCTTGCCTTGCAGCCTCGGCCAGCATGGGCGAATAGTCGCTGGCTTCTTCGAGACGCTGGTCCTCCGTCGCTTCGTACTGGGGGAGGTCTTTCCGGAAAGGGTTCGTCTGNNCGACCCCGCAAACCAGCCCCTCGGTCCTTAGGGTTTTTGCCGCCTCGATCGCGTGCTGCGCTGCCGCTGTCTGGAGTGTCTCCAGGTCGGTGACCGGCTTTCTGAAGGATGGAGCGATCTGTATGGATCTGTGCCTTTCCGGGTCGGGTTCGAAGGAGTAACAGCAGATCCCGCGGAGTTCATGCGAGGTCCGGAGGATGCCTATGGAAAACCGTTTCAGGAGCTTTTCGTCATCAGCATTCTTCAGATCCAGGGCTGTGCGAATGCCCATTTGCCGCAGTCTTTCAAGAGAACGTTTGCCGACCCCCCAGACATCGCCGACCGGCAGGGAAGCCAGAAGATCGTCCGTCGCAGGATGCCTCCCGATATCGAAAACACCGCCGTGTGACGGGTCGTGTTTTGCGAAACGGCTGGCGATCTTTGCCAGGGTTTTTGTCGGAGCTATGCCGAAGGATGCCGGGATCCCGGTTTTCTGGAGGAGCTTTTCCCTTGCGTTGCGGCAGGTGGATGCGGGGTCAAGTGCCTGCACTCCGGTAAGCAAAAGATATGCTTCGTCTATTGACGAAACCTCGACATCGGGGAAAAGTCTGCCCAGGCAATCCATCACATTCCTCGATGTCTGGCGGTAGAGCGCGTGATCGCCCTTGAGGGCAACAACGTCGTGAGCCTTGCAGATGCCCCTGACATTAAAGAACGGGACAGCCATCCCGATATTCAGCGCTTTGGCCTCGTTCGAGCGCGCGATCACGCATCCGTCGTTGTGTGAAAGAACGATGACCGGCCGCCCCTCAAGGGATGGGTCGCGTCTGCGTTCGCATGAAACGAAGAAATTGTTGCAGTCGCAAAGGGCAATTATCATATTTGCCCTGTCACCCCGGGGTTGTTACACTTCCAGCGAAGGGTTTTCCGGTCCCAGCAGCATGGAACGGGCTTCCCCTCCGCAATGGGTCTCAAGAAGGGAGACCAGTTCGCTTGCGGCTTTCTCGTGTGTTTCGTGGTCCACGGGAGGCAGAGCGTCAAGGTTTATGGCCACGAAGCTGGTTCGCGGCGTGATTTTGCTCGGGTCGCCGTTCTTCCAGC
>DFYG01000160.1 GCA_002382605.1 Synergistaceae bacterium UBA4088 | reverse complement strand
TGACATATTGTTATTAACATGGTAGATTGATATGAGATGACCATGGAAACTCAGACGGGAGTGGCATATCCCGTATCCGGCAGGCATTGGAAGGAATTGCGGCCCGGCACCGGAACAAGATCGCGGGCCGCTTCGGCTTGTAGGGATTTTCAGGCAGGGAAGGGGTGATAAAGTGCGTTTCAAATACAAGGCACGCAACCCAAAAGGAGAAACCTTATCGGGATTCCTTGTAGCCGACAGCCCGGCTCAGGCAGCGGCGATGATCCGCCAGAGGGGCTTGACCCCCCTCACCTTCGACAGCAACCTGAAGGAGGAGCGTGTAACCATCAGGGAGAGGATCGGCAGGGTCGCCACCGTCCCGCTCAAGCATAAGGCCGTCATGTTCAGGCAGCTGGCCACGATGATATCCGCCGGGATCACCCTGGGGAGCGCGCTCGACATACTGGCCGAACAGACAACGAACAAGAGGCTTGCCGGATCCGTCAGGGATGTCAAGAGGCTTGTTGACAGCGGTTCATCCCTGAGCGCGGCGATGCGGACCCAGAAGGTCTTTTCAACACTCATGATCTCCATAGTCAGGGCCGGGGAGGAGGGGGGGGTGCTGGACTCCAGCATGGACCGGCTAGCGACTTTCCTGGAAAAGCAGGACGCTCTCAGGAGCAAGATAGTATCAGCGGTGGCCTATCCCGCCGTGGTAATGTCATTCTCGGTCCTGGTGGTCTGGATCCTCGTCACGTTCATCGTACCGCGGTTCGCCATTGTGTTCGGGTCCATGGGCATCGAACTCCCCATGGTCACAAATATCATCTTCAGCTTCGCCCTCTGGATGGGCGAGAAGTGGTATATCATGGTTTCCGGATTCTTCATTTTCATCTTCATGATCATCCTCTTCAACAGGTTGAAGTCGACGAGACCGATGATGGACAAGATCAAGTTGCGGCTTCCGGTTTTCGGCGACATTGTCTACAAGACCATCATGGCGAGGGCGAACCGCACTCTCTCCGTCCTTGTCGAGGCAGGGGTGCCTATCCTGATGGCTCTCGAAATGACTTCCGAGGTGGCCGACAACTCTGTCATCCGCGCGGCCTACGAGAACATGAGAGAGGCGGCCCGAAGGGGACAGCCCCTGGGGGAGACCGCGGCGACAACGAATGTCTTCCCGCTTATGGTCGCCCACATGATAACGATAGGTGAGCAGACCGGGCGACTCGAGGAGATGCTCGCAAAGATAGCGGACTGGTTCGAGATGGAACTGGACGAGAAGATAAAACGGCTGACGGCCATAATCGAACCTGTCCTTATCATCTTCGTAGGCGGAATAGTCGCCCTGGTAGCGTCAGCGATATTCCTGCCGATAGTCGGGGCCATCCAGGCGATGCTGTAAATGCCGGATGGCAGGTTGACGATTTCATCCTTTAATCTATATACACGGAGGGGGAGCGATGCTATAATCATTTTAATATGCAACAAAGATTTAGCGTAAGGAGATAACATTATTATCTGAGGGAGGGTTTCAAATTATGAAAGAATTGATGAAAAAACGTAAAAGCCGCGGGTTCACCCTTGTCGAACTGCTGATCGTCATCGTGATCATCGGCATCCTCGCCGGGTCCCTTCTTCTCGTTATGGGTTCCGGGACGGACAAGGCGAACGCGACGAAGATCGTCAGCGACATGAGGACGTTGAAGGCAGCTGCGCTGATGTACTACGCAGATAACGATGAATGGCCTATTACTGAATCACCACTTAATGCAACTGGGCAGCTTGCCGATTATCTTGACAGGACACCATCAAGCACAGTTGCAACATATGGTATCCTTGTTGGCACTCCAGCTTCAGATGATGTTTCGATAGAAGCTTCGGGTATTACGGAAACTGGAGTGCAAGGAAGATTAGCAACCATGGCCGAATCTTCAGGGTTGTACAAATCTGACCTTGTAAATACATACGCGGACGGAGACACGGCAGCATACATGCAGGTCAGCAGATAGGCCTATTATGAATTGAAAAAAGGCCGGGGAAACCCGGCCTTTTTTTCCCGGTAAAACAACGGTATACAGTCATTGGGGAGAGAAATAATGGATAGATCTATCCGATACTTTTCACGGAAGAAGAGAGCAGGGTTTTCTCTCGTCGAGTCGGTTGTGGCTCTTGTTATCCTTGCCGTGGCGATTTTTTCACTTGCCCTTGTCCCCATAGCGACGACCAAACTTTTCGTCCACACGGCCGACCACGAGAGGGCGACACTTCTTGCGGGTTCGCTCCTTGAGAGGATCGAATCCGGGGAGATTGTAGGGAGCAGCGGGACGGAGGGCAAGTTCTCATGGACCGCAGCAAGCACAGCCGACCCCGCAACGGGGGGAGATATCTGGAGCGTTCAGGTATCATGGGCATCCGCGACGGGGAGCCGCTCTTCGCAGATGGAAAGGCTGGTGAGGGCTGATGAATAATGGAAGAAGGAACCTTGCCAGCCCAGCGTTCACCCTTCCAGAGATCCTTATCGCCATTGCCATCGGTGGGATAGTGCTCCTTGCGGCGGTATCGTTCCTCTTCTCGTTCATCCTCAACCTGGAACAGACCGATGAGCATACTGCCGCGATACAGAGGGCAGAGATGGTCCTGACCATACTATCCAGCCCTGTTCTTCAGTCCGGGATCGGCATGCCCACCGAAACAGCTGATTTCCAGGATAGCCTGAACGGGCTCTCCGCAATTGCCGGCTGGAACGGTCCGGTCGAGGTTTTGACCACGACGAATGTCAACGACACCATCAGGATCGTCTATGGCGTGGGGACAGACCTGGGCCTGGAGGAGTTCGGCTCCGATACCGTCTCGGACGGCGAACCCCCAGTCACGCTAACACTTAGCGGACCACCCCCGGCCGGCACTTTTTCCCCGGGCGTTCCATCCTCTTCGAAGGGGTGGTGCCTTCTGCCAGCTTCAGATGTACCTCTCCGTATAACCGCTCCGCTATCCAACAACACCATGTCTGTGACCGTTGCTTCCGGATCGCCCCTGGGTACCGGTTTCAACCGGTTCGACCAGGTGCACCTTCTCAGGAGAATGGAGGCAGGTGTCACGACGGGAGCTGACCCGGCTTTCTACACCAACGACCTGATGGGCGGCGGCGAACAGCCCCGCGTGCAGGGAATATCGGGCCTTCACTTTGAATTCGATTCCGATACGGGCGTTATTTCCGTCGTCGTCCTTGCCCGCGGCAACAAGCGTCACGACGAACAGATCACCCCTTCGGCACCCGCCGGATGGGACCCCGCCTGGGGCTTCTCTACGGAGGATACCCATTACAGGCTCTCCGTACTCCAGACCGCATGGCGGATCCGAAACTGAAAGCTTGTTCAACTCTTGCCGTGTTTTGCTCTAATGGGTTATAGTATCATTACAGGCATGGCAGGGTTTGACTGTTCCTGACAAAATTCGCCTATTCCTGGAGAAGGTGGTGATGCGCCATCGCTTTTTTAGGGAAAAGTTCGCCCGCGGCAGGTCTTTCCCTCGCGACGGGATCGATAAAATACGTCGAGATCGAGGGAAAGTTCGGGGATATGTCGCTTGCCAGGAGCGCCGAGGCGAGAGTTGAGGGTGTTGCGATCGAGCAGGAGATGATCGCAGATGTGCATTCTCTCGAATCCCACCTTAACAGCATCAGGGACATGATCGGCGGGAACTGGGCACGTTCGGTTGTAATAGGTATGCCATCGAGAGATGTTCTTCTTCGGATCGTGGAGATGCCCCCGATGGAGATCGAGGACGCCCGTGAGGCCCTCAAATGGGATTTCGACAAGTACTTCCCCTTCCCCTACGCCGAGGCCACCTTCGACCTGGGAGTGGTTGCGACTCCTTCGGATTACGACCGTGACAACCAGAAGTACATCGTCGCGGCAGCAAGGATGCATGTTGTCCAGTCCCTTCTTGACGTGGCGCGAAAGGTCGGGATAAGGGCCGAAGCCGTGGAGCCGGTCAACGTGGCGTTGTTCAGGTGCGCCAGGGGGATGATACCCAGACCTTCCGCGGGGTCGATGGTCGTATCGGTGGGCCGGAACAGCTCACAGATAGTCGTCGGTTTCGAGGACAACGGCATCCTCTACCGGACGCTTCTCGTGGGAGGTGAGGCATCCATGGAATCCGGAGGGTCATTCGCCGCTGTCGCAAGGGAGGTTTCCTCCACCTTTACCTATCTCGGGACCCAGTTCCGCGATATGAAGGTCGAGGAGATCATCCTGGGAGGAGATTATGCGGTGAACCAGGCTCTGAAGGACTCGGTCGAATCCGTTGCTTCGGTCCCGGTGATCGTTTCGGACCCCTGGAGCCTGTGGGGGATCCACGGCGCCCCCGAACAGCGTAACGGCTGGGAGTCATCCATAGGCCTTGCAATGAGGGACCTCCTATGAGAATAAAGCTGGATCTCAGACCGAGGGATTACATAGATGCGGAGAAAACCCAGGTCCGGTTCGGGAGGATCGTCGCTCTTGTGATCGTTCTGCTGTTTGTACTGGTTTCATCGTTCACTTTCGTTTACGGCTTCTTTCTTTCGAGATCGCTCAGAACCGAGAGGATGCAGCTGGAAAACCAGATCGCGCTCATGCAGGAACAGGGAGCCAGGATGAACGCCGAGCTGAAAAGGCTTCAGACCCAGGTCAAGGATTTCGGAAAGGCGCTGATGATACTTCAGCAGGAACTCCCTTCCATCGAGTTCCTGAGCGTACTTGAAATGGCGCTCCCGCCGGGGGTCTGGCTTGACAAGGTCGATATTTCCGCCGGCAGCGTTTCACTGTCAGGTTTCGCCTTCACCGAGAACGACGTGGTTTCCTTCGGGCGGGCCCTTTCCGAGGCCTCGGTCATCAGTTCCGTCGGCTTTCCTGTTACAAGCAGGGTAAGAGAGGATGAACGCGTTCTGGTCCGTTTCTCTCTCAAATGCCGGATCAGCGACATAATGTCGATAGGCGGCCAGAGGGACTCCGCTGATGTGGCGCTGGGGAAGGAGGCAGGCAGATGAAACTTTCATTCCCGCGCAAAAGAGTGGTTCTCTCGCTCTCTATCGCTTTTTTGATCTTCCTGGTTGTGCTGGGCCAGTTTTTTTTCAGCAGGGCAGTAACGGCCGAGCGCGAAATGATAGAGGATCTCCGCACCAGGCGGATGCTCCTCGAGCTTGATATCCAGAACAAGACCCGTCTTCTGCAGGCGTACAAGGCGACTATCGGTGTCATAGGCGACTACAGGATCTCGCTTCCTATCGACGAGGTAGCTTTCTTTTCATCCGTTGAAAGAGAACTTGCAAGGAACGGTATCCAGGTCAACAGCATGAAGCCCTCCAAGCCGGTTTCGGGCAGTTCCGCAGTCCAGATCGAGTTTATCGGCCCCTATTACTCTGTCCTGAATGTAATGGCAGACTGGAGAGGTATGGGAGCCGCGGTAAGAATGGTGAGTGTCTCTCTTTCCAAAGATGAGGCCGGCATGGTGAAGGGGACCGCCGTCCTTGAGACCGTTCTTCCCGAAGGGGGTGTCTAGGTGGCTTCCCAGGATTCCTGGCTCGGTTCCGCGCAGGATCTATGGAGTGATATAGCCGAGGGGGACAAGTTCCCCCGGTTCGTAAGGATAGGGCT
>DFYG01000113.1 GCA_002382605.1 Synergistaceae bacterium UBA4088 | reverse complement strand
CCGCAGAAGGAAGGACGGTTCTCCGATCGAGGTCTCATTCCTGGGAGTTCCCATAATGACGAGAGGCGGAAAAGGATTCGCATTTGGTATATACAGGGATATTTCGGAACGCAGGCGGTCAGAGGAAGCGCTTCGAAAAAGCGAGGAGAAATTCAGGGATCTGTTCAACACAATGCCCAACGGCTTTTATACCTCTACTCCGGAAGGATATTTCATCGAAGCGAATCCTGCATTTGTAAGCATGCTGGGCTATGACAGCCTTGAAGAACTCCGATCGGTCTATATTCCCGACGGCATCTATGTCCACGAATCCGAAAGGTTACAGGCTGCCCCGGAAACTCCGAACCGGAAGTTTGATGAACATATCGAAACCTACAGGCTGAAAAGAAAGGACGGCCAGGTGATATGGGTCGAGGATCACGCCCGTTATATCAAGGACAGTAACGGCAAGGTCATCTTCAACCAGGGCATATGCCAAGATATCACCGACCGCAAACGGGCGGAGGAGGAACTCCACCGGCTGAACAGGGAGCTCTTCATATCGGCGACCACCGACAAGGTGACAGGGCTGCTCAACAGGCAGCATTTCGAGGATGCCATGCAGAGGGAGATATCCAGATCCTCCAGGTACGGAACCCCCCTCTCCCTCATAATGATGGATCTGGACAACTTCAAGAAACTCAACGACACACGCGGCCATATTGCCGGCGACAGAGCCCTGGCGGAGATAGCCGGGATCATCAGGGACCATACCCGCGCTTCCGACCTGGCGGCACGATGGGGAGGGGACGAATTCGTCCTCGCAGCCCCTACAACCACTGAGCATACCGCGGCGCTTGCAGAAAAGATCCGCAGCCTTCTTATGACCCTTCAGCACAACGGTTTCGGCCCTGTCTCAGGCAGTTTCGGCGTGTCCTCCTTCCATGGCGGAGACAACATAGAATCTTTCACCAACAGATCTGATGAGCTGATGTACCAGGCAAAACGCCTGGGAGGCAACAACGTCCAAGCGGACTGATCCTCGCTCTTTTACTGTCTGTTCTCGCCGCAGCGGCGGCAAGATCGGCGGTGTCATGGCGGGCGCTACGCACAAGGCCGTCATTAATCTGGTTGAGCGGTTCAGGAAACTTCCCGCCTCGCTCCCAGCACGATCCGAAACCTTCAATGTCATCCAGACGAACGGAGCGCAGGTAATGGTAGACGCCGGCAGCAACAACTCTGATCTGACCCCCGGAACCTTCCTCGCGGCATACCGCGAGGGCGCGACCATTACCGCCATGGACGGAACGGTACTCGACGCCGAGAAGATATACCTTTCTATACTTTCGGTGGTGGAGGTCAAGCCGCAGTACAGCGTCTGCCAGATCATTCGGGGAATACCGCTGGAACGCGGAGACAAAGCCGAAACGATGGGAGACAGGTCGCCCGACTCCATGATCGTCGGCTCGAGATAACCTTACCGGAGATTCGGCCAGAAAGTTGCTAACTCGAGAAAGGGGCGGATGCTGCTGATCCGTTCCTCGCCTAATTCCGGAGTTTTCCGTGAATGGCCAGCCAGACGCAGGGGGGTTCCACGGTTGTGGAGGCAACCCTGTGCCGGGTGTGGGCAGGGATAAGTATCCAGTCGCCCCGTTCGAGTTCGACCATCCTTTGCTCCTCGTATTCGATGACGGCTCTTCCCTGGAGGAGGGAGACCCATTCGTCACTCTCCTCTTTCAGCCACACTCCCGGAGGGGTGACCTGCCCCGTGGAGATGATCCTTTCGATCCTGACACTGGAGTCGGGCATAAGATCCTCGAAAAACTCCTCTTCAGGGAGAGGGTCGGGGAGAGAAAAGAGATTGTTTTTGTGCGTCATTTAATCACTCATCCCTTTCTTCTTTTTTTTTCTGTTAACCGCCTTTTCTCCGTATAGCCTCTCGTCGGCTGTCTGGATGAGGGCCCTCGTCTCACTGCCGTCGGCGGGAAAAGAGGCTATGCCGAAATCGAAGAACATCGGTACCGATTCGACGCAGAGTTTCATCGTCTCCAGATCTTCCCTGATCCGTTCCATCATCCTTGATGCGGCGGCAAAATCTGTCTCGGGAAGCATTATTATGAACTCGTCCCCCCCGTAACGCGCAACAACATCGCACNNACGGGGTGACCGTAGGAGTCGTTGATGAGCTTGAAACCCCGGAGGTCGATCATGACCACGCTGAACAGGCATCCGTAACGTACACACCTTGCCGCCTCCGCATCGATCCTGTCGAAGATGAACCGGCGGTTCCAGAGTCCGGTGAGCGGATCCTGAAGCGCCTGCTTCTCGGTTTTCTCGAGAAGATCACAGTGTGCCCATAGAGCCCCCAGATGGTTGGCAAGAATGGACATGACCCTCTCGTCCTCTTCAGCAAAAGCCGAGATCCTGTCGCTCTCGATGGAGAGAACGCCATAGAGTCTTTCGCCAAATTCTATGGGAATGTCGAGTTCCGAGAGCGTAGAAGCGCTTAGCGGTACATAATGCTCGGCTCTTCTTACGTCAGGCGTGTTCTGGAGCTTCCTGGTTCTTATCGCCTGCCCGACAAGCCCGCTGCCGCTATCGCACATGAGGACTTCTTTCTGTCTCTCCAGGATATCGCCCGAACCATCCTGCGAAACGCTGCTGCCAATGATCCTTGACTCTCCCGTCTCCTCGTTGACAGCCTCGCCTATCGAGATGAGATTGTATTTGGTGTGCTCTTTCAGAAGGCGCGCNNCCGCCACTGTCGCAATGATCCTGTGCAGCCTCTCCATAAGATCCAGATCTTCCCGTATCCGGCGCATCTGGTCCATATTCTCAAGCACTACACCTATCATGCCCGCCAATATCGTCAACTGCTCCATGTCATAAGGAGAGAATGCGTCAAAACGTCCCTCATCAACGACAAGAATTCCCCAGAGGAGATCCCCGAAACGGATCGGAAGAACGGCCTCCGAGAGGGTGCTCTCATCATCCATGTAAAAGTCGGGGTCTGTCCCGGTATTGTTGCAGAACACCGCCGTGCCGCTTCTTATGACCTTTCCGACGAGTCCTTTCCCGAACTCGAGAACGTCATTTATGGCTCTGTCATCCACGTGCTTCCCCCTGAAAGCCCTTAGCCTCATCGGACCCGCAGGGGTCTCTCTGAGAAAAAGGTACACCTTTGAGTATCCGATGAGTTCGTTGAGCACCTGCACGACCCTGTCGAGGAATACGCTCCTGTCCCTGATGGCGTAAAGCTCCAGCGAGATCTCGAGAAAGAGTGCCCTGTAGTTTGCGGTAGTATCGAGTACCGCAAGGCTCTCCGACAGGGTGGCTTCAGTCTCAAGGTGGGCTATTACGCTTCCGAGAATTGCTGCAAGAAGGTTTGCGAAACTGACATCATCGGCCGAGAATGCACCGGGAATACTGGATTCTATGCTGAAAACCCCGATCTTCCTGCCCTTCCAGACAACTGGTACACTGAGCTCGCAACATGAACCTTCAAGACCGGGGACGTAAACCTTTTCCTGCCTGACATCCTCTATGATCGCCGCCTCGCCATTTTCGAGAGTCCTCCATGAGAGGCCTGTGCCGCGGGGGATGGATAACGTCACGGGTTTGAAGCCTGCATGAGCGACAAGGTTCAGATATTCGCCTTTGGGGTCAACAAGGAAGAAGGAGGGGTTTGAGAAACGCGTATGTTCCGCTATGGAGTTGACTGCCACACGGCAGGCATCCTCGATCGTCCGGGCGTGATCGACCATTCTGATATACTCGAGAAAAACATCTCTCTCCAAGGAACAATTTCCCTCCTCTGATCTGTCAAGTCTATCATACTGGGAATCTTCCGGTACAACAGCATTGCGGCGCTTCTATTCGCACTGTTACTGGTATATCATTATCAGGTGTCGATCGTCCGTAAAATGGCGGGGCAGGGAGGAATAAACATGTGCAGGATGCTTCTGGCCAACAGGTCGGGGGTCTCCCGTCTGGTGAAGCGGCTTCATGGTTTTCCGGGATGCAGGACCCTTTCCCTTTTCCTGCGTGGGCTGGAACTTCGTGACGGGGGCAACGGCAACGGCATCGCTCTTTACGGCAACGGAGAGGTCATTCATTACGAACGCGGAGTGGAGATGCAGCCGGAGCGTGCTGCCGCAATACTCGAGGGGTTCGACTACGAATGGGCGGTCTTTCACTCCAGGGAAGCGAGCATCGGATCGATCATGGACGAGAACTGTCACCCGTTCGTTATCGAGGGGCGACACCATCTAGTGATGGCAGTCAACGGCAACGAGATCCAGATGACCCGGCTGGGCAGGGTCTTAGGGGACAGAACCGACAGCGAGTTCATCGCCCGGATGATCGTGGATATGGACCTCCCCTTCCCGGAAACCCTGGCCTGCTTTCAATCCAACTTTGTCGGATTATACGATGGGAAACCGTTCGCAAAAAAGGGAGACCGGCAACTTCTGAAGTTTCAGAACGGGAAAGACATTGTTTTCGCCAGCGATTTTCCGTTCGGCCTGGCCGATATCTCCAAACCGGAACAGAACTACTGCTGGTTTGACGGACATGAATCCATGCTCTTCAGCTGATCCGAAGCGGAGGAAGACATTATGAAGAAGATCACCGTATACGGAGCAGGCAGCTGGGGGACAGCTCTCGCGGATCTCCTTGCCAGGAAAGGACTCGAGACCACTCTCTGGTGCCGCCGTGACGAACAGGCGAGGGCGATAAACGCCACGGGCCGAAACCCGGATTATCTCAAAAACTGTGACCTGTGCCCCTCTCTTGCCGCGGTATCCAGTCTGGAGGAAGCTGCTGAGGCTTCCGATCATCACGTATCGGCCGTTCCTACCCAGTCGGTAAGATCTTTTTTTGATACGGCCGCCCGCTTCTGGCCAAAGAACGTCCGTGTCTGCAACGTCGCAAAGGGCATCGAGATAGAGTCGGGGCTGAGAATAAGCCAGATCGCGTCAGAAATACTCCCCCATTCACGCTTCAGCGTCCTCTCGGGGCCGAGCCACGCCGAGGAGGTCTTCGCGGGGAAGCCTACCGCGGTGGTCGTGGCATCCGCGGTTCCAGGCGAGGCAGAGATCTGGCAGGAGATCTTTTCAGGCGCACGGTTCCGCGCCTACTCCAGCGACGACGTTCCCGGCGTCGAGATAGGCGGAGCTGTGAAGAACGTCATCGCCATAGCCGCCGGGATAGCCAGCGCAAAAGAGATGGGTTACAACACTCTGGCGGCACTTGCGAGTCGGGGATTAGCGGAAATTATGAGGCTCGGGGCAAAATCCGGGGCGCACCCTCTTACCCTGGCCGGACTTGCCGGAGTAGGAGACCTCATGGTCACATGCTTCAGCAGGCTTTCACGGAACTATCGCCTGGGTATGGCCATAGGCGAGGGAAAGACTCTCCAGCAAGCCATGGCCTTCCTGGGTCAGGTTGCGGAAGGGGCATACACCGTCGAAGCCCTTGTCCGGCACTCAAGAGAGGCAGGAGTGGAGCTTCCGCTGACGGAAGCGGTCTACGCTATCCTCTATAACGGTAAAGAGCCCGAATGCATGATCGAATCCCTCTTCGGGAGGGAACTGAAACCGGAACTCCCCCCGGAGATGTACTGGGGAAAAGAACGCCTATAGAAAACACTCAAGCACCATCGGACGGAACTTTCGAGATGCTGACAGTATTCTGCTGTCAGAATATCGCCGGGTGGTGAGGCCCTTGAACGATGTTCTGCTGACCGCTCTTGAAGCCTCCGAAAAGCTTGAAGCATCAAACCATATTGCCGCCGTCGTGGGCGGCGCGGTGCGGGACATCCTCCTCTGCCGCGATGTTCGGGATGCCGATGTGGCAACCTCCGCGACCCTGGATGAGATAGTCTCCCTGTGGCCCGAATGCAAAGTGATCGGCAAACCTCCCAGGGCTACGGCGCTGCTCGACATGGGGGGTGTAAAGCTCGACGTCGCACCTATTCAGGGAGGTAGCCTGGAAGAGGATCTTGCACGAAGGGACCTGACGATCAACTCCATGGCCATGACCGCCGACGGGGAGATCCTCGACCCCTGGGGCGGCGCGGCCGATATTGCTTCCGGGACGCTTCGTTTTACGGGAGAACCGGAGGATCGTCTGAAGGAAGATCCGCTGAGGGCACTTCGTCTGGCAAGATTCGCCGCAACGCTTCGGCATTTTTCAGTAGATCAGGCCTCCGCGGAGGCCTGTCAGCCATTTGCTCCGGATCTGGCTTCGGTTCCCCTTCCCCGGGTGGGCAGAGAGGTCCTTTTTGTACTCAGGGAAGATCTTCCACTCTTTCTCGATTCGCTCGAACATCTTGGGATCCTCGGATCAGTTCTGCCGTTTATTGGAAACCATATCTCCCCCGAAAGAGGTGAGACCCTACGCAGGGTAAGCGTGGCGGGCGGGATGTCAGCCGACCCTGGGATCAGGGCCGCGGCACTGATGGCAGATGCCGGCGAAAAGACGCGAATGATCGCCGTTTCATGGGGGTGGCCGGGAAACCTTGTGAGGGATATTGAAAGCCTCACCAAATGGTCTTCTTTAACCCGGCACAGGATGGACTCCGAACCCTTCGTTCGCCTGTTCAGGAAAAAGGGGAGTGAGTGGATCGACAGGCTCTTTCTCTTCGGGCTTGTCGACTGCCTGGCCGGACACCGGGATGAACTGGGAGCATGGACCGCTAACCGGATCAGGAGTGCCGTCTATTCTCTGAGGCTGAAGAGGTTCCCCGAAATGATCACGGGGAAGGATATAATAGCCGAGGCTGGAGCCGAAAGCGGGCCCCTCGTGGGAGAAGCACTTGCAGCACTCTACAGGGCAATTGCCGAGGGGGCCGTTGAAGACAGGGAGGGTGCTCTGCTCTGGGCCGCGTCATGGATCCGGAATGGCGAACATGAATTGTTTTTTTGATTATCATTCAACTCTATAGTATGCTTCATTCAGGATTTTTTATTTCGTATGCGGGGGCCTGATAATGACTGAAGTCGAAATGGGCGGAGTAACGATGGAGTTCAATCGCCAGCAGAGATACAGGAAGATCTTCACCTGCCTTGTCCTGTCAGCCTGGTTTGCAACGATGTTCCTTACGGACATTCTTTTTGATTACACCCTGATGAAGCGCGTTGACGGCATCCTGGCCCTTGTCTTTATGGCCTGCGCGCCGTTTACGGTCATGGTATTCCCTTCCAGAAAACGATCCGCTCTGGGATGGCTGGCCATCTTCGGCCTTATTTTAATATCCTCCTTCCCTCTCTTCTTCCGTCAACTCGGAATACCAGTTGAGGTGCTGCTTTTGAGGCAGGTAATGACCCTGCTGTTCTCAACTTTGGTCGGACCTTACTTCATTCAGCCAAAAGGGTTTGCCTTCTTCACGATAATCCTCTATAACGCCGCATGTTTCTACTACCCGATCCTTCAAACAGGGGAGATCGACATCGTTCTGGGCTATATCATTGTGACTTATTCGTTCACCCTTCTTTTCTCATACTTCTTCCTCGACATTCTCAGGATGAACGTATCCCAGGTATCCGTGCTTCTGTTGGCAAAAAAGAACGCCGAGGACATGGCCCTGAAAGACGAACTTACGGGGGTCTACAACCGCAGGTACTGCGACAATCTTCTCAGGGTCCTGGTCGAGAACGAAACGGAAAGGGTACTGCTGTTCATCAACCTGGACGACTACCAGAACATCTGCCAGGCTCACGGCCATCTCGTCNNTCGGCGATGCGTTTCTCAAGAAATCGGCGGGCGCGATAGCGGAGTGCATACGCCGCGGCGACGTTGTCACCCGCTTTGGCGGGAACCAGTTCGTGGTTGTCCTCGACAGCAACAACATCCCGCTGGCTGTATCAATTTCGAAGCGTATACAGAAGGCAATAGGCCTGGTCATCCCGGAATTCACAGCGGTTTCGATCGGGGTGACAAAGATAATATCCGGGATCACCCAGCAGGCAGTGCTTGTGAACGCCGATACCGCGCTCTTCCGGGCCAACCGATCCAAACTGGAACAGATCTCGGTGGTCGNNGCGAGAATGGAGTCGGAACACTGGCCTGAAACTGACCAATCCACCGCGACAAGCCGATAGAATTACCAGGGAGGCTCCTTGTAAGGAGGCCACTTTTTCTTTTCGGAGTTTCTTTATTTGACATGTAAGACGCGCCAGGAACACCGGACCATTTTTTGGCCGGAACTGTGGCCTTTAAGAGAACTCACATCCATACCCCCCTATTTCCATTTATGCCATAGGAGGGTTTCCGGGAGGGATAACTTATGGAAACCAAAGCCATCGACGTGATCCTCACAAGAAGAAGCATTAGAAGTTACACCGGCGAACCTCTGAACGAAGCGATCGTTACGATCCTGCTGAAGGCCGCCATGAGCGCTCCGAGCGCTCACAATCAGCAGCCCTGGTCATTCATCGTGATCGATGACAGGAAAACTCTGGATGCGATCCCTGCATTCCATCCATATTCAAAGATGCTGCTTCAGGCCCCGGCAGCCATCCTCGTCTGCGGAAAGACGAAAGACCTGCCGGCAAAGGTTTTCTGGCCGCAGGACTGCGCCGCGGCCACACAGAACATTCTCGTGGCTGCCAATGCCCTGGGAATAGGTTCCGTATGGCTTGGCGTCTACCCTAAAGAAGAGCTGATGGGAAAAACACGGGACCTGCTTGAAATCCCTGAAGAGATAACCCCCTTCTCCTTTGTCGCCCTTGGCCACCCCTCGGAGAAGAAGGAACCTTCCGAAAGGTTCAGCCCGGACAGGGTACACCATAACCGCTGGTAAGCGTTAAAAGGGAGAGGAAGAACATCTCCGCGAACAGGGAACCTTCCGCTGCTCGTCCGCTTTTCCTTGAACCGAACCTGAACATTATCTTCGGAATAACACTGATGTCCGTCCTCGGCGTCGCAAGCATTGCTCCGGCTTTTCCGGGGATCACCAGCGCACTGGGAGTGCCCAAGTCGGACGCGGCGTGGCTGATATCGATGTTCACTATCCCCGGCCTTCTCTTCACCCCTGTCACAGGCATGCTCTCGGACCGTTACGGAAGAAGAAGGATCCTAATCCCATGTCTTTTCCTGTTCGGTATCGCCGGCGGAGCCTGTTTTTTTGCGCCCGATTTCCGGACGCTTCTGCTGTTTCGCTTCCTTCAGGGTGCAGGTTCCGCACCGCTCAACTCTCTCAATGTGACTCTGATAGGAGATTTTTTCAAAGGAGAAGAGCGATCCGCCGCTATGGGTTACAACGCAAGCATCATCGGAGTCGGCACGGCAGGTTATCCGGCTCTGGGGGGACTGCTTGCCATGGCAGGGTGGAATTACCCGTTTCTCCTTGCTCTTGCCGCGATCCCGATAGGGATATGGGCTCTTTTGAGCCTCGATGAGGGGCGGAAAACAGATCCGGAAAAAGCCGCGCGCAAGAACCGTTCGTCCCCCCCTCTCCTTACGAGCCTGCTTAAGGGAAGCACACCGGTTCTTCTTCTCACAAGCATGATGACGTTCGTTATACTCTATGGTGGGTTCCTGACCTTCCTCCCCTTTTACCTGGCGGGAACTTACGGAGCCACTCCCTTCACCATAGGTTTGGTTTCAGCCTCGATGTCGCTTTCCAGTGCCATGGTCTCTTCCAGAGCGGGAAGATTATTCCAGCGCGCAGGAGGGCGCATCCTGCTCACGGCCGCTTTTGTCTTTTACGCTTCGGCGCTCGTATTCATCCTGAAAGTACCCGCGTATGCAGGAATGTTCATCCCCGCAATGCTTTTCGGGATCGGCCAGGGTATCAACATCCCGACTCTTCTTACTATGCTCACGAACAACTCCCCTGAAGAGAACCGGGCCATGTTCCTTTCGATCAACAGCATGTCATTGCGCCTGGGGCAGACCATCGGGCCGCTGATCTTCGGCATTATCTTCGCCTGCCTGGGCATCCGGGCCGTCTTCACCACCGGGGCGATCATGGCAGCCGTGATGGCGATGGTGCTGGTGTTCGCCTTGAAAGACAAACACATTGATCGTGAGTCGTTGGTCGGGAGAACCTGATCCGATCTTCCTGATCTTGTATGACGGGTTTCTGGTTTTGACCTGACGGTTCACGAAATGCTCCATGCGCACAGTCCAGAGGTGACCCGGGGAAGTGCAGCGACAAAGTACGATCCACAAAAAAGGAGGCCAAACCCATGTTCTGCAAGTGCAATGAAATGAGAGCTATACGCCGTGAAAATCTCCAGGGAGGGCCCGGCGGAGCCATGTTCTTCCCGACGATAGCACCGGGGGAAAAACCCGAGGGGAGCCACCTGAAAATGGTCGCCAGGGTGGAACTCGACCCGGGTGCCGCTGTGGGCCAGCACAAGCATTCCGGGGACGAGGAGGTCTACTTCATAATCTCCGGCAGGGGCCTCTTCACGGAAGACGGAGTCCAGGTAAAAATCGGCCCCGGGGACACCGCCGTGACACTCAACGGGCACGAACACTCCATTCTCAACACAGGAGACGAGCCACTGGTTTTTCTGGCTGTGATCGCAGAGTAGCAACTCCGGCGCAAAGGGATCAGCAGTCACATTGACAATTGCCTGGAACAGGGAGAAACTCCAACAAAGAGAAAAAGAAAGGAGGTTATCTAATGGAGAAGCTGAAACGGGTCGTTGAGATCGATCTTGAAACCGCCGAAGCTGTTAAAGGCGGCACTACATGCGACTGCAGCTGCGACTGCACTTGCGCTATCGACACTGTAGTGGACGACACCATGACTTCAACCAGGGATTCTAATATGCTGAGCACCTATGCCGGCTAGGCAACCCGGCAAAATAATAGACCTTTTTCCTCCCGGTGCTTTCCGTCCTGCCCGCGAGAGTGCCGGGAGGAACTGTTTTGCGACAGCATATTACCCCAAAAAAGCACGGACCTTTCTTCACAATAAACTCAAATTTCTGCAGTGAGGACTTTGCCATGCTGAACCATACCGCAAACTCATTTTTCGAAAGGGAATACCCCCTTGTCAGGCTTTTCGAGCTTGGCGACGATCATGTCATCTACGACGCAAAACCACATTTTGCCTTCATCCTTTCGGATGAAGAACTGGCCCTTCTTCTGGATCTTCTGGGCGGAAGGACCGAAGAGGAGATAATGGGCATCCATTCCCCGGACCTGGAACCCGAAACCGTGAGATCCCTCTGTCTGAAATTCACCGGACTGCAGAATAACGGCGTTTTCATCAGGGGACCGGTTGACGAGATATCGCCTGTAGGCCGTGACAGGATAGGGAAACTGCTGAAATATTACGACGAGAATATCCTGCTGCGGAAGTTCTGCCTGGAAGTCACGGAGGAGTGCAATTTCAGATGCACGTACTGCAAGAGGACGATAGCTTCCGAAGCTGGAGGCCATTTCTCGACCGAACTGGGCGAGGAGAACGCCTTCCTTGGGATCCAGTACTATTTCAGAAAGTACACCTCGTTCTTCTCGGACCTGCCGGAAGAGAAAAAGAAGCTGCTGCTTCAGGTTGTTCCTCCAGGCCTGTCGTGGTACGGCGGTGAACCCTTCCTGAATTTCGATCTCATAAAAAAGACCGCCGGATACTTCAAGGCTCTTCCCTGGAACGAATACTCCATCAGCACCGATGATCTCCATTTCACCGCCAACAGCAACCTTTCGATAATGACCGACGAGATAATCCGCTTCCTGATCGACAACCGGGTCAAACTCTATGCCAGCCTTGACGGGCCTGCGGAAGAACACGACAAGTGCCGGGTGTTCGAGAACGGCCGGGGAACCTTCGATCTGGCCTACTCCAATCTGCTGAAAATAAGGGATCTCGATGAGGAGTATTTCAGTAACCATGTTTCACTATTCGGAGTCCATACGGATGGGCACGATCATAAAAAATGCGCCGATTTCAACCACTCCCTGGGAGCTTTCCGTTGCGAGCACTTCCCGGCCCAATATACGGGCGTCTTCGTATCCGACCCTGAGGCTGCAATCAAAAATTACCGTGACTCCTTTCAGGACAGCCTGAGCAATTTCAAGGAACGTGCCAGAGAGGAATCTAAAAATCCGGATATCGACATGGACCTTTTCTCCGGATTGTTTGCATTTTCCAGTCTGAACGTCGACCGCCCCTCGGGGAAAAGCTCTTTGAACATGTCCATCACCTGCCCGATGGGTTTCGACAACCTGATGGTCGCCGCTAACGGCGATCTCCTGATATGCCATAAATCCGACGGCAGTATGCCGATAGGCAATTGCTCTTCCGGGCTGGATATCGAAAAACTTATCGACCTGAACGAGAAATACAATTCGGCCATCAACAACCGGGAATGCAAAAGCTGCTGGGCTGTTCATTTCTGCAAGATCTGCGCGGCCGCAAGAATGAGCCCGGATGGTTTCGTCAACCCCACAAGGAAAGAGTGCGACTTTTTCCGGCTGGCCACGGAGTTCCGTTTTGCCTGCTACCTCCACCTTTCGGAAGAGCATCCGGACCTGCTGCAAAAGATCACCGATCACAGGAATGACCCGAAACACTTTATAGGGGTCATCGACAAGAATGAATTTTAGAAACAAATTCCCGTTCTACAAGCAGTACGAGGCGATGGATTGCGGCCCCACCTGCCTTCGCATGATCGCGAAGTTTTACGGAAGATCGTATTCCCTATCGTTCCTTAGAGAAAAAAGCTCCGTAACGCGCGGCGGCTCTTCGCTCCTGGGGCTTCACGAAACGGCGGAAGCGATAGGACTGCGGGGAAAGTGCGTCCTTGCCGAGTTCGTATTCCTCGCCTCAGAGGCAAGACTGCCCTGCATCGTTCACTGGGACCGGAACCATTTCGTCGTCGTCTACAAGATAAAAGATGGGAAGGTCCATATAGCGGACCCAGCCTTCGGAAAGTGTGCCTTGAGCGAGGAAGACTTCCTGGCCCGCTGGGCAGATTCGGGAACGGAAGGCTATGTTCTTCTGCTAGAGCCAACGGAAAAGTTCCTCTCGCACCAGGAAACGGAAGAACAGGGAAAGGGTATCCTCTTTCTGCTTTCGTACCTGAGGCCATACATGCAGCTGCTCTCCCAGATCGGGCTGGCCATGATCCTGGGGAGCGCCATCCAGCTCGTTCTGCCCTTCCTGACCCGGATGATAGTCGACCGGGGCATCGGAGAACGCGACATCGGCCTTCTTAAACTGGTCCTTCTGGGGCAGTTCGTGCTGATACTGGGCCGCGCGTGCGCGTATTTCCTGCGGGAGTGGATCCTCTTCTATATCAGCACCCCTATAAACATCACCCTTGTCCATGATTTTCTGCAGAAGCTCACGAAACTTCCCCTGGGATATTTCGACGCGAAAAGGATCGGAGATACGCTGCAGCGCCTCAACGACCACCAGCGGGTGGAGTCGTTCCTCACCCATTCAGTCCTCGGCCTGCTATTCACGATCATGAATATCGCCGTTTTCGGAGTTGTCCTGGCGGTCTACAGCATGAGCATATTCCTTGTCTTTCTGGCGGGAACGTTCCTGTACTTTCTGTGGATACAGATATTTTTGTCCAGAAGGAGAGAGATCGACTTCCTGAAATTCCGGCGCATGGGCAAAAGCCAGAACGCCGTGATCCAGCTGATAATGGGGATGCAGGAGATACGGCTCAACCGGTGCGAGCGAAGGAAGACGGCGGACTGGATCAGCGTGCAGGAGTCGCTGTACGAAACAGGACTCAGGAGCATGGCGCTGATACAGAAGCAGCAGCTCGGGTACACCCTGCTTCAGGAGACGCAATATATCCTGATCACGTACCTTGCGGCCAGGGCCGTCATAAGCAGCGACATAACTCTTGGGACAATGCTGGCGGTACAGTTCATCCTCGGCCAGCTGCGAGGTCCCGTCGACCAGCTTCTGCGCTTCATCGGCGAAGCGCAGGACGCCAGGATCAGCTTCGAGCGTATCGAAGAGATCCATACCCTTCGTAATGAAGAGGACGATGACACCGCAAAGGAAGAAACCATCCCGGAAACCGCGGATATTACAGTCGACGGTATTTCGTTCCGCTACGGAGGACCTCATTCGGAAAAAGTCCTCAAAGACGTGTCCCTTGTCATCCCCAACGGCAGGACAACGGCTCTTGTGGGAACAAGCGGAAGCGGCAAGACGACGCTGCTGAAGCTTCTCCTCGGAGTGTATCGGCCCGTTGACGGGGAAATAAGGATCGGGGATACCTCAATGTCCCATCTCTCGCTCAAGGCATGGAGGGACAGGTGCGGAATAGTGATGCAGGACGGCTATATCTTCTCCGACACCATCGCGGGCAACATCGCTTTGACCGATGAGGCCGTCGATGAGGAGAGGGTGAGGGAATCCGCCAGGGCGGCCAACATAGATGATTTCATACAGTCACTGCCGCTGAAATACCGGACGATGATAGGCCTGGACGGGCACGGCCTCAGCCAGGGACAGAAACAGCGTATTCTCATAGCCAGGGCCGTGTACAAGGATCCGCGGTACGTCTTTTTCGACGAAGCGACGAACTCTCTGGATACGCGGAACGAATCGATCATCATGAAGAACCTCGAACGCTTCTTCGCAGGGAAGACCGTCGTCGTCGTGGCACACCGATTGAGCACCGTCAAAAACGCGGACCGGATCATCGTGCTCGACAGAGGCGTTATCGCAGAAATGGGCAGGCATGAAGAACTGATCGCAAAAAGGGGAGCCTACTACAGCCTGGTAGGCAACCAGCTTGGATTGGGGAGCTGACGATGAGCGGCGACAGATCACGCTTCGAACTCGACAGGCTCGTAAACAGAAAACCCCGGTGGTTCATCCGCTGGGGAATGACGATCCTGTTCATCCTCATGATCCTGATATTTGTTGTAATGAAAAACGTCCTTGCTCCCTGATCCCGACTTTCCCCGGATGAAGACGTGTCAATGCCGGCAGAAAATGCCCCGCTGGAAAATGTTTTGCGTTATCTTTGAAGGACACATAAAGACATGAAAGGCGGCGAAAAGAGAATGGAAGACAAAAAACGCACCGCAGCGGTCAGACCTTCCCCCTTTGCCTCTGCTGCAGGAGCCGTCGTGTTTGCTCTTTTCCTGATCTTCGGGATCGTCTTTTTCTCCGTCGTGCTCTCGGAGAACAGAAGTGAAACCGGATTGCAGGTATTG
Source organism: Synergistaceae bacterium UBA4088 (assembly GCA_002382605.1). GTDB lineage: Bacteria > Synergistota > Synergistia > Synergistales > Thermovirgaceae > UBA2252. The sequence goes on along the minus strand of DFYG01000113.1, from coordinate 3,805 downwards.
ATCGCAATGTTCGGCCTGATCTGGGTAACCGTGTGCGGCCTGGGGATCGTCTTCAATATCCGCAATTACAGGTCCTGGTCCCAGGCCCCCCCCAATAGCTCCATAGCCACGACGATCGGAGTGATCGAGTACGACGTGGCCCCGGACAAGGACAACCTCGCCGATTTTGATACGAAACTGAGAAAACTGGAGAGTCTGAGGAAAGACAGCCTGATAACGGAAGAGGAATACAAGGAAAAACGTCGGGAGATCGTAGACGAAAAGTGGTGAGAAGAGCATGGGGAACTCACCTTTGCCCCTCGTCGAATCACATTATTCGTACGTAAAATGTGATCCGGAGTACGTTTTTTCGTTTGAATAATGTGATTATTGCTGCTATTATTGCCGAGTAAAGGGGGGCGGCGCAGATGCACCGAAGAGTGATGGAAGACCTTCTTGCCTGGAAAAGCTCACCGAACCGTCTGCCGCTGATCTTGCGCGGCGCTCGCCAGGTTGGCAAGACATGGCTTATGAAAGAGTTCGGCAAGTCGAGATACGAAGAATGCGCCTACATCAATCTGGAGGGCAATCAGCAAATGCGAATGCTCTTTGAGCCTGATCTTGATGTTTCGCGTATTCTTGCCGGCCTGCGGCTTGAATCAGGCTGCCGGATAGAGCCTGAGAAAACGCTTGTCATCCTTGATGAGGTCCAGGAAATACCAGGAGCCCTGACAAGCCTCAAGTATTTCCAGGAAAACCTCCCCCAGTACCACATCATGGCGGCCGGTTCGATGCTTGGCGTCGCGCTTCACCCCGGTACATCCTTTCCTGTCGGGAAGGTCGATTTCTACGATCTGCACCCGCTGGATTTCTTTGAATTCATCCAGGCAATGGGCAAGGGCGATCTTGTCGATCTGATGCAGCGCGGCGATTGGAGGATGGCTTCGACCTTCAGAAACAGGCTTTCCGAACTTCTGAAGCAATACTTCTTTCTGGGAGGCATGCCCGAAGTCGTAGCGGCATTTGCAGAAGGCCGGGATTTCGGCAATGCGCGAAAGATCCAGAAGAGGATCCTTTCGTCCTACGAACAGGATTTTTCGAAACACGCGCCAAATGAGACCGTCCCCAGGATACGGATGTTGTGGGAGTCGATGCCTTCACAGCTATCAAGGGGAAACAGGAAGTTCGTTTACGGTCTCGTGAGACAGGGCGCCAGGGCCAGGGAGTACGAACTGGCCATGACATGGCTGCATGATTGCGGCCTGGTCCGCAAAGTGAACCGTGTCACCAAGCCGGGGCTTCCCCTTAGAGCTTATGAAGATGCGGGCGCCTTCAAACTATTTTTGTCTGATGTGGGTTTGCTGGGGGCGATGGCGGAACTGGACGCAAAAACGCTGCTTGATGGAGACAGGATATTCGAGGAGTTCAAAGGAGCCTTGACAGAACAGTATGTGCTCCAGCAGTTGCTGTCGCATGGAGAAATGCAGGTTTTTTACTGGTCGTCGGAAAGAGGCACTTCGGAGCTGGATTTCCTTGTCCAGGCAAAAGGCGCCTTCGTTCCCATAGAGGTCAAGGCCGCCGAAAATCTGAAATCCAAAAGCATGAAAATATTCAAGGATAAATACTCCCCTAAAACCTGCATAAGGACATCCATGTCCGATTTCAGGGACGAAGGCTGGCTGATCAATATCCCCCTTTACGGGATCGGAGCTTTCCATCTCACGGTTGAAAAGTTGAGCCTAAAGACATGACCCGCAAATTGATTCTACAGCTCATTTCGCAGGCGCAAAATACAAATATTGAGAATAAATTGTATGGCACTGAAAAATATCCTTGAAAGGCGGGATCACGATATGAGTAAGATCATCGTATTTTCCGGCAGTCCGAGAAAAGACGGGTGTACGTCTCGATTGATCGAGGAAGCCGTCAAGGGGGCCAGATCGAAGGGCGCCGAAGTAAGGATCTATGACCTGAACGATGAAGGCATCAGGGGATGTCAGGGTTGCTTCTATTGCAGGAGCCACGAGGGCTGCTCCACGGAAGATTACCTGCAGCCGATGTATGAAGACCTGAAGAATGCGGACGGCATTATTCTGGGCTCGCCGATCTATTTCGGGCAGATCACGGGACAGGCCAAGCAATGGCTTGACAGGATGTTCCCCATGACCGATGCCGCATTTCGGCCCCGTTATCCCGGGAAAAAGGCAGTTACTATCCTGGCTCAAGGGAACGGGGACAGGAATATGTTTCAAGCCGGCATCCAGTTCATCAATGGCGTTTTCTCGCATTTCGGCTGGGATCTGGCAGACAGCCTGCTCTGCTGCAATACCGGTTCCCCTGATTTCAAGCTATCGGACGAACTGCTAAAGCAGGCATTTGCGGCAGGAGAATTGCTTGCGGAATAAGTGTGTTGAGAATGCAAGCAAATCATTAAAGGGAAGGAGCAGAAGATATTTCTTCAACATCTGTTTATGGATAAAGGATACAAAATCATCAGGAAAAATAAGGCCAGAAAAACGGTGTGGTCCGGGGGGACCGTATCGGAGCTTTTTATTTATCCGGAAAATGCCGAGTTCAAAGATAGAGACTTTATCTTCAGGATCTCGACAGCGACCGTAGATGTAGAGAGATCGGATTTTACTTTCTTTGATGGCTATTCCCGGATCATCATGACGCTGGACAATGAGTTTATCTTGACCCATAACGACGGGGAAAAGGTGGTTCTGAGCAGATACCAGCCGCACGTCTTTTATGGCGGCGACAAGACCACAAGCAGCGGAAAGGTGAATGACTATAATCTCATCATGAAAACAGGGGTCTGCTCTGGCGATGTTCTGGGAATGTCCATAGCGAATGGGAGTGTCGTCTACCCGCGAAAGGGTAACGATCCGTGCGATGAAAAATTTGAAATAGTATATTGCGCCAAAGGAAGGCTCACTTTTAAGGTAAATGACGTAAAACACCGTATAGATCAGGGAGATATCCTGATGATCGATCATGGAACCCTGGGCAAAGATTATGTTTTCTCCAATGAAGAGGGCCAGTTATGCGACATAATAATCGCGACGGCCAGGATCAATAATCATCCGTCGGAAAAGCGACGCATCTGAAAAACGGAAGTCAAAGGCATAAAGTCCGCACTTTGGGCAAGATCAAAATCACTTTGACCCAGTTCAGCACCTAAGGATTGTTTTGCTCCGTCAGCTGATCCCCTTCATCCCGGCTTCCATGTGCTATGGATTTCCCGCAGGTATGCCCCACCTGCCTCGCATCACCGCGCCATCAGCGCGAACACGCCCCAGCCCATGTATTCACGGGTGTACCTGGCGTAGCGTACCGGCTCCGAGGTCAGTTGGGCTCGAACATCTTTCGCGAGGTCATCGTCGGGATTCGCTTCAAACCATCGGCGCATGGTGAACCACTTGGCCGCCTCGTACCTGTCCCAGCCTTCCCGGTCTGCCAGAACCATTTCTACGACGTCGTAGTCGAGGTCGCCGAAAGACGTGAGAAGCTCCGGAAGCATTAGATAGTCGGAGATCGAACCGGCCTGGCATCCTTTGGCAAGGTCTTCCGTCGGCGGCAGTTGCAGCCAATACGGCTCGCCGATGAGGATGATCCCCCCGGTGCGGAGGCTCTCCGCCAGAAGCTTGATGGTACCGGCTACTCCTCCACCGATCCACGTGGCACCGACACAGGCTGCCACATCGACCTTTTCTCCGACGACGTAGCCGGCAGCGTCGCCGTGTATGAACTCGACCCGGTCAGCGACGCCGAGTTCTTCAGCGCGGAGTTTCGCTTGCCCGGAGCACAACCGGCTCTTGTCGAT
>DFYG01000168.1:4582-23643 GCA_002382605.1 Synergistaceae bacterium UBA4088 | reverse complement strand
CCCATTGCCCGCCCCATAAGTCTTCCCAGTTCCCTTCGGGATCCATACTTCAGAAGATGGACAAGATCCCTCGATACTCCTCTGAACAACGTGAAATTTCTTACAGGGACGCCACCCGGGTGATTTGGACAAGGATAGGGCTTCATGCACTCGGAGCAGGTCGTTCGTGGAAATCCTTCCGCAAGTCCGGCGAGGCATTCGGGGCACGCAGGAGAGGCTGTCCTGCCGCAGATCGGGCAGGACACCGGCCATAAAATATGAAGGGCAAGCCCGGAAACCATGGACAAAATATCCCGGAGGGTCCCATGCCCCGGGGCTGCAGGTTTCGGATAGGTCAGCGTTTCTGTTCAGCCGCCTTCCTCAGGGTTTCTGCCCTGTCAATGCGTTCCCAGGCCGGTACGGGGTCCAGATCAATGCGCCCCATGTGGCCGTAAGCGGCCAGGCGTCTGAATTGAGGCTTTCGGAGGTCAAGGTCCCTTATTATCGCAGCCGGACGAAAATCAAAGTGTTCCCTTACCAGCTCTGTAAGGCAGGTGTCGGGAATAATTCCGCTTCCATTCGTTTCCACCATCAACGATACAGGACTGGCCACTCCTATGGCGTATGCCACCTGGATCCTGCACTCGCTTGCCAGACCCGCCGCAACCACGTTCTTTGCAGCGTAGCGGGTCATATAGGCAGCTGAGCGGTCAACCTTTGTGGGATCCTTTCCGGAAAAAGCCCCACCGCCATGGGGAACGACGCCACCATAGGTATCAATGATGATCTTCCGCCCGGTAAGTCCCGTATCTGCCATAGGACCACCCATTACAAATCTTCCGGTAGGGTTGACAAGGATCCTGGGTTCTGTTTCCGTCAGGTGCGACGGAAGAACCGGACCTATGACCTCCCGTATTATATCCGCGCGGATCTGGCCTATCTCAACGGCGGGGTGATGCTGTGCGGATACTACTACCGTATCAATCCTGACCGCCTTGCCGTTTCTGTATTCGATGGTCACCTGGGTCTTGCCATCCGGCCTGAGATAGGCTAACGTCTTGTCCTTGCGAACCTGGCTCAGCCTTCTGGCAAGACGGTGGGACAGTGCTATGGGGAGGGGGAGGAACTCTTCGGTCTCGTCGCATGCGTATCCGACCATCATGCCCTGGTCCCCTGCTCCGATCTTGTCGATGTCCTCTTCTGACATCTCCCCTTCACGCTGTTCCAGCGAACTGTCAACTCCCTGTTTTATGTCTGTTGATTGTTCGTCAATGGCTGTCACGACTGCGCAGGTGTCACCATCGAAACCGTACTTGGCCCTGGTGTAACCGATCTCCTTAACGATACTCCTCGCAAGGCGGGGAATATCGACGTAACAGCTTGTCGTGATCTCACCCGCTACAACGACCAGACCGGTCGTAACAAGCGTCTCACAGGCCACCCGGCCCATGGGATCATCCTTGAGTATAGCGTCGAGAACTCCGTCTGATATCTGGTCGGCCAGCTTGTCCGGATGTCCTTCCGTGACCGACTCCGAGGATACAAGAAACACTTTTTCCAATTCCTTTCCGCCCCCCTGTCAATTTGAACCGGCGTTCGCCGCAAGAGCTGCGCCGGTGTTTGAATTTTCCCCCAACGGGGTTTCCTTCCGTCACGAATACTCTATGGGTTTTCTGAGAAGCATCATGGCCCCATCCTCATGCATGAAACCAAGCCTGGAGAGGAACGGGGAAAGCTCGCTGGTGTAGGTGATGATAAGCGGAATGCTCCTGATCTTCGGATGGTTGAGTGCATAATCAAGCAGGGAGGACCCCAGGCCCTTTCCCTGGTGGTCCGGATGGACCATTATGTCCCAGAGGGATCCCCTGAAGACAAAATCGGTAAGTATCCTGCAGAAGGCCGCCAAACGGCCCGCATATCTTACGGAGAAACACATGGAAGTGCCCTGCAGCATCAGGTCGATCTGTTCTATCGAGCGGCTTCTCCCCCAACTGGCAAAACGGTATAGTTCCTGGAGGTCAGTGGCGGTAACCGCCAGTTTGCTGTCGTAATACAGGTATCTTTCATCTTCTGTGATCATGAGCCGGAATTATCCTCTCCATCTGCCGCATCAGTCCGGGAGGGACAAAAGGCCATGCCAGCGAGTATCTTCCCCAGATCCTGCCCTCTGGCGTCCATACTAACCGGCAGCTGCAGGATCTGACCTGTGCCGCAACATGGACAGGTCCACTGCGTCCGGGCTATTCCGTCCGAATCCGGCGTTCCGGGCAGGATCCTGAACTCGCCACAAACCTGACACGCGACGACAAGCACTTTGGCAACCACCCTTTCAGGCACTGGATACGGAAGATCATCATTCCGCGAGGATCTGGATTGTAACACGAACAGGCCCTTCGGAATAAATATCCTCATCGGTAGTTATTATCACCTTTGCTGTGTCCTGCCTTTCAGAAAGGGAATCCACGGCTTCGAAGAAATCGGATGCACTCAGGTTCCCTATAGTGCCCCTGATCGGATCAGGCAACACTCCGTCCTGCTTCGCCCTGGCGTTAAGACCGCCCAGTATGGAGTAAAGCCTTGCCTCAGCCTCCTCGGCTGAAAGGCCTGCGGGAATGCCACCCTCCTCAGCGAGGACATGGCCTTTATCGTAGATCTTTTTGCTTTCGTGAATGGTAGCGGAAGCGGCTATCATTTCACCCTGAACCGTGTTCTCCGATGCAATAAGCCTGATTATCCTTCTCCCTTTTTGATCCTTGACGGAATTCTTTATGATATCCAATGATTCAGGTCCAAGCCAGACCCTCACTTGATCCGGATCCACACCATATCGCAGGGAGACCATGCCCTGGGCCGACCTCAGGAGAGAATCCATAACATCATCCGCTTCCGGCATTTTCCCGGAGGTTTCAGGGGCAACGACAGTTTGCGCGATCAACTCTCCGGCAAAGACGACTATGCGGCCGCCGCGTACATACTTCAGCCCCTCGCGGAGTCTTTCTGATTCGGTCTTGAGAGCTTCCACCTCTCCTGCAAGGGTTTCCCTCTCTTTCTCAAGCTCCGCAAGGTTGATGGAGGCTTTTTCCTGTTCGGACCGGGTAAGGGCGAGCTCGGCCTCTATCTCCCGGAGGTGCGCCTCGCTCGCATTGAGATTTCCTTCAACGTTCGCAAGCTGGATCTGCTTGTTGACGAGGTCCTTCTGGTTCTCAAGAAGCGTTGTCTCAAGATCTTCCATTTCCGCCCTGTTTCCCTGAAGTTGGGATGTCAGCTCTGTTATCTGCTTCTGGACGAATTTCATGCTGAATATTGCCGTCCTGACAGTCTGGGAAGTAGCGGAAAGGACCGCCAGAGTGAGGATAGTGATCAGGATACCTGACACGACCGTTATAAGGGATGACGTTGACTTCGGGCGCAGGCCGAAAATGCTGATCCTCTTTTTGCCGAACCGCATGCCGACGATGTCCCCGATATAGGCCACGATCCCGCTGACAAAGATGAGGATCAGAATAAGCATCCAGTTCATATCCATTATCATATCAGGCACTTCACGAGCACCTCTTCTCTCCGGCAAGTTTTCCGCTTCGTGTTCTTCTTCTGCTGCACAAAAAAGGCCGGGAGATCTGCCCCCCGGCCCAATTATACTTTATTCAGTAAATAGTGACAGGAAGAACTACTTGCTGCACTCCTTGAAAACCTCGCGGGAAATGTCCAGCGCGTGCTCAAGGTCTTTGAGCGGAACGTTGAGTGCCGGGCGGAAACGAATGGAGACGTCACCGCATGGAAGAACCAGCATTTTTTTCGCCCAGAACGCCTTCAGTGCCTTGTTGCGGAGCTCGCCGTTATCAAAGTCGTAGGCGCACATAAGCCCTTTGCCCCTTACGTTCTTGATGAGTTTCGGGAAGTCGGCCTCAAGTTTTTTGAGACCGTCAAGGAGCGCAGGCCCTGCGGTGTTGGCAACGTAATCAAGAACATTATCCTCTTCGTAGATCTCGAGATAGCGGGTTGCCCTTATCATGTCCACAAGGGCACCACCCCAGGTTGAATTGATGCGGCTTGAGATCTTGAAGCAGTTATCCTCGACCTCATCGACCCTTGGACCGGCCACAAGGCCGCAGATCTGGGACTTCTTGCCGAAGGCGAATATGTCCGGCTTTACAGGCGTGTGATGCTCAAACGCCCACATCTTGCCGGTGATGCCCATTCCGCACTGGACTTCATCGAAAATCAGAAGGATCTCTTCAGCATCGCATATATCCCGCATCTGCTGGAAGAACTCGGTGCGGAAATGGTTGTCTCCGCCCTCCCCCTGAATTGTCTCGATTATGATGGCGCAGATGTCGTCGGGGTTATCGTTGATGGCCTTTTTGATCTGCTTGATGGCTTGTCTCTCAAGCCAGGAAACTACACCCAGATTATCCTCAAGCGGCCAGTAGATCTTGGGGTTAAGAACACGCGGCCAGTCGTACTGGGCAAAATACTGGTACTTGTTGGGGTCCTGGGTGTTTGTTACCGTAAGCGTATAGCCGCTCCGTCCATGGAAAGCCTCATTGAAGTGAATTACCTTTGTTCCCTTGCGCCCCTTGATGGCATCTCCCTTGCTTATCTTCCCCTTCTGGAGAAGCTTCTGTACCTTCCAGTCCATTGCAACCTTGAAAGTATTCTCGACCGCCAGGGTTCCGTAGTCAATGAAGAATACGTGGTTGAATCCCTTGGGGACAGCGATATCTCCAAAAGTCTTCACAAACTTCGCCATGGGCTCAGTGTAGATGTCCGAGCAGGCCACCTTGTTGATCGCGGCCCTGAAAATGGTCTCCTTGAACTCGGGATTATCGAGTTTGGGGTGGTTCATTCCGAACGGAGCGGAAGCGAAAAAGGTGTAGAAATCGAGCCAGTCGTCACCGTTGACCTTGTTGATCATGTGCGAGCCTTTTGACTTCTCCATGTCTATGACGATATCGAAACCGTCACGAAGAAGCCACTTCTGGATCTCCTGAAACGCATCCTTCGCAGCAACACTTCTGTCGATCTTGGCCATTCGAGCTACCTCCCTGTATTATTTGTTGTTGGGATGCTCAATGGCATCCCATTGTTTCCGGGTTGTGGCAGAGGATAATGCTCCACTTTTGATGGTGCTCTGGATCCCGGAGATCTTTCTGCCCTGTTCCGCCTGCCAGTTTTTCTTCCTGCATTTAAAGATCCGGGAAAGGGCTTTGTTCAAGAAGGGCGGCTATCTCCCCGGCATTGTAGAAACGTCCCTGACCGATCCCGGGGCACTCAGCGGAGGTTCTTTCCCATTTCACGCGAGATCCCAGAATACTTGGCCAGAAGGGAAAAAGTGAACATTGCGCGGGGCGGACGGCATAAATCCCGCACCTTGCGCTCTCCCTTTCGTACATGACGCAGTCGCCGTTGGGTTTTTCCCTCAGGCTTGGCCTTTTCCATCGTCTGGTAACAAATATTCTCTGGAAATCAGCTGGCTCGAGGTCCATTACACCCGACGCCGCCGCAATGTTCTCTTCGCTGATCCATATCGCGCCGGGTTCTCCACGACAGCATCTGCCGCATCCAAGGCACGAAAAATGTAAACCGGTGGACCACCACGGTTTATATTCTAACTCACAAACATCCTTATTTCCAATCTTAACATCCGGGGCGGGATCCATAACCAGTTACCAGAATCGCTTGTCGCGTCTTCGGGATGTCCCGATAAGGGAACCGCTGCTCCTGAGCTTGTCGATATCCTCAAGAGCCTTGCCGGTACCAAGAGCCACACATTCCAGGGGAGAGTCTGCTACATAAGCCGGGATAAGGGTTCTCTTGGTAATAAGCTCCGGGATCCCCCTGAGAAGCGCTCCCCCTCCGGTGAGGGTTATTCCCCTGTCGATTATGTCGGCGGAAAGCTCTGGAGGAGTCTGTTCAAGTACATGGCGGATCCCTTCGATGATCATTCCGACAGCTTCCTCTATGGCTTTCGCCACGATCCTGTCTGTGATCTCTATCTGTCTGGGGAGTCCATGCACAAGATCACGGCCCTTGATGTTCATGGTCTCTTCGGAATGCAGGGGATAAGCGTTTCCGATCTGGATCTTGATATTCTCGGCAGTCTGTTCTCCAATGGCGAGGTTGTACTCCTTCCGGATAAAACGTGTGATGTTTTCGTCAAAGCGGTCACCGCCTAACCGGAGAGACTCCGTAACGACTATACCACCGTAGGACAGAACCGCTATATCCGTGGTGCCACCTCCTATATCGACTACCATATTCCCCCTTGGCTCCGATATGTCGAGGTTCGCCCCGATCGCCGCGGCCATTGGCTCCTCAATTAGAAAGGCTTCCTTGGCGCCGATCTCCACGGCGGCCTCCAGAACCGCTCTTCTTTCAACATCAGTGGCACCAGATGGGACGCAGATCATTACCCTGCGCCTCAAAAAACGCCCAAAACCTGATACCACCTTCCGAAGAAAATATCTGAGCATGGCTTCGGTCATTGTGTAATCAGCTATTACGCCATCCCGGAGAGGCCTGATGGCAACAACATTTCCGGGCGTGCGCCCCAGCATGTTTTTTGCCTCATTGCCAACGGCAAGAATTCTGTCGGTGTTCTGATCTACGGCAACAACAGAGGGCTCCCTGAGGACAACTCCCTTGCCCTTCATGAAGATCAGGACATTTGCCGTCCCCAGATCGATCCCTACATCCATACCCCACATGCATGATTCCCTCCTTCGATCTCTGCCCCGACAAGAGACTCCGGAGCATTCACCCCGGCGGCTCCTGATAGACTATATCCTATAAAAGGCATACCCCTCAATAAGCAGCCCATGGAGATGGGTCATAACCGACCTTCCAGAGGAAAAGGCCGGAAGCAGGAGCGGTGGGCCCTGCCTCGCATCTTGTTCCACCTTCAAGAAGCGATTCAAACCACGCAACATCCCTCTTGCCGGAAGCAACAAGATCGATCGATCCGAGAATTATCCGCATCATGTTAGTAAGAAAGCTCCTCCCCCTGATCCGTACCCTGCAAAGCGGGCCACTCCTCGAAAAACCCGCGCACATGATGGTTCTGACCGTGTTTTCAGGACGATCGTTCTTCCTGCAAAAGGCGCTGAAATCGTGCCGCCCCTTCAGGGTGCGGCAAACACTCCGAACCGCCAGGTCATCCCAGGGGAGAGAATTTCTCCATACGAACGGTTTGATCTGGGGGGGGCATCCGGAGCCCTTCCAGATGAAGTAAACATACTCTCTCCAGAGAGCGCTGTGCCTGGCGTTGAATGTTTCGTGAACACGGGCCACAGAAAGAACGCTAACGGGATCAGGAAGATTGGCGTCTATCGCGCTCCTGAGTTTTGAAGCCTCCCACTCCGCAGTGGTGTCAAAGGAGACGACCTGCCCCATGGCATGTACACCGCGATCAGTCCTTCCTGCGACAACCGCAGAGGTCTCTCGTTTGTTAAGGAGGAAAAGAGCGGTTTCCAGAGACTCCTGGATAGTCTCCCGCGTAATCCCTTTCTGGCTTTGCCAACCGGAAAATCCGGAACCATCGTAGGCGATTTTGGCGGCGTAACGCGTCATGGCATCAAACGCTTCTCCAGAAGCGAGACGGCGATCGCAAAAAGGAGAGTAAGCATAAGCACTCCGGAGTCCGTAACCGACCAGCGCAAAGGATACATTCGAGTCCTTCCTTCACCACCGGTGTAGTTCCTGGCCTCCATAGCTGTGGCCAGGTCATCAGCTCTCTGGAAGACGATAACGAATAGAGGGACCAGAACGGGGATGAACGCCCTCAGGCGGCGCAGGGGACCTCCTCTGTCCAGATCCGCCCCCCTGGCTATCTGGGCTTTCATGATCCTCTCGGTTTCGTTGAGGAGTGTGGGAATGAACCTTAGCGCTATGGTCATCATCATTGCAAGTTCATGTGCCGGGAATCCGAACCTTTTCAATGGGGAGAAAAGACTTTCAAGACCGTCTGCCAGCTCGGTAGGGCTTGTGGTAAGGGTCAGGAATCCAGCGAACAGTACCAGCATCAACAGCCTGAGACCCATCCTCACTGCCATATCCAGACCCTCCCGCGTTATCTCCAGAATACCCCAGGAAAAAACGGGGACACCCTTTGTAAAGAAAAGATGAATGACAGAGGTGAAAGCGATAAGGATCCAGACAGGTCTTGAAGAAGAAATGATCAGACTTCCGGGGAGTCTGGAAACAGAAACAATAAGGACAAAAAACAATCCCCATGAGAGAAAGCCGTAAGGCTCTCTGACCAGAAAAACGCCCGTAAGGCAAACAATGGTCGCGATGATCTTGCTACGGGGATCAAGCGAATGTATTTGGGAATCAACTGGCACATACTGCCCGAGCGTCATGTTGTTAAGAAATTTCATTTCCTTCTGCTCCCCGATATCGCCTCCGCCAGCCGGATCGGATCCCAGGTGAGAGGAACCTCAAAACCCAGATCTCTAAGTCTTCCAGCGAACCGGACCAACGGAGGAATTACGAGTCCACGGATATCCCGCTCCAGCAGCTCCCAGAGGATCAGTTCCGGGGGACCCCACAATAAGCTCTTGCCATCATCCAGAACGAAAACCATGTCCGCTAGCCCGAGAGCAAGATCCATGTCGTGGGTTACGTGAACGATCCCTTTCCCGAGAGATTTAAGATCAACGAGAAGAGAAAGAAGCTGCTTTTTCCCGGACGAATCAAGCCCCGCCGTGGGCTCGTCAAGAACCAGATAATCCGGCCTTGAGGAAAGGACGGAGGCGATAGCCACCCTCCTCTTCTGTCCTCCCGAGAGCCTGAAAGGATTTGCTCCGAAAAGCTCCGGTCCTATACCCACCTGTGCCAAAGACTTTTCCACCTCATTTTTGATCTCTTCAGGAGTGAAACCCCAATTTTTTGGCCCGAATGCGACCTCCTGGAAAACAGTCTCCTCGAAAAGCTGTTGCTCAGGGTACTGAAAGACAAGGCCGACCTTCTGCCTGACCGCGCGAAGGGATTTTTCACCCGGGCCGATCGTTATACCGTCAATACTTACAGAGCCGCTTGACGGCAGAAGCAGACCGTTCAGATGCTGGGCCAAAGTCGATTTGCCGCTGCCGGTATGCCCCACAACGGCAACCCATTTCCCCTTCTCTGCTTCGAACTCCACTCCATTGAGGGCCTTCGTCTCCAAAGGAGTCCCGGGGTGATAGACATGGACCAGATCCCTGACGGTTATTGACATAGGGCCTCCACCATATCTCCGATCAATGGCATCGTCCCGGGCCCGATGAGCCCACGGTCAACAAGGATCTTCCACTCCCTGACTATTGCAGGAGCCTCAAGACCCCACTCGTCTATTCGGGGTCCCAGAAGGAAGAGATCTCCAGGTGTACCTCTCCAGCATATCTTCCCGCGGGAAAGAACTACACAGCTGTCGCAAAGAAGTATCTCCTCAAGACGATGAGTGATCGTGACGAGAGTCATCCCTTCGGAATGCAGCGCTGCAAGGACATCCATAAGATCCTGCCTTCCTCTGGGATCCAGCATGGTTGTGGCCTCATCCATGACAAGGCACGGGGGGCGCTGGGCTATTGCCCCTGCTACCGCGAGTCTCTGTTTCTGTCCCCCGGAGAGCGCATAGACCGGTTTTCTGGACATTTTCTCCAACCCGGAGATCTCAAGCGCCCACCGGACCCGTTCCCTGATCTCCTCCGGGGCAAGACCCAGGTTTTCAGGACCGAACGCCACATCCTCTTCGACCACCGCCGCGATGATCTGGTTTTCGGGGTTTTGGAAGACCATTGAAACGGTTCTTCTGGCCTCTCTTCTTCCTTCATCGCTTCGGGTGTTCAGTCCGCCCACAAAACAATCGCCCTGCGTTGGCACCAGCAGGGCGTTTAGATGTTTGGCCAGCGTCGATTTTCCTGACCCGTTGCTTCCCAGTACAGCTATCCATTCACCTTTTCTGATATCAAGGTCTATGTCAACGATAGCGGGTTCAGAAGATTCCGGATAGGAAAAGGAAACTTTGGAGAACCTTCCCAGGCAGTCTCCCGTCATGACCTCTCTACAAGTTCAATAATAGCCATCGGGGCGGAGTCTCCACGACGATACGACGTTTTTACGATGCGCGTATAACCGCCCTGTCTTTCAGTAAAACGACCTGCCACTTCGTTGAAAAGTTTCTTTACTGCCTCGACATTCCCCATCCTGGAAGCGACAATTCTCCTGTTGTGCAGATCGCCGATCTTGGCCTTGGTGATCATCCTCTCGGCGAAACGTCTGACTTCCTTGGCCCTTGTAACTGTTGTTTCGAGCCGTTCTTCCAGAAAAAGGCTCGCCGTGAGGTTTGCAAGCATGGACATACGGTGGCTTCCATAGCGTCCCAGCTTGCGTCTATCTACTCGATGCCTCATCGGGCTTCATCCTCCTCCAAAATATCCTCTTCATCCTCTTCGGATTCTTCTCCCTTGATATTCAACCCGAAAGGCTCAAGCTTCTCCTCGATCTCCCTGAGAGAGATCTTTCCCAGGTTCCTTATCTTAAGCAGTTCTGCCTTGGTCCTGCTCATCAGATCGCCGATCGTCTGGATCCCGCCCCTGAGAAGGCAGTTCTCACTTCTTATCGAGAGTTCGAGATCCTTGATGGAGCGCAAAAGAACTCCGTCAACGGCAGCAGGTTCCTGTCCCTGGGGAAGACCGGGTACATCGATCGATCCTGACTCGTCAACTCCCAGACCCTGGTAAAGCATGGAAAAGAATTTCTGCAGAATTCCTGACGCCTCGATAGCGGCGTGCTCCGGAGTGACGGAACCATTGGTCCATATCTCAAGGACCAGTCTTTCGTAGTCCGTTCGCTGTCCAACCCTTGCGTCCTGAACCTCGTATTTAACCCTGCGGACAGGGGAAAAGACAGCATCGACGACCAGGGCGTCAACGGGCAGATCTTTGGGTCGATCCCGGTCCGAGGTAACGTAACCTGTTCCAGTCTCGATAAAAAGATCCATGTCGAGAGAAGCCCCCTCTGCGAGGGTGCAGATATGCACGTCGGGGTCAACAAACTCGACGTCGCTGTCAGGAAGTATGTTCTTCGGGGAAACCTCACACGGCCCCTTGGCCTCCAGCCGCAGGATCCTGGTCTCTCCTGAATGGCTCTTCAGCGCGATATTCTTCAGATTCAGAAGAAGCTCGATAGCATCCTCTCTGATCCCGGGAATTGTGCTGAATTCATGAAGGATCCCCTCGACCCTGACGGCCGTAATTGCGGTACCCTTTATCGAAGAAAGCAGAACCCGCCTGAGCGAATTTCCAAGTGTTACACCGTACCCCTTCTCAAGAGGACCCAGAACGATCCTTCCGTTAAGGGGGGTGCTTGCCTCTACTCGGATATCAGGTCTGATCTGTTCCAAATTATTTCCCCCCAGACTTCCCTATCGGGCATAGAACTCGACGACAAGCTGTTCTTTGACAGGGACTTCGATCTGCTCACGAGTCGGAAGAGCTATCACACGACCTTCCTGACGTTCAGGGTCGAACTGCAGCCATCCCGGGATGGTCCTGGAACCCGCTACCTCGACGTTTTCCTTGATCACCGGTTTGTCCTTGCTCCCCTGATGCACAGAGATAGCATCTCCGGCCTTGACAAGGTAACTTGGAATATCGACCTTGTTCCCGTTCACCAGAACGTGTCCGTGCATTACGAACTGGCGCGCCTGACTTCTGCTTACACCTATCCCGAACCTGTAGGCTACGTTGTCCAGGCGTCTCTCGAGGATCTGAAGAAAGTTATGGCCCGTCTGGCCAGCCATCTTGGAGGCGGCGGCAAAGAATCTTCTGAACTGGGTCTCGTTGATCCCGTAAAAGCGTCTCAGCTTCTGCTTTTCGCGGAGACGGATCCCATATTCACTTACCTTGGACCTCCGGCTCTGTCCGTGTTGTCCCGGTCGGACATTCCTCTTGTTTATGGCGCATTTTTCCGTGTAGCACCGGTCACCCTTCAGGAAAAGCTTGGTCCCTTCAGCCCGGCAAAGGCGGCACACAGCACCTGTATATCTGCTCATTATATGAGTTACCCTCCTTAATCGGCCTGCTAGACTCTTCTGCGCTTGGGAGGCCGGCACCCGTTGTGCGGGATCGGCGTCTCGTCCTTTATCGCATTGACCTGAAGGCCTGCGGCCTGCAGGGAACGAATGGCGGATTCGCGACCCGGTCCGGGCCCCTTGACCACAACATCGATCTCCTGCATTCCATGATCCTGTACCTGCTTCGCAACCTGCTGTGCAGCCATCTGAGCAGCGAAAGGAGTTGATTTTCGGGCTCCCTTGAAACCCACATTGCCGCCTGAAGCCCATGAAAGCAGGTTGCCCTGCCTGTCGGTTACGCTGATAATGGTGTTGTTGAATGTCGAGAAGATATGCGCAACACCATAACTGATATTTTTTCTTTCCTTCTTCTTTCCCTTGCGCTGAGTTCTCTTTGCCACTCGTTTATTCCCTCCCTTGCCTTATACCGGCACCCGGAATTCGGGTCGTATTATTTCTTGGCCGCGGGTTTCTTCTTGCCCGCAACAGCACGACGCGGCCCTTTCCGGGTTCTTGCGTTCGTCTTCGTTTTCTGTCCTCTGACCGGGAGACCGAACTTGTGACGCATCCCCCTGTAGCATCCGATCTCGATCAGACGCTTGATGTTCATGGCCACTTCCCGCCTGAGGTCTCCTTCTACCTTGAAGGTCTCTTCAATTTCCCCCCTCAGCCGCTGTGCCTCTTCCTCTGTCAGATCCTTGACCCGGGTGTCCGGATCTATCGAGGTCGCCTCCAGGATCTTTCTGGCGGAAGGCTGTCCAATACCAAAGATATACGTCAGCGCGATTTCGATGCGCTTTTCGCGCGGAAGATCAACTCCTGCAATACGTGCCATCGGATTATTACCTCCTTGCTCCCTGTCTCTGTTTATGCCTTGGATTCTTGCTGCAAATGATCCTGATTACCCCGTTCCGCTTGATCACTCTGCAATGCTCGCAGACGGTTTTCACTGAAGGTTTGACTTTCATTTTGTTCCACGCTCCTCAATGGAGATCTGTTGCTCTGGATCTGTCATGTACTTCTTTGAAGTTCCAAAGTTCGAACTATTTATATCTATACACGATCCGCCCGCGTGTCAAGTCATAGGGAGATATCTGCACCAGCACTTTGTCCCCCGGTAGGATCCTGATGAAGTGCATCCTCATCTTTCCCGACACGTGGCCTAAAACCCTGTGCCCGTTTTCCAGTTCGATCTGGAACATGGCGTTCGGCAATGGCTCGATCACTTTACCCCGGACCTCGATCATGTCATCTTTTGGCATACGGCTCCGTCACCCTCCTTGTCGCACTTTTCGAGTACTTCATTCCGGCGGATGATACAAGGGCCCGGAGTCGCCACTGGCACTGATCTGCAGTATGAAACCGCGATGCCCCGCCGATCGGTTTTCCCGAAAAAACCGTTCATCACACCCAAGGTGTCAAAACCTCCGGATCCCCGCCGGTAACAACGATGGTCTTCTCGAAATGTGCCGCATCAGAGCCGTCCGCTGTTACGACTGTCCACTTGTCCTTTAGCGTCCTTACCGCCTCGTTCCCGGACATTATCATAGGCTCGATCGCCAGGACCATTCCGCTCTTCAGGGTTATTCCCCTGCCGGGAACCCCGTAGTTCGGAACCTGGGGGGGCTCATGCAGATTTCTGCCTATTCCATGCCCCGCATAGTTCCTCACGATCCCGTACCCTTTTGGAACCACAAAGGATTCAACGGCAAAGCCGATGTCTCCAAGAGTGCCCCCTTCCACTGCCGCACTGACAGCCCTGTCCAGGGAATCGCGCGTCACCTCAAGGAGTTCCGACCTCTTGGGCGAAACTTTTCCAACGGGAAAGGTGTATGCCGCATCCCCGTAATAACCCTCGAAGCGTACCCCTACATCGATGCTGACAATGTCGCCCTCCTGCAGCGTTCTTTCCCTGGCAGGTATCCCATGGACCACCTCGTCATTTATGGAAACACAAAGCGTCCCGGGGAAGGGCCTGGGTATGCCTGGAACCCGGTACCCCTTGAACGCCGGAAGCCCTCCTGCGGCTGTAATAAGATCCTCGGCCCGCTTATCCAGGGTAAGTGTATCTACCCCTGGTCCGATGATCTCTTTCATGAGCATAAGAACATCTGCGACGATCTTGCCCGCTGTCCGGAGATGAAATATGTCTTTATCGTTCTTGATCGAAATCATTACGTCTCCCGAAAGACTTTTCAATGTCCTCAAGAACTTTTCTCCCGTCCTGACTCGCGTCAACACGAACGAGGTTCTTTTTGCGTTCATAGTATCCGATAAGCGGAGCCGTCTGTTCCTCGTAGACCGCAAGCCTCTTGAGTACTACTTCCTCTTTGTCGTCTTCTCTCTGAACCAGGTCTCCGCCGCAGAGGTCACAGATACCAGGGACACGGGTCTTCTTGAAGGTCGCGTGAAAGACGGCACCGCATTTGCCGCAGACCCTCCTGCCGGTAAGGCGTTCCACCACGACCTTGCCGGGTACATCGAACAGGACAACCCCGTCCAGGACTATGCCGAGTCTTTCCAGAAGTACATCCAGCGCTTCGGCCTGTGGAACAGTCCTGGGAAACCCGTCGAGAATGAACCCCTTTTTACAGTCCGGCTGAACAAGTCGCTCCTCCATCATCGAAATGATGACGTCGTCGGGAACAAGCCTGCCGGAATCCATGTACCCTTTGGCAGCCGTTCCAAGAACAGTCCCGTTCCTGACATTGTCCCGGAGAATATCGCCGGTTGAAATATGGGCTACGCCGTGTCTCTCCTTGAGTACTGCAGCCTGTGTTCCCTTTCCGGCGCCTGGTGAACCAAGAAATATCAATCTCATGAGCGTTTTCCCCTTCTAGAACTTCAAAAGACCGGAGGTCTTTCCCTTGCCCCTCTTGAGGATGCCTTCGTAGTGCCTCATAAGGAGCTGGGCTTCGATCTGGTGTACGGTATCCAGAGCTACACCGACCACGATCAGGACCGCGGTTCCTCCAAAGTAGAAACTTGTGATGCCCATCATTCGGGTCATCAGCGTCGGCAAGAGGGCAACTGCAGCCAGAAAAACGGCTCCGCCCAGTGTTATCCGCGACATTATCTTCTCGATGTAATCCGCCGTAGGCTTTCCCGGCCTGATCCCGAGAACGAACCCGCCATACTTCTTCATGTTGTTGGCTGTGTCGCTGGGATCAAAGACCACAGCAGTATAGAAGTAAGAGAAGAATACGATCAGAATTACATACAGTGTCATATAGACGAAACTGTCCGGAGAAAGGAACCGCTGGACAACCGCTGCAGCGTTTCCCGGAAAGAAGCGAACGATAGTATAGGGAAACAGCAGAACGGATGATGCGAAGATGATCGGAATGACACCGGCCTGGTTAACCTTGAGCGGAATGAACGTACTCTGGCCGCCGTACACCTTGTTGCCCACGACACGCTTGGCATACTGCACTGGCAGCCTGCGCTGCCCCTCCTGAAGTAGAACGCATCCGGCTATGACTACAAGCATCAGAACGACCGCAAGCGTGATCACGAGAATGCTCATCTCACCCATGGTCATCAGGGACCAGGTTCTGATAATGGCCTCGGGGAGCCTTGCTACGATCCCCGCAAATATCAGAAGCGATATCCCGTTCCCTATCCCGTGGTCGGATATCTCCTCACCCAGCCACATGACGACAAGCGACCCCGCGGTTACAGTTATCGTCGCGGTAATGAACCCGAGAGCTCCTCCTGTGAATATGCCCAGGCTTCCGAGCCAGAAGGTCATGCCTATGGCCTGCACGGCCGCAAAAAAGACCGTCCCCAGGCGGGTATACTGCACTATCTTCTTTCTTCCCTGCTCACCCTCCTTCTGGAGTTTCTCGAGAGCAGGGAAAACCACTACAAGAAGCTGCATGACTATACTTGCGTTGATATAAGGTGCAACACCCAGGGCAAAAACGCTGAACCTCCTGAGGGCGCCACCGGCGAACAGATCAAGAAAACCGAGAATGCCCCCCTGTTCGAAGAGGCGGGCCATTGCTTCGGTATCCACTCCGGGAGTAGGGATATGGGTCCCCAGTCGGAAGAGGAAAAGGACTCCCAGTGTAAAAAGTATCTTCCGTTTAAGGTCAGGTAATCTGAAAGCATCCCTGAAGGCGTCAAGCACCTAGATCACCTCGGTCTTCCCGCCGGCCGCTTCTATCTTGGCGATAGCCTGTCCGCTGAAGGCATTTGCACTCACTTTGAGAGCTACTGTCATATCACCGTTCCCGAGCACCTTGACGGGCAACTTCAAATTCCTGATCAAACCCGACGCGAGCATTTCACGAATTCCTACCTCGCTTCCCGCTTCGAAGAGATCATTCAGCCTCTCGATATTGATGACCTGGAAGGACTTCTTGAATCTGGCGTTGCTGAAACCGCGCTTCGGAATTCTCCTTGAAAGAGGCATCTGCCCCCCCTCGAAGCCGGGGCGTACCCCTCCGCCGCTGCGGGCCTTCTGCCCCTTGTGTCCTTTTCCTGCTGTTTTGCCTGTTCCGCTACCCGTGCCCTGCCCCAATCTCTTGGGCTTTCTTTTTGACCCAGGAGCAGGCCGGAGTTCATGTATTCCCACGAGCCTCTCCCCCCTATTCCTCGACAAGATCCCAGTCCACAAGATGGGCGACAGCGCCGATCATCCCGCGGATCTGGGGAGTGTCATCATGAAAAACCGTGTGTCTCAGCCTCCTGAGCCCCAGGGCCTGAACCGTCTTTCTCTGCCTGGGAAGACGCCCGATCGTGCTTCTGACTAGCGTAATTTTCAACCTGGACATATCTCTTCCGTCCCCCTAAGCCCCTGCTGCCTGACGGGGTTCCTTGCCGCGGAGGCGCATGACCTCTTCGGGTGTACGAAGTCCCTTCAGTGCCTGCATGGTTGCGTAGGCCACGTTGACCGGGTTCGAAGTGCGTCCGATGACCTTGGTGAGGACGTCGCTGACCCCGCCCAACTCCATTATCGCCCGGACTACGGCTCCGGCGATGACTCCAGTTCCAGGGGCGGCGGGCTTTATAAGAACCTCGGCAGCTCCGAACCGTCCAATGATATCGTGCGGGATGCTGCTTCCCACCCTCTTGAGTTCCACCAGGTTTTTCTTGGCTTTATCTATGCCTTTCCTGACAGCCTCAGAGATCTCCCTGGCCTTCCCTATTCCCATGCCTACATTTCTGGTTCCGTCTCCAACCACGACAAGAACGCTGAACTTGAACCTCTTGCCGCCTTTGACGACCTTGCTGACACGGTTTATTGAAACAACCCTTTCAAGCATTTCCTGCCCTTTTGGGCCGCTGTTGTTGCCTCTCATATCCTGTACCCCCCTCAAAGCTTCAGACCGGTTTCGCGGGCCGCGTCGGCAAGTGCCTTGACATTCCCGTGGTACATGTGACCTCCACGGTCGAAAAGGACCTGGGAAATACCCTTCTCAAGCGCCCTTTCGGCGATCAGCCTGCCGACACTCTTTGCCGCCTCAAAATCCCCGGACCCCTTGAGGGCCGACCTGACATCCTTCTCCAGCGTCGATGCGGCAACGATCGTATGCCCTTTTGTATCATCGATAAGCTGGGCATAAATATGATTCAGGCTGCGGAACACCGCAAGGCGGGGGCGCTCGCCGGTTCCGGAAAGAGTCTTGCGAAGACGGCGATGGCGGATCATGCGCATGTCGTTCCGAGTTCTATTTTTCATTTCTGCCCTTCACCTCACAAGCTAGGCGCCGGCCTTGCCGGCTTTTCGGATCACGTGCTCGCCGGCATACCTGATACCCTTGCCCTTGTAGGGCTCGGGGGGGCGGAAGCCCCTGATTATGGCCGCTGTCTGTCCGACCGCCTGTTTATCGATTCCCTTTACAGCAATTTTCGCAGGTCCATCCGTGCTGATCTCAATTCCCTCGGGAGGATCGAATTCAACAGGGTGCGAGAAGCCAAGATTCATCACGAGTGTTTTTCCCTGCATCTGCGCGCGCCAGCCGATACCCACGATCTCAAGATTTCTCTCGAAACCCTGGCTGACCCCCACCACAAGATTGTTCACAAGAGCTCTGATCATCCCGTGAAATGCCCTTGTCTTTTTGTCGTCGCTCTGCCGGGTGACCTTGATCGCGTTATCCTCAACGGAAATATCGATACCGGGAACCAGGTCAACGGAAAGATCTCCCTTTGGACCTTTTACCATCACCTTTCCGTCATCAACGGAAAGAGTGACTCCGGTGGGCATGTCTATAAGTTTTCTTCCGATTCTGGACACTTAAGACACCCCCCTTACCAGACGAAGCAGACGACTTCGCCGCCGAGGCCGAGTTTGCGTGCCTCCGCGTCCGGCATCATCCCTTTTGACGTCGAAATGACGGCAGTACCGAGCCCCTTCATGACACTCGGGAGTTCGTCCTTCTGTACATAGATCCTGCGCCCGGGTTTGCTGATCCTGCGAAGACCCTGTATCACCCGCTCCCTCTGCGGACCATAGGTCAGAAACAGACGGAGTGTGGCATAGGGCTTCTTTGGATCGTTGACGACCTTGAAATTTTTGACGTACCCCTCTTCTTTCAGGATCCTGGCGAGCGCAAGTTTTACCTTGCTTATGGGCATGTCAACTGTTTCATGGTAGACCATGTTAGCGTTCCGGATGCGCGTGAGCATGTCCCCGATCGGGTCATTCACATACATCGCAATAGCCTCCTTGACCGCATCCCGTGCTACCAGCTGGATTTTACGACTCCGGGGATCTTACCTTCCCGGGCCAGCTTCCGGAAGCAACAGCGACACATATTAAATTTCCTCATGTAAGCATGCACTCGACCACAGAGAGGGCATCTCGTATAGCCTTGAACCTTGAATTTGGGTTGCCTTGCGGCCTTGATCCTCATAGCTTTTCGAGCCATTCGCTACATCTCCTCCCTTACCGGACGAAAGGCATTCCAAGTGCCTGAAGAAGACTCATAGCCTCTTCGTCGGTCTTTGCGGTCGAAACAATGGAAATGTTCATTCCCCTGATGCGGTTGACCTTGTCGTAGTCGATCTCCGGGAAGAT